>JAZQXX010000135.1:0-3835 GCA_045633085.1 Negativibacillus sp. | reverse complement strand
TGCGCTGCGCTTTCGGGCGCTGCGGTGAAGAGTCTACCTTTGCAGTTACTGCCCTGCGCAGTGTGGGAATTCCTGCACGACAGGTCTACGCACCGAAGTGGCCTCATTGTGATGACAATCATGCGTGGGTCGAGCTGTATTGCGACGGAAAATGGCAGTACATGGGTGCCTGTGAGCCGGAAGAAAGCCTGAACCGCGGTTGGTTCATGGCAGCTGCATCCCGTGCAATGCTGGTTCATGGAAGAACTTTCGGTCCGCTTCCGATGAATGAGGAGCTAATTTCCGGTGATGGATGCATGAGTCTGTGGAATCAACTGCCACGTTATGCAGATAGTAAGGAGCTGACAGTAACAGTTACGGAACAAGGTCAGCCTTTAGAAGGAGTTACGGTCAAATGCGAACTGCTGAATTACGCGGAATTTGCTCCGATCTCCCGTCAGCTGACCGATAAAAATGGGCAAGTCCGCTTAACGACCGGATTGGGAGATCTGCATCTCCACTGCGTGAAAGACGGACGCTTTGTGACCCGTCATGTGGACTTGCGAAAAGAGCAGGATGTGCAGATCGATTTTGGTGCTGCAGTAACTGCAGAAGCAAAAGAACTGCAGGGAATCGACTTTGATATGCAGCCACCAATGGATAATATGGCCTTCCTGCATCCGCAGAGTGAAGAAATCAAGCTTCTCCGTCAGCAGAAATTTGACGCAGCCGTGGAGAAACGCCATGAGAAAGAAGCGGCATATCTTAGCTTTGAACAGGGGAAGGAACTGCTGCTTTCAAAAGGTTTTTCTGACATGGAAGCACAGAGGGGTGCAAAACTTCTGGCAGGAACCTACGGAAATGAAAAGGAGCTGCTGAGCTTCCTCACTGACGGAAATTTAGCATTGAAGCTGGAACTGTTGGAGTCTTTGACCGAAAAAGATTTGACCGACTGTCGTGCGGATGTACTGCAGGAAGCCTATGAACATGCTATATCTTTTGTGGATTCCTACCCTCAGGAGCTGTTGGTTTCTTGCTTGATGAATCCGCGAATTGGCAGAGAACGCTTGACCTGTTGGAGAAAGGCTCTGCCGCAGCAATTCAGTGAGGCACAGCTGGAATTGTTCCGCAAAGATCCGCAGGAGATCGGCAGATGGATCGAAGAAAACATCCACCATGCTCCGAAGGAAGAACATTCTGATCTGCTGACAACACCGCTTGGTGTTTTAAATGTAAAAAGTGCCGATCAGCGTTCTCAGAATATTCTGTGTGTTGCTGTTTGCCGCAGTTTGGGAATTCCTGCACGCTTAGCGGCAGATGACCAGCGTCCACAGTACTGGAATGGCGTAGAGTTTGCCGATGGACTTCCAAAACAAGAGGGTAAGAGCCGTGCATTCCTGCTTTACAGTGAGGAAGAAGAACCTTGGATCTACCATCAGAATTGGTCGTTGGCACGTTTGGAACAGGGCGAATATGTGACTCTCGATCTCTCCCAGGAACAGTGGCAGGAGAAGAAACTGAGCCTTTCCTTGGCTCTGGGACAATACCGTCTTTTGACCTGTAAACGTATGCCAACCGGTGCATTGCTGGCAAAGGAATACCGTTTTGAAGTCGGCGAACAGGCGGAAAGTCAGCTGATGATCTCTCTTCGTGAAGGAAAATTGACTGATTTGCTGTCTGATAAACCGATTCCGAACTTTATGCTGTACGATGAAACCGGTTCTGTGGTTTCTATGGAAGATCACTGTGCGGAGGTTCCAAATCTTCTTTTATGGCTGGAAGAAGGAAAAGAGCCGACAGAGCATATTCTCAATGAGATGGAAGATCTGCAGGAACAGTTCCGTCAGCTGAACGCCAAAATCACCTTTGTGCTCAAATCAAAGGCAGCCTTGAGTGACGCTCGGATCCATCGTGCATTGGAGCATATTCCATGTATTCATGTGCTCTATGATGATTTCCGTGATACCATGTCTATGCTGGCAAGAAGAATGTATATCGATCCGGACAAGCTTCCAATCGTAGTTCTATGCAGCCGAGGCTTAAAAGGCATTTACGGTTCCAGCGGCTACAATGTAGGTTTGGGTGATTTGATCATCAAGATCTTTAATGAATTGAAACAGCAGTAAAAACAGAACACCCGTGTATCAATAAAGATACACGGGTGTTTTTTCTTATCGGGTCGGTGGGTCGATGGCTTCGGAAGTAGCAGGCTGTACTGACTGGAATGCGCTGTCGATGGCATTCTCATAGCTGCTGTCCTGAGCAGTGAACATAACGGTGATCATTCCGTTTTCGGTCTGGCGGTAGAGGACGTAATTGTAGCCGCTGGCACTGTACTCATCGCCGATGTTGCGGTAACGGAAGGTGATGGAATAGAGTCCGTTGGAATCTTTTTCACGGTCATACTGGAAGTCTTTTACGTTGTCGTCGGCTTTCAGTGTATCGTTGATTACGGTGATATTTTCTTCAATGCTCTTTACTTCGGCAGAATCGGAAGTGTAAGAAATGATACCCTGGAACGTTGGGTCAGCCTTTGCGGAAATGAAGAAACCGCCGGCTAATTCATCGTAAATACCGGAAAGAGGGGATTTCAGCGTGATTTCATATCCGGAATCCAACACATGGAACACGCCGGAGCTGCTGTTGCCAAGCTCATCATCAGAAGAAGCTTCGTTGTCCTTTTCCTCGTCGGTTTCATCGGATTTTTCATCTTCCGTTTCTTCTTTTTGGCTTTCTTCCAAATTGGATGGAAGTTCAGCAGGCTGCTCTAAAACGCTTGGTACTGATGGGCTCTCCTGCTGTTCGGAAGATGGGCTATCAGGCACGGATGGAGTCATGCTGCGGCTGGTACAGCCACTCAACAGAAGCAGAAAAGACAGAAGCAATGCAAGAGTTTTTTTCATACTGTCACCTCACAAATCGATTAATACAAGTATATCATATTTTCTGTTTTAGGTAAACAGCGGCAAAAGCTTCAAAAGCACTTGGCAGTGCAATGCTTTGCTGCAGTTCTTCCGCAGTGACCCAGCGCCAATCGTTTGGAAGAGCAATGCATTCCGGCAGAGAAAGAGCTCTTCCCTCCATGTGCCACTCAATATGTGAAAAGATATGGGTAGCCATTCCACAGGACTGGGCTTCATGGTATGGGAGAGGAAGTTCCGGCTCAGTTCCGTCTAAGCTGTTTGGAAGCTCCCAAAGTCCAGCCAGCAGACCATTTTTAGGTCTGCGATGAAGCAAGAGCTTATCGTCCGCGGTGACAAGCCAAACGCTGCGTTGTTCGATTTTTCGGGCTTTCTTTTCCGGTTTCACCGGATAATCTGTAGGATTACCTGCTTGATACGATAAGCAGAACGCCTGAGCAGGGCAGCCTTCGCAGAGCGGAGCGCTGTTAGGCAGGCAGACAGTAGCTCCCAATTCCATCAGAGCCTGTGTGAAATCGCCGGCATTGACGCCATGATAAAGAGGCTGCAAACGGCTGCGGTAGTCCTTTTTGACCTTTGCGGACATAATATTGGAAGGATCTGCACAGATTCGGCTACAGATTCGGAGCACGTTTCCGTCCACGGCAGGTTCTGCTTGGCGGAATGCAATGGAGCTGATGGCTCCGGCGGTGTATTCGCCGATGCCCGGAAGTTCCAGCAGTTCAGCATAATCGGACGGGATCTGACCGTTGTATTGGGCAACGATAATCTGTGCAGCTTTTTGCAGATTGCGGACGCGGCTGTAATAGCCTAAACCTTCCCATAATTTCAGAAGCTGTTCTTCATCTGCTGAAGCCAAAGCATGTACGTCAGGAAGTGCAGCGACAAAACGTTCGAAGTAGGGAAGAGCTGCTTCAACACGGGTTTGCTGCAGC
>JAZQXX010000134.1:0-24687 GCA_045633085.1 Negativibacillus sp. | reverse complement strand
TCTGCATTGTCCTGACGGAGCAGCAAACGGTATTCAGAACGGGAAGTCATCATACGGTATGGGTCCATACAGCCCTTGGTAATAAGATCATCTATCAGTGTACCAATGTAGCTGGAGGCTCTGTCCAGTGTGAATGCTGGTTTACCCTGAATCTTTCTGGCTGCGTTGATACCAGCCATCAGACCCTGTGCTGCAGCTTCTTCGTAACCGGAGGTTCCGTTAAACTGACCTGCACCGTAAAGACCTTCTACCTTCTTGAACTCCAGTGTCGCATGCAGCTCCAGAGGGTCCACACAATCGTATTCGATCGCGTAAGCATTACGCATGATCTTGATATTCTCAAAGCCCTTAATAGAGCGATAGAGAGCGATCTGAACATCTTCCGGCAAGGAAGAAGACAAACCCTGAAGGTACATCTCTTCTGTTTCCATGCCGCATGGTTCTACAAAGGTCTGGTGGCGTGGTTTCTCTGCAAAACGAACCACTTTATCCTCGATGGATGGGCAATATCTTGGACCTACACCATCGATCATACCGCCGTACAGCGGAGAACGGTGGAGATTTGCACGGATGATCTCATGGGTTTTTTCGTTGGTATACGCAATGTGGCATACCACTTTATTCTCCAGACCCTCACGTGGAGTTTCAAAGGAGAATGGCACGATTGGGGTATCGCCTTCCTGCACTTCCAGAACGTCGTAATTGATGGAATCACGGCGTACACGGGCAGGAGTACCGGTTTTGAATCGACGCAGCGGAAGACCCAGTTTTACCAAAGCTTCACTCAAGCCTTTTGCAGCGTGCAGACCGTCCGGACCACTTTCAATACAGCGGTCACCAACGTAAATTTTACCGTTAAGGAAGGTACCGGAGCAAATGATCGCTGCTTTTACTTTATAAACAGAACCCAATGCAGTCACGATGCCGGTTACTTTTCCGTCCTCTGTCTGCAGATCTACGATTTCTGCCTGAATGATATCCAGTTCTTTCTGATTCTCCAGGCGGCGCTTCATTTCCACATGATAGCGTTCTCTGTCATTCTGTACACGCAGGCTGTGTACCGCAGGACCTTTTCCTCGATTCAGCATACGGCTTTGGATAAAGGTCGCATCCGCAGCTTTACCCATTTCACCGCCCAGTGCATCGATTTCTCGAACCAGATGTCCTTTTGCTGTGCCACCAATGGATGGGTTGCATGGCATATTACCGATCGCATCCAAAGACATGGTAAAGATGGCAGTTTTCACTCCTAAGCGGGATGCTGCCAGAGCAGCTTCGATACCGGCATGACCGGCACCGATGACTGCCACATCATATTCGTCCATATAATTAAATTCCAAAACTTAATTCCTCCGTTATTTACCCACACAGAAGCGGGAAAATACTTCATCTACCACAGCCTGTGTTGCTTTTTCACCGGTCAGTACCAGCAGATGATCGATCGCTTCGTCAATGCAAACACCAACCGCATCCAGTGTCTCTCCGAATGCCTGTGCATTGACTGCTTCATTGACAGAATTCAAGCAGTTGACTACGCAAAGACGCTGTCTTTCGTTGGCAATAATGCCTTCATCCTGATTTGCTTTGGAGAAGGACAGCAAATCGAAAATAGCATTGCTCAGTCGATCAACACCATCGCCCACTGCCGCAGAAATTTCTACGATATGAGGGATGTTTTCTCTAATGTAGTCCAGCTCGATTTTTCTCTCCAAGTCAGTTTTATTGATAATCGCAACTACTGGACGATCTTTTACCTTTTCAATCAGTGCCTTATCCTCATCGGTCAAATGGTCAGAGGAGTCAAACACCGCAAGGATCAGATAGCTGCGGTCCAGTCGCTGTTTTGCCAGTTCAACACCGGCTGCTTCTACGATATCGTCGGTATCACGGATACCTGCGGTATCTGCCAAATTCAAGATAACCTCACCGAGCTGAATGGTTTCTTCTACAACGTCACGAGTGGTACCCGGAATCTGTGTTACGATGGATTTCTGTGTACCGGACAGCAGGTTCATCAGTGTGGATTTGCCTACATTCGGACGACCGATGATAACAGTTTCTACGCCTTCACGCAGGATCTTACCGGTATCATAATCTCTCAGGATTCTTTCCAGAGAAACTTTTACTTCGCCGAGGGAACGGGTCAGATTCTCATCAGACACTTCTTCGATATCCTCATCCGGATAATCAGTCCATGCTGCCAAACCTGCGGAAATCGCCAGCAGCTGATCGGCAACACCATGGATTTTACGGTAGATAGCACCATCTCTTGCACTGAGAGCTGCCTTTGCACCATGGCTTCCCTGCGCAGCGATCAAATCCATAACTGCTTCCGCCTGTGTAAGGCCCATTTTGCCGTTTAAGAAGGCACGTTTGGTAAATTCCCCCGGTTCAGCAGGACGAGCTCCTGCGTCGATACAAGAGCGCAGCGCACGTTTTACTAAGTACACACCGCCGTGACAGCACAGCTCCACAACATTTTCACCGGTGTAGCTGTGAGGTCCGCGATAAACAAAAGCGACACATTCGTCGATTTCTCCGTCTTTGTCAAACACTTTACCGTAAGCACCGGTATAGCCTTTGAAATCCACCAGTTTGCGACCTGAAACGGAACGGAACACCTTGTCCGCCACCTCCATTGCCGCTTCGCCGGAAATACGGATCATACCGATACCGCCCGGTGCCATCGCTGTGGAAATCGCCGCGATTGTATGATTATCATTCATGTTCCTTTCCTCCCAGTTCTATCAAATGTTTCCCGTGAAACATTATCACAGGAACAGAAAATTGCGCGTATATAAAATATTATACAACAAAATACAGGGATTGTATAGAGAAAAAAGCCACCCTTACGGGTGGCTTTTTGATTTTATTCTTCAGTGATTTCCAGCTCACTGCTGTCTACAGTTGCTTCTTCAGAAACTACTTCTGCTTCAGCATCAGCTGTTTCGTCTTCGCCCTGTTTTTCTACTACGGTAATACCGATGAGTTTGGTTTCGTCGTCCACTCTCATAACGCGTACACCACCTGCATAACGGGACTGCATGGAGATCTGTTCGGATGGAATACGGATGATAACACCGCTGTCGGTGATCAGTACGATATCTTTCTGATCATCAACAGAACAGAAGCCTGCTACCGGACCATTTTTATCGCAGTAGTAGTTTCTCAAACCTTTACCGCCACGGCTCTGTACACGGTATTCATCGTAGTTTGTACGACGGCCCAAACCGCTTTCAGAAACGGTCAGAGTGCACTCACCTTCACCGACAACAGCCATACCAACAACAGTATCGCCTTCGTCCAGTTCAATTGCACGAACACCACGAGCAGTACGTCCGATCGCTCTTGCATCGCCTTCTCTGAAGCAGATGCTCATACCGTTGCGAGTTGCAACGATCACCAGATCTTCACCGCCGGTGATTTTTACCCAAGCCAGTTCATCGCCCTCATCCAGATTGATTGCAATCAGACCGCTCTTACGAACATTGGTGTAAGCATTGAACTCGGTACGTTTCACGATACCGTTGCGGGTCACCATTACCAGATATTTACTTTCATCAGTCAGGACGGAAGTTTTCACAACAGAGGTGATCTTCTCGCCATTTTCCAGTGGAAGAATATTAACGATATTGGTACCGCGGCTTGCACGGGAGCTTTCTGGAATCTCATAACCCTTGATGCGGTAAACTTTACCCATATTGGTGAAGAACATCAAGTAGTCGTGAGTGGAGCAAGTATAGAGGTCGGTAACGAAGTCCTCATCACGGCGGGTCATTCCGGAGATACCTCGACCACCGCGACGCTGTGCTTTGTAAGTGTCAGTTGGCTGACGTTTGATGTAGCCGTACTGAGTCAGAGTTACAACGCATTCTTCTTCCGGAATCAGATCTTCGATGTCCACTTCACCGCTGACAGTTGCGATCTCAGTACGGCGTGGGTCATCGTATTTATCTTTGATTTCGGTCATTTCCTCTTTGATGATTGCCAGAACACGGCTTTCATTTGCAAGAATATCGCGGTACTCTGCGATTTTCGCACGAACTTCAGCCAGCTCGTTTTCGATTTTATCGCGTTCCAGACCAGACAGACGACCCAGACGCATTGCCAAAATAGCATTTGCCTGGATTTCGGTCAAACCGAAACGTTCCATCAGTTTTGGACGGGATTCGTTGTCATCACGGGATTCACGGATAATACGAACCACTTCATCAATGTTATCCTGTGCGATCTTCAAACCTTCCAGAATGTGTTCACGTTCCTGTGCTTTGCGCAGATCGAATACAGTTCTGCGGCGGATAACTTCTTCCTGGAACTTGATGTACTCTTTCAGAATTTCTTTCAGAGTCAGGACTTTTGGTTCACCGTTAACCAATGCCAACATAATGATACCACAGGTATCCTGCATCTGAGTGTAGGAATACAGCTGATTCAATACTACCTGTGCATTTGCATCACGTTTCAGTTCAATAACGATCTTCATGCCATTACGATTGTTGGATTCGTCACGGATATCACTGATCTGATCGATACGTTTTTCTTTGACCAAATCAGCCATATGTTCGATAAGGCGAGCCTTGTTGACCATGTATGGAATCTCGGTCACAACAATACGCTCACGGTTATTTTTAAATTCTTCGATCTGTGCTTTTGCGCGCACAACCACTTTGCCGCGGCCGGTGCCATAAGCTGCACGGATACCGCTGCGACCCATGATGATACCGCCGGTTGGGAAGTCTGGGCCTTTGATGTGCTCCATCAGCTCATCCAGAGTTGCGTCCGGATTGTCGATGAGGCAGCAAACACCATCAATCACCTCACCCAAATTATGTGGTGGGATGTTGGTTGCCATACCTACCGCAATACCGGTAGAACCGTTGACCAACAGGTTTGGGAAGCGAGATGGCAGTACCACTGGCTCTTCCAAACGGTCATCGTAGTTTGGCATAAAATCGACAGTTTCTTTATCAATATCGGAGAGCATACGCATGGACAGTTTGCTCATACGGCTCTCGGTGTATCGGTAAGCTGCTGCAGGGTCGCCGTCGATGGAACCGAAGTTACCGTGACCCTGTACCAGAATATGACGCTGGGAGAAGTCCTGCGCCATACGTACCATTGCATCGTATACGGAAGCGTCACCGTGTGGATGATAACGACCCAAAACTGCACCGACAGTATCCGCACATTTACGGAATGCTTTGTCTGGATACAGACCGTTTTCGTACATGGTGTAAAGGATACGGCGGTGTACCGGTTTCAAACCGTCACGGACATCCGGCAGTGCACGACCGACGATAACCGACATGGAATAGTCGAGGTATGAAGTTTTCATTTCCTCCTCGAGGTCCACGAGGATTACTTTTTCGCCTTCATGATTCATTCGTTTTTCACCTTAATTCTCTCTATCACTGAATCGGATTCGTATTATCCGATTCACATATTACTATCAGTAGTTGATTTTACAGCTTTGCAGAATGGTTCTGGAAGCGATCCTGCAGTTTTGCCTGCATTGCTTCACGGAAATCATTCATCTGTTCCTCATCGGCAAAGACACGTTTTGGAACCACGAAATAGTGATTGCCCATATAATTCATGCCGAAGCTTTTCTTGAATTCCACCATCAGTGTGATTTCTTCATAGCTGGTTGCACGGTCGGTCAGCTGCAGCTGAGTGTCCAGCACATCCACGATCTGCTCTGGATCAGCCGCAAAAGCCTCTGCCAGGCGACGGTTGCTGAAGTTGGATTTTTTCTTGTAGAACACGCCCAGTACCAAGAATACCATGGTCAGGATCAGTGTAAAACCATTCTTAGTGGAAATAAAAACATACGCATCGATAGCAGCGATCGCCATGATCACAGCAAAGATCAATCTCTGTTTTTTATTGCTGCCCTGCAGCTTATCCATTTTATCCAGTGTGCTGACTACTTCATCTTCTGTGATTTTGTAGCGCAGACTCAGAGTCTGATTCATTTCGTCCATAACCATCCTCCTATACACCCAGACCTGCGATGATTTCCTGGATCTTCGCATCAGCCTGTTTTACGATTCGTTTTGGGAATACCATTACTTTGCCGTTTTTCAAGGTCAGCATAATGATATCTGCGTTTTCCTGTCGCATATCTACTTCATCATAGTAGAAAGTACCCTGATGTGCACCTTTGTAGAAGGACACCATGCGGTCTTCTGCAAAGCAGAAGGTCATTTCTCTGCCCAGACGAGCATCGGATTTAAACTGTTTTGCTACGGAACGTTTCAGTACTGTTTTGAACAGCACAAACTGATAGAACAGATCCAGCAGAGAGTATGCCACCAGCACAACACCCAAAATGGTGAGCCAATCGTGATATACCCAGGTGCTGTTCATGCCGCGGTACATGATGAACAAGCCGGAGAGGAAGAACAGTGCAGAGTACAGCATGGTTTTCTTTTTCGCTGCTTTCTGTGCTTCTTCACTGCCCCACAGCGCGTAAGCCTGGAACTCTTCCAAGGTGACCTGACAGTCCATTTTCAGATCAAAATCGTCAACTGTCAGTTTCACAGGTTCCTGTTTGATTTCTTTTTTCTTCATTGGTAACTCCAATTAATATTACTTAAAGTATGTTTTCGGATTAGATATCCAGATTGTTTACAAATTTTGCATTCTGCTCGATGAATTCTCGACGAGGCTGTACTTTTTCGCCCATCAGGATGCTGAAGATTTCATCTGCTTTTTCTGCGTCAGCAAGGGTAACCTGTTTCATGGTACGGCGTGCAGGGTCCATAGTGGTTTCCCACAGCTGTTCTGGGTCCATCTCACCAAGACCTTTGTAGCGCTGTACGTCGCATTTACCGCCGTCAGAAGTCAGCTCTGCAATAGCAGCATCGCGTTCTTCGTCAGAGAATGCATAACGGAATTTCTTACCTTTACTTACCTTGAACAGTGGCGGCTGTGCAAGGAAGATGTGGCCATCTTCGATCAGCGGACGCATGAAGCGGAAGAAGAAGGTCAGCAGCAGGGTACGGATATGAGAACCGTCCACGTCGGCATCGGCCATGATAATAACTTTGCCGTAACGCAGTTTGCTCAGATCGAGGTCATTGCCGATACCGCAGCCCAGTGCCAAAATAACCGGAGTCAGTTTTTCGTTGCCGTAAACTTTATCCACACGTGCACGTTCTACGTTGAGCATTTTACCCCACAGAGGCAGGATCGCGTGGTAACGGCTATCACGTCCGCCTTTTGCAGAACCACCCGCAGAGTCACCTTCGACGATGTAGATCTCAGTCAGTTCTACGTCACGTTCGGAGCAGTCAGCCAGTTTACCTGGCAGAGCAGCGCTTTCCAGAGCAGATTTGCGGCGAGCACGATCTCTTGCAGCTTTTGCAGCTTCACGAGCCTGTGCTGCCAAAAGGGATTTCTCTACGATGGTTTTCGCTACAGCAGGATTTTCTTCGAAGTAGGTGCTCAGTTTCTCGTAAGCAACATCGTTGACCAGTTTACGGATCTCGGTATTACCCAGCTTGTTCTTGGTCTGACCCTCGAACTGTGCATCCGGCATTTTTACGGAAATGACTGCAGTCATACCTTCCATAACGTCTTCGGTCTTGAATTTATCGTCACCTTTCAGCAGGTTGACTTTCTTGCCGTACTCATTGAACACCTTGGTCAGTGCGGTTTTGAAACCGTTTTCATGGGTACCGCCGTCGATGGTGTGAATGTTATTGGCAAAGGACAGCAGTCTGGTATTGAAGCTGTCGTTGTACTGCAGAGCAACTTCTGCGGTAGAACCATTGTCTTCTCCGAAGAAGTGAATGATTTCCTCGTGAAGCACTTCCTGAGCCTTTTTCTGACCCTGGAGATACTGTACGAAGCTGCTGATACCACCTTCATAGTGGAGGTGTTCATGAAGCTCCTCTTCGCCTCTGCGGTCAGCAATGTCGATATGAACGCCAGCATTCAGGAATGCCTGTTCTCTCAGACGGTTGAGCAGGGTTTCGTATTCGTATTCTACAGTTTCGAAAATAGTAGCATCCGCTTTGAATACGACCTGAGTACCGTGTTTTTCGGTTGCTTCCAGCTGAGCCAGCGGAGCAGTTTCTTTACCGTGTTCAAAACGCTGATAGTAGCGATTTTTACCGTCACAAACCTCAACTTCCAGCCAGTCAGACAGCGCATTTACTACAGATGCACCTACGCCGTGCAGACCACCGGAAACTTTGTAACCGCCGCCGCCGAATTTACCACCTGCGTGCAGGACAGTAAATACAACAGTAACAGCAGGGATACCCAGTTTTGGCTGAATACCAACCGGAATGCCTCGGCCGTTGTCAGTTACGCGGATAATATTGTCCGGCAGAATCTCTACAGTGATCTCTGTACAGCCGCCTGCCAGAATTTCGTCGATGGAGTTGTCGACGATCTCATAAACCAAATGGTGCAGACCATTGATACCGGTGGAACCGATATACATACCTGGACGTTTTCTTACTGCGTCCAGACCTTCCAATACCTGAATTTGGGAAGCGTCATACTGGTTTTCCACTTTGTTGGTGTCGTTTGTATGATCCAAACTTCTTTCCCTCCGATTCTATTTCTCTTATCATGACCCGCAAAATTGCAGGCAGATTTTACATATAACAATACCTTTTTATTATATCATAAAAGCCCCAAAAACACAAAGAAAAACTCCGCTAAAAACTCCCCAAAAACAAAAGAAAAAAGCGGTCTGTTTTTTACACAGACCGCCATATATGGCTCTGAAATGCTTTTTCGGTATTTTTTATATTTTCCGTAATATCGTCACTGCTTCAATGCAGAGCCTTACAGCCCTATGGATCAAAGATTATTCCCCGTTGCCGGCAGCCGCTCTCTTTTTCAGTGTCGCACAGGAGATCTGAGAAATGTAAACGATATTCTCTCCCTTTTCCCGACAGATCACAAAAGACTTCGGCAGCTCCATAGATACGTTGATAACGTGATGCTGTTTCTCCTCACTGCTCAGAAATTCCTTGGTGATTTTTGAGATGGAGGTATTTTCAATATCAAAAATGCCGATGATGGTTCGGCTGGGAATAACAACATCCTGTCCCAAATGCAGATACATCCTATTCCTCCTCGTTCAAAATATGACCACAGTCGATATGGAAGGTTCGACCTTCTTCCAGCAGCTGCACCGATTCCTGATCACAGCAGGTCACAAAGACCTGTCTGCCTTTGATTCGATTCAACAGATAGCTTCTTCTCTGGCTATCCAGCTCACTCATAACATCGTCCAGCAAGATCACAGGGCTCTCCCCTGTCAATTCTTCGATGACCGCACACTCTGCTAACTTCAAAGCCAGCACACAGCTTCTCTGCTGCCCCTGAGAGCCGTACAAACGCAGCGGAAGGTCATTGACCCTAAGCTCCAAATCATCTCTGTGTGGACCGCAGGAGGTGGATCTCTTTTGAATATCCGCTGAACGATTCTCCCGTAGCTTCTCGACGAACAGTTTCTGCAGCTGTTCCTTATCCATATCAGCAGACGCACCGATGGAACTTTCCAGCTCCATAGAGAGGCTTTCCTTTTCCCCGGAAATACCGCCGTAAACCTCGCAAGCTACCGGCAGGATCCGATTCACATACTGTGCACGACAGTAAAGCAGCCATGCGCCGCATTTAGACAAATGCTGATCCCAGATATCCAGCGTATCGCTCAGCTGAGGAAAACGTTCCAAATCCTTTAAGAGAGCGTTGCGCTGATCCAAAATGCGATGGTATTCCCTCAGGTTCGCTTCATACTTCGGAATGATCTGACATAACGCTGTATCCAAAAACTTTCTGCGGTAGGCCGGACCGTCTTTGATGAGGGATAAATGAGTCGGAGAAAAAACGACCGCATAGAAATGTCCTGCTAATTTTGCTGCAGACTCCAGCTGGATCTCATTGAGATAGGCTACTTTCTGATTTTTGATATGCAGGTCTGCCATCTGATGGCGATTTTCTCCCCAAAACTCAATGTGCAGTTTCGTCTGCTCAGAACCGAACCGAAGCATTTCTTTTTCCTTGGCTCCACGGAAGCTTTTGGCTCCCGTAAACATCCATATCGCTTCTGCCAGATTGGTTTTTCCCTGCGCATTATCGCCGTAAATAACATTGATACCCGGACAAGGGTAGAGCTCGATCTCTTCCATATTGCGGAACTGTTCCAATTTGATTCTCGTGATGTACATTCATGCTCTCCCCTTTCCTTCATGATAACATTTCTATTATAGCACAGAACGAAAAGAAGAGCCATTGAATCCGATGGCTCTTCTCATATTTTTCTTATTCTTCCTCTTCAGCGTAAACGTGCAGTTCCAAATCATCGATTGCAACAACATCGCCTGGACGGATCTTTTTACCGCGCATGGTGCAAACTTCACCGTTGACCAGCACAAGACCTTCCAGTACTGCTTCTTTTGCCTGACCACCGGTTTCTGTTACGCCGGCATATTTCAGGAAGGAATCCAATTTGATAAATTCGGTGCGGATACCGATTTCTTCTACTTGTTTTTTATTCATCGTTTCTCAACCTCACTGGTAATACAAGGAACAGGAAGCTCTCGCCATCCATTGGCACCACTCTCATTGGAGAGAATGAGTCATTGATCAGCAGTTTGACCATATCACAGTCACTTGCTTTCAGAGCATCCAGCAGATATTTGTTGTTAAAGCCCATATTGATGCCGTCGCCATCCATTTTGCAGTCCACTTCATCGTAAGCTTTACCCATCGTGGTGTTACAGCTGATGCGGATCTTTTCGTCGGACATATTCAGCTTCAGAGGGCTTCTCAGACGGTCAGAGATCAGCAGAGAGGTACGTTCGATACCTTCTACCAGCTGACGGGTGCTGACTTCGATGGTAGTTTTCTGAGTTTTTGGAATCGCTGCATTGTAGTCCAGGAAGTCACCTTCCAGCAGACGGGAAACAACATGATAACCATCGATTTTGAAAATGATGTGTTTATGGGATACTACCATGCACACTTCATTGTCTTCTTCTTTCAGCAGCTTGGATACCTCACCCAAGGTTTTGCCAGGAACGACAAAGCTGTATTCCTGATCGGCAATGAATGGTTCCTTGCGCAGAGCCAGGCGGTAACCGTCTACAGAAACCAAAGTGATGTTCTCTTTCTTAATATCGAAGCGAGAACCGGTGTGTACCGGTTTGGAGTCGGTAGTAGCGATCGCAAAGAGAGTCTGGTCGATCATGGATTTCAGCACACCCTGCTTCATCACCAGGCTGGAGTTTTCATCAACGGAAGGAAGCTCAGGATAATCAGATGCAGGAATACCCAAAATAGTAAATTCGGATACGCCGCCTTTGATGGTGCAGAGCTGTTTTTCATCGACTGTGATGGAGATGGTTTCGCTTGGGATCTTACGGATGATATCCAGAAGCAGACGAGCTGTGATAACAGTTTCGCCGCCTTCACGAACATCGGCTTCCATTGTTGTAATGATACCGATCTCAAGATCATAACCAACCAAAGTGATCTGTCCTTCAGAAGCTTTGATCAGGATACCTTCCAAAGCAGGGATTGGGGATTTGCTGGACACTGCACGGGACACGTTGGACACGGCATCGACCAACAGGGCTTTCTGGCACACAATTTTCATTGAGGCACAGCTCCTTTCTGATTTTCACAATTCAAAAAATAAAGAAGACAGAATAGAAAGAACAATATAATAAAAATAGTAGTCATAGTAGATACCGTGGAATTGTTGATGGACCACAGCAGAGTGCGTAACTATGCGTTTTTTCGGAAAAACGTCATGTGAAGGAAATCCTGCATAATTTTTGGATTTCCAAACCGAAACTTTTTCCTCCACAGGAATGTGGAAATCACATATGTGGAATGTTCATATTCTGTCGAGAAATTCGGGGATAAAACATTCCACGAAAATCACCCGAAAATCATAAGTGAAAATCGTGGAATGTTAAAAGTTCTGATTTTCCACCAACCAATCTTTCACAAGAGGCAGTGGAGAACATTTTCACAACGGTAATCGCTGTGTTTTAAACAAGTTAAGCGATGAGAAAGAACCCAATACAAAACTGTTTTGCGATATAGGCTGCGGCTGCAGTCAGCTAATTGTCGCGGATGTTTTTGATGATATCTTCGATGGTTTCCTTATACTTCGCATCCTGTGTAATATTTTTGCCCACCTGATTGATGGCGTAAACAACAGTAGAATGGTCGCGGCCGCCAAATTCTTCACCGATGGATGCCATGGACATCTGAGTGATGTCACGGATCACATACATAGCGATCTGACGAGCATTGGAAATCTGAGAAGATCGTTTGCTGGAGCGAATATCGGAAGAAGATACGCCGTAGGTACGGCCAACTTCGGAGATGATACGTTCCACAGTAACAGGAACAGGCTGGTTGTCGCTGAGGATATCGCGGATAGCATTTTCAGCAACCTTGATAGAAGGAGCCTGTTTTGCCAAAGTTTTGTAGGCATTGATTTTCTTCACAACGCCTTCCAGCTGACGGATGTTGCTCTTGATGCGGTTAGCGATGTATTCTGCTACATCGTTTGGAATATCCAGACTCATCAGTTCTGCTTTACGTTTGATGATCGCAATGCGGGTTTCGATGTCAGGTGGCTGAATGTCAGCCAGCAGACCCCATTCAAAGCGAGTACGCAGACGTTCTTCCAGAGTTTTGATCTCTTTTGGAGGACGGTCGGATACCAGCACGATCTGTTTTTTAGCAGCGTGCAGGGTTTCGAAGGTATGGAAGAATTCTTCCTGGGTCTGTTCTTTTCCGGCAATAAACTGGATATCGTCCATCAGAAGAACATCGGCAGGACGGTATTTATCGCGGAATTCGGTGGTGTTTTTGTTCTGGATCGCAGTGATCAGTTCGTTGGTGAAGTCCTCACCTTTAACATAAACAACTTTGGTATCCGGACGGTTTCTCTTGATCTCAGACATGATCGCATAGAGAAGGTGGGTCTTACCCAAACCGGAACCACCGTAAATGAACAGTGGGTTATAGCCTTTACCTGGGTTCTGAGCTACAGCAAGGCATGCTGCGTGAGCAAATTTATTGGAGGTACCGATGATAAAGGTATCAAAGGTATACTCGTAGTCTCCGTTTTTGCTCCCCACAGAAGGAGCTGCAGGTATGGTGTTTGGAATAGTGCCGAGGGCATCGGACAAAGAACCGTTGTCGCTGAAATCAGCAGAAGAAGTAATGACCGGTGCAGAAGGAGTAGATGGATCATTGACTACGACCTTGATGTCGATATCAACGCCAAGTACTTCCTTGAAGGCGATGTACATATTCTCCATGTAGCGTTTTTCCAAGAAATCTTTCTTCATAGAGGTGCTGGTAGAGAGAACCGCCAGGGTGCTGTCGAAAGAAACCAGCTCTACATCTTTGATCCAGAGATCATAAGCGACCGGAGAAAGGTTGCCGTTCTTTTTGATGGTATCTTTTACATATTGAAAGAGTTCCGCAAGGTCCATGATCTGACCTCCTTGTTTCACAGTTTTCTACATTGTTTCCGAGTAGAATCCAAGGTTGTTTCAACAGCATGGAGATAGCTGTGAAATAGACTGGGATTTCTTACGGAAACGCTGTGGAAAAATGATTTTCCACAGTCTTTATAACAATTATTTTAACATACCCTGATAGGCGATTTCAAGGGCTTTCCACAGAGAACAAGTCGAAATTTCTGAACGGATTTTTGTGTGAATCTTCTTTTTAAGGGATAAAAAAAGCCCGCCATCTTCGGACGGTGGGCTGAAAGGGTCTTATTTTTGATTTCTCAGGGCGTAGATTTTCAGGATAGCCAGCTGTGTTTTTGCATCTGGAATCTCGTCACGGAGCACCATCTCCAGTGCGGTTTGGAATGGAATCTTTTCGACATCCAGGAATTCGTCCTCATCCAAATGCTGATGAGTCGGGCTCAGATCCTCTGCAAGGTAGATATGGATGACTTCGCTGCAGTAACCTACCGTTGGATACATAACGGTCAGAAGCTGGAATTTGCCGGCCTGATGACCGGTCTCCTCCTCCAGTTCACGGATACCGCAAAGAGCTGGATCCTCGTCTTTTTCACGTTTGCCGGCAGGGAGCTCCAGAATCTCCTCACCCATTGCGTAGCGGTACTGGCGCACAAAGAGAAGGTTATCGTCTTTGTCCAGTGCTGCTACGCAGACGCCGCCATTGTGGTGTACGATCTCGCGGCTGGCTTGTTTGTTGTTTTCCAGCAGAACCTGATCTTCTGTCACGCGGAAAACGCGGCCTCGGAAGATCTCGTTGGAACTAATTTTGCTTTCGTGATGCATCAGTGTCCCTTCTTTCTTTTGGATACCTTGTGTCAGAGAAAAAGAAACGCCGTCAGGAAGACACGGTCCTGACGGCGAATAAAATTATCCGGATAATTTTATTTCTTTACCACTATTTTGCGAGTTTGCAGATGGTGGATTTTCTTCTAGCTGCAGCGTTTTTATGAAGGATACCTTTAGCGCAAGCCTGATCGATTTCTTTCATAGCCAGTCTAACCATCTCTTCTTTGTTATCAGCACCAGCTTCGATAGCAGCGTTGGTCTGTTTCAGAACGGTTTTCAGATGAGTTTTGGTAGCTTTGTTCTGAGCGGTTTTTTTAGCTGCGATCAGAACTCTTTTCTTTGCAGATTTGATGTTTGCCATGGGGTCGCACCTCCTTTTCCTGTTTGACATTACAAGTTATCTTATCATTTTTTTATTGAAATTGCAACACCTTTTTTCTATTTTTTTGATTTTTTCGCTGATGGACCGAAAGTCTGAATAAAACCGCCAAGAGCAAAAGCTGCTTGTGAAAAAAAATTGTATATGTCACCGTGATTTTGGAGCAGTTTGCTATGAAAAAAAGGCACCCCATGCGAGGTGCCTTTGATTTGTTCAGTCAGTCTGAAGCAGAAAGTAGGATTACAGACCCATTTCAGCTTTAACTTCAGCAAAGCATTTGATTGCGAAGTCCAGATCTTCTTTGGAGTGACCAGCAGAGATCTGAGTACGGATTCTTGCTTTGCCCTGTGGAACTACTGGGTAGGAGAATGCGATAACGTAAACGCCTTTTTCCAGCATTCTCTGAGCGAATTCGCCGGTAACTTTAGCATCGTACAGCATTACTGGAACGATAGCGGAGTCGCCTTCCAGAACGTCGAAGCCCAGTTTGCTGATGCCGTTGCGGAAGTAAGCAACGTTTTCATGTACTTTATCTCTCAGTTCGGTAGAAGAAGAGAGGATTTCGAATACTTTCAGGGAAGCAGCGCAGATAGCTGGAGCCAGAGCGTTGGAGAACAGGTAGGTACGGGAACGCTGACGCAGGAGATCGATGATCTCTTTGCGGCCAGAGGTGTAACCACCGGATGCGCCGCCGCAAGCTTTACCCAGAGTAGAGGTGATGATGTCAACTCTGCCCATTACGTCGCAGTATTCAGCGGTACCACGACCGGTTTTACCGATGAAGCCGGTGGAATGGCTGTCGTCAACCATTACCAGAGCGCCGTATTCGTCAGCCAGGTCGCAGATGCTCTTCAGGTCAGCAATGTAGCCGTCCATGGAGAATACACCGTCGGTAGCGATCAGTTTGATGCGAGCGTCTTTAGCTTCTTCCAGTTTAGCGCGCAAGTCTTCCATGTTGTTGTTTTTGTAACGGAAACGTTTTGCTTTGCACAGACGGATACCGTCGATGATGGAAGCGTGGTTCAGTTCGTCAGAGATGATAGCATCGTCTGGACCGAGCAGAGTTTCGAACAGACCGCCGTTTGCATCGAAGCAGGAAGAGTACAGAATGGTGTCATCAGTACCGAGGAACTCGGAGATTTTAGCTTCGAGTTCTTTGTGGATTTCCTGAGTACCACAGATGAAACGTACGGAGGACAGACCAAAGCCCCATTTGTCGTAGGAAGCTTTAGCAGCTTCGATCAGACGTGGGTCGTTGGAGAGGCCCAGGTAGTTGTTAGCGCACATGTTCAGAACAGCGGTGGTTTTGGTGGTGTCGATGCGAGCTTTCTGCTGGGTGGTGATGATGCGTTCGTCTTTGAAGGTACCAGCTGCTTTGATGCCTTCTACTTCAGATACGTAAAAGCTAAGTGCTTCTTTAGCGTTCATTGGAATTACCCCTTTCAATTCATAAGCGGTTTCAATTATTCTTGACCGGCGCAGTTTCCTGCGCCGATATCAGACAATTTAGAAACGATTATTTTTTGGTAGTCCAGTCGAGAACTACTTTACCGGATTTACCGGAGATCATAGCTTCGAAACCTTTTTCGAATTCGGTGTAGTGGAATCTGTGGGTGATTACTGGGGACATGTCCAGACCGCCCTGTACCATGTTTTTCATCTGGTACCAAGTCTGGTACATTTTTCTGCCGTAGATACCCTGAACGGTCAGACCAGACATGATGATTTTGTTCCAGTCGGTTTCAATGCCTTTGCCGAAGAGACCCAGCAGAGAGATTTTACCGCCCCAGATCATGTTGTCGATCATCTGGTTGAACGCAGATGGAGCACCGGACATTTCCAGACCTACATCGAAGCCTTCAGTGATGTTCAGTTCAGCCATAACGTCTTTCAGGTTTTCTTTTGCTACGTTAACTGCTTTGGTAGCACCCATTTTGGTAGCCAGATCCAGTCTGTATTCGTTGATATCGGTGATAACAACGGTTCTTGCGCCAGCGAATTTAGCGATAGCAACAGCCATGATACCGATTGGGCCTGCGCCGGTGATCAGTACGTTTTTACCAACCAGATCCCACATGAGAGCGGTATGGGTAGCGTTACCGAAAGCATCGAAGAAGGAAACTACATCTTCGTCCAGATCGTCTTCGATTGGAATTACGTTAGTTGCAGGAATGCAGAGATATTCAGCGAAAGCACCGTCACGGTTTACACCAACACCGCGGGTGCCTTTGCACCAGTGGCTGTTGCCGGTACGGCAGTTGTAGCACTGACCGCAAACCAGGTGGCCTTCACCGGAAACGCGCTGACCAACGGTCAGGCCTTTAACGCCTTCGCCCAGTTCAGCGATTTCGCCGATGTATTCGTGACCGATTACTACTGGTGGTTTGATGTTTGCTTCAGCCCAGCCGTTCCAGTCGTAGATATGTACGTCAGTACCGCAGATAGCGGTTTTACGGATTTTGATCAGAACTTCGCCTGCGCCAGGAGTTGGAACAGGTACCTGAGTCAGAACAAGACCTCTACCTTTTTCTGGTTTTACCAGTGCATCCATCATTTTTGCCATGGGACATGCATCTCCTTTATTGTTAAATTGTTTTTACAAGTTGTACTTGTCCGTTTGGGCACATAATACCCTAAGTTAATTTTATCATTATCCAATCCAAAGTCAATCATTTTCCGCCTCTGAAAGAAAAATATTTGCCCTTTTTATGGATTTTTGTTTCTTTCAACTAAAACTCTCCAAGAGGATTGGAGAGTTTTGCAGTAAGCTGTTGAGAGTGTGTCCGTGACAGGTGGAATTATTAAGCTCTTTCCGAGAAAAGTCCACCGCGGACGGAATTAGGAGGCTGTTACTCCACGCGCAGGCGTTTTTCCAGCTCCAGATCCGGAGTAACATAAGCAGTGTTGTAGACGTGGTAGATGACCATACCAGGCTTGCCGCCTTTTGGTTTTTTGATGTGCTTGATCTGGGTATAGTCTACCGGTACCTGAGAGGATTCTACAGCACGGCTGTTGGTAGCAGCCAGCACTGCCGCCTGAGTCAGAGTACTGTCCGGAATATCCTGTCCTTCGCTGACAACGATGCAGTGAGAACCCGGAATATTTTTGGTATGGAACCACATGTCACGGCCTTTGCTTTCCTTGAGGGTCAGCTGGTCGTTCTGAATGTTGTTGCGTCCTACAAAAATAGTGAAGCCATCGTCAGATACATACTTCTTCGGATTCAGTTTCTGCGGCTTCATACCTTTGCGATTCTGTGCACGGAGATAACCCTGAGATTCCAACTCGGAGCGGATACCGGCCAGTTCATCGATGGTAGCAGCACGGGTCAGTGCGTCGAAAACAGAGTCGATGTAGAGGTATTCCTGCTCACCTTGCTCGATCAGTTCCAGCAATTTTTTCTCTGCGGTGTCTGCTTTTCGATACTCGGCGTAATATTTCTGGGCGTTTTGACTTGGTGTTTTGCGAACATCAAGAGGAATGGTCACCATAGGCATACCATCTTCATAGAAATTTGGCAGAGTAGCTTCGCGGTCACCTTTCTGAATGCTCCACAGGTTGGCGCTGAGAATGTCGCCGTACATTTTCCACTGTTCACGCTGTGCGCTTTCTTCCAGCTCCTGCTTCTGCAGGTTTACTTTGCGGGCGATACGGTCGGAGGTGTTTGCAAGGAATTTCAGTAAGTCTGCACTGCGGTGCTTCATACGCTGTACGTGGTCGCGCTGAGTATAGAACTGGTCCAGCATCTGACTGTATGTTTCGTACTGTCGGGTCACCATAGATGGGCCGTACTGACGGATATCAAGGAAGGAGAAGTCCTGCGGTTTGCCTTTTGCGTCGATGATGGCGGTAGGAGTACCGCTGTGGTTGACGATCATTTCCTTCACTTTGCCAAGCTGGAAACGCAGGCGGTCGATATGATCTTTGCTCATCTGAGAAACCACGTTGTCATCGCCGAAGAAAACATAGTTGGCGATTTCTCGGCAAACCAGCGGAGAAAGACCCTGCACTGCATTGAGGATCGCTTTGGACAAAGGAACATCCTTACCGCTCAAGATGCTGTCTACCATGGTTTGAGGCTCTGCATCGGTCAGAAGCAGCTTATCCTGCGCAGGAGGAAGGACATAGCGCATACCAGGCAGAACAGGACGTACGGAGGACATGGTATCATCAACACGCTTCATGGAGTCGATAATACGGCCGTCCTGATCCACTACGATAAAGTTACTGTGGCGACCCATGATTTCGATGATACCGCTGATTTGAACGATGTCGCCCATTTCATTGCGGGTTTCGAAAATGATTTTCAGGATTCGATCCAAGCCAACCTGTTCCAAACCGATGATACGGGCACCGATGAGATGTTTTCTCATAAGCATACAGAACATTGGCGGAGTTTTGGGGTTTTCAAAAGAAGTGGTGGTCAAATGGATGCGTGGGCTGTCTGCACCGGCAGAAATATAAAGTTTGCAGTTTCCGTTTCGGGAACGGAGAATGAGGATCAGTTCTTCACGGGAAATCTGGTGGACCTTATCCACCTTAGCGTCGAGAATCTGTTCCTCCAATTCATGCTTCAGTTGTTTCAGAAAGGAACCGTCCAAAGCCATAGGAGTCACCTCGTTTTCTATATAGGAAGATTAGTTTCGGATCATGCGATAAAAAGTGCCGATACCAGAATAGGTTCGCAATTCAAATGTTTCTCCATCTATGACGAAATCTGCTTTTTCGTAGCAGCGAATAGCACGTTTGTTCCATGTGCGAACCACAAGATATAATGATTTTCCTGGATATAATTGATGAGAAATTTGGCAGGCGGTTTCGATAATAGAAGTACCGTAGCCTTTATTGCAAAAATCGGGGTGAACGGCAATACCCAGAAAAACTTCATGTTCTTCTTCGGATAGATTGGTGAAGCCAATGAGTTGTCCACCGTCATAGTAACTGTAAAAGTTATTTTTACGTACCGGGTCACAGAACATAGCTTGTTTTTGCTGCAACTCCTCGTAAGGAGGCTGGTTATAGCAAGCATACTCCCCGGGATACTTCCAGGAGCAGACCTCTCTCGCTTCGTCTTCTGTAATAATATGATAGCTAAGATTCACAGAATCCCTCCTTACAGGCAATGTACCACGCCTTTATGGTGGACAGTGAACGGAATGTCAGGGAACTGTTCTGCCAGTCGGTCACGTACTGTGTTCAGAACCACATTTTCGGTATGGAAGTGGCCGGCTTCGATGAGGGTCATTCCTCGGTGAGCAGCTTCAATGAAGATGTGGTGAGCCACTTCGCCGGTAATGAGAGCATCAGCTCCGCAGGAAATGGCATTTGCCAGCTCGGAATCTCCAGCACCGCCGCAAACTGCTACTGTTCGAATGGCTTTGCCGCCGTCGGTGTAGCGAACCGCCACGTTGCCGAGAATCTGTTTTGCTTTCTGAGCCAGTTCCTCAGCGGAAAGTTCTGTGGAGAGGGTTCCGACACGGCCGAGGGAATGTTCATCATCGGTTGCAGTCAGACCGCGAAGCTGTGTCAAACCAAGCTCCGCAGCAAGGCAGTCGTTGACGCCGCCTTCTGCGATATCCAGATTGGTATGTGCGCTGATCACGTGCATATCGTTGCGAATGACCTGATATACAACAGAATCTGCGCGGACATTTTTGATGCCGTGGAAAATCACCGGATGATGGGTGATGATCAAGTTGGCTTTCTGTGCCTTGGCGGTTTCGATGACCTCATCGGTACAGTCGAGGGCAAGAACCACACCGGAAACCACTGCATTCGGGTCGCCGATGAGTAAGCCGGTATTATCAAAATCCATAGTCAGGCGGAAGGGTGCAATCGCATCCATAGCCTGAAGAATGTCGTTTACGATCATAAAAGTCCTCATTTCTACTGAGTAACCGCCAAAATACGGCGGGATAATTCTTCTAAATGTATATATTCCTCTTGTTTATCCGGAGAGTTTTTCATATTTGCGGAAATTTCCTGTAAAGTTGCCGCAGTGCGGCGAAGCTTTTCCTGTTTCAGTTCATTGTTCTCCAGTGGAAGCAGGCCGCAGTATGCAAAGAAATCATCGATTTCTTTTTCTTCACCGCAGTAAGAAATCACCATAACAGTATAAAGGAAGCGACCGGACCAGACGCAGTGCTCCTCCTCGATGCGATACCCTAAACGGTACAGGGTTCGGCGCAGGATATGTTCCTTACTTTGAGGTTGTAGGATAATACGTACGGAAGGGTCTTTTAAGAATGGTGCTTCCTCTACGATATGAGCCAGCACTTCCCCACCGATACCGGCAACGATCACATCGGTGATCTCCTTACCTTCCATGCCCACAAGTCCGTCGGTAAGGACAGCTTCTACGCGGTCACTGAGTCCCTTTCGAGCCAGCAGCTGTCGAGCCTTATCCAATGGCTGCGGACGAATATCACAGGCATATCCGCGGGCAGCAGCACACTGCTGCATCAAATAAACCGACAGTCTGCCGTGGTCGCAGCCCACATCAGCGAAAACTGCTCCTGGGCGAACAAAGGATGCTGCCAGTTTCAGACGTTCATCCAGATCTAATTCTCTGGGCATAGTAAGACCTCCTCTTTCTCCTTATCTAATGTACATTGTAAAAGAAAAAGACCGGGCGGTCAATCCGCCCGGTAAGTTTTATGCTTCCTCGGTGTCAGCAAAATTTTCTGCAAAAGATGCAAATTCGTAACCTTCTGCTCTCAGCTGATCGATAACGTCGCCCAAAATTTCTGCATTGGTAGAAGAAACAGAGTGGAGCAAAATAATAGCACCCGGATGTGCTTTGGACACGATCGTGTTCAGAGCTTCAGTCGGGTCAGGCTGGTTGTCCACTTCCCAGTCGCGGTAAGCAAAACTCCAGAATACACTGCGATATCCCATGTCCTGCATCAGCTTCAGATTTTGCTCACTGAATTCACCGGCAGGGAAACGGAACAGGCTCATCTCATAACCAAACTGATCCTTTACTTTGTTATGGATCTCTTCTACTTCAGCCTTACACTGTTCCAAAGGAGTATCCGGGAAGGACGGATGGTTTTCACTGTGATTGCCTAAGATATGTCCTTCGTCGATCATGCGCTGGATCAATTCTGGCTGAGTATTGACGTAGTGTCCGGTAAGGAAGAATACTGCGGATACATTTTTCTCTTTCAGCGTGTCCAGGATCGGAGTGGTGTAGCCGTTTTCGTAACCCTGGTCGAAGGTAAGATAGATCTTTTTACTGTTCTGCCCGATGAAATCGGCATCATATTTTCCGTACTTGTTCTGATAAGATAATGCTCCCTGAGAACGGTTCAGTTCATCAACGGGACCGCCGGGACCCCAGCCCAATTTTTCGGATGACAGAGAACTGTAAGCAGAGAACTCTGTGACAGCTGCTGGATTGGCAGGTTCCAAAGTGTGCTCAAGGACAACTTCAACTTTTTCCGGTTCTTCCTTTGGAAGTTCCTCGGTAGGAGGAGTCGGCTCGGTCACTGATTCAGGAATCGGAGCAACAGGAGTTTCTGATTCCGGCTGAACCTGAGGCGGAGGTGTATCGACCGCAGGCTCCATGCTGCGGGCTGTACAGCCGCTCAAAGTACCGCAAAGCAGCGACATGGCCAACAATATAGCACAAATTCGTTTCATTCGATTCACCATCTTTCTTCATCGTCATTTTTATCATGCCCCAAGACTCACAAAATACAAAGGGGACAAAAATTTCCTTCTTACTTTCTTTCATTATAGAGGTAAAATGTGAACATTTCAATCTATTTTGCCTCTCCCCCGAGCCTCAACCGAGGCCCGGGGAAAACTTTCCGTTACTATTCTTACTATTTTCTGTTCTCTGACAGAAAAATCTTCTGCAAAAATGCCGAAAGAGGGGATTTTCCTATTAAATTTACTTGACTTTTTTCAAAATATTCACTATAATTCTACCCTGTAAGGTTTCGCCTTGAAGGGAGGTAACGTAAATGGTAAGAACTTATCAGCCAAAAAAACGTCATAGACAGAAAGTTCACGGCTTCCGTAAAAGAATGTCCACTGCTAACGGCCGCAAAGTGCTGGCTCGCAGAAGAGCAAGAGGCAGAAAAGTATTGAGCTACTAATCAGAGAGGCCACCACGAGTGGTCTTTCTTTTTTATCAGGCCCTTGTCTTGTAAAGGACAAGGGCTACGCTCGTTTTATGAAGGATTGCGGTGTTTATGAAAAAGACAACAGTACTCACACTGAACAAAGACTACAAACGGCTTTACTACCGAGGCAAGTCCGCAGTGGACTCTGCTCTCGTGACCTATGCGATGAAAAACCGTACCCCGGGAGAAAACCGCATGGGCATTACAGTAACCAAAAAAATCGGAAAAGCCGTCTGCCGCAACCGCTGCAAACGTGTCATCCGCGCGGCGTATCGACTGCTGGAACCACAGCTGCCCGACGGATGGGACTTTATTTTTGTCGCCCGGAGCAAAACAGCAACGATCAAATCCACTGATCTGATGGTAGTAATGAAAAAACAAATCGATAACCTTACACAGAACCATCAGGACAAGCCTTCTCCAAAGAAAAAACCAAAGAAGAAGGCAGCAAAACCGGAGTAACGTGCTATGAAACAGATCGCTCTCCTGCTTATCCGCTTTTATCAGCGCTGTATCTCCCCGCTGTTTCCGGCTAAGTGCCGCTTTTATCCAACCTGTTCCGCGTATGCCTTTACCGCTATCGAGCGTTTTGGACTGCTTCGTGGAGGCTGGCTGGCACTGTGCCGAATTTTGAAATGCCACCCTTTTCATCCCGGCGGCGTTGATCCGGTACCCGAAACATGGAAAAAGGACAAATAACCTACCTCTACTACCAGATTTGTCCTGTCGGTACCGAGCCCTTGCGGCAATCCTGCCTATGGGTCGATGACTCAAAAATAGTAATAGGCAACGCACAGGAAAGCCTGTGCAGAATTGGAGGTTTCGGATGCATATCCTTGGTGTTCCATTAGGCTGGGTCATGAAACTGATCTTCGGTTTCATCCAGAACTACGGCCTTTCTATTATCGTATTTACTCTTCTCGTTAAACTCCTCATGCTGCCTATGGCAGTAAAACAGCAGAAATCCTCTGCAAAAATGGCTGTTATCCAGCCACAGATGCAGGAACTGCAGAAACGTTACGCAAACAACCAGCAGAAGCTCCAGGAAGAGCTGGCTGCTCTGTATGCCCGTGAAGGCTACAACCCAACCAGCGGCTGTCTGACCCTGTTCATCCAGTTCCCTATCATCATGGGTCTGTATGATGTAATCTATAAACCGCTGACCCACGTTTTGGCACTGACTGAAGAAACCCTTGCCAAAGCAACTGAAATCGCAACTTCCCTTGGCCTGCTGCCAGATAGACTCTACTCCGCAGAGCCATACATCATCTCTGCTGTACAGAATGACCCTGCTGCTTTCGAAGCACTGGGTGCAGACATCGTAAGCAAAATCCAGGAATTCGACATGATCTTCATGGGCATCAACCTGGGTGATACCCCAAGCTTTGCTTTCAATATTCTGCTGCTGATCCCTGTCCTGTCCTTCGCATCTCAGATGCTGATGACCGTGATCTCTTCCCGCAACATGAGCACCGGTGAAAACCCAGGTATGGCTGGTATGAAAGCTACCCTGTACATGATGCCATTCCTCTCTGCGTGGATCTGCTTCTCTGTACCTGCCGGTGTAGGTATGTACTGGATCGTATCCAGCGTTCTGTCTATCTTCCAGAGCCTGATCCTGAATAAATTCTACAACCCAAAAGAAATGGCTGAGAAAGCTCGCATCGAATCCGAAAAACGTAAAGAGCTGGAAAAAGCTGAACGTGCAAAACGCCGCGAAGAAGCAAAAGCCAACGAAGCAGAAGCAAAACACAAAGCTCAGTCCCAGAAAGAGATCAACCGTCAGAAACTGGCTGAAGCAAGACGCCGTGACGCTGAAAAATACGGCGAGGTTTACGTTGAAGTAACCGATAAAGAC
>JAZQXX010000133.1:0-2514 GCA_045633085.1 Negativibacillus sp. | reverse complement strand
GTGTTCAGCGTCTTGAAAGAAGCGTGGCACATGACCACCGGTGTGGTGAAACAGGTTTGGGATTCCTTCTACAAATTGCTGACCGGTTACTACAAAATGGAACAGCTGTCCGGTCCTGTAGGTGTCAGCACCGCTATCGGTGAGGCTGTGACCTTAGGTGCAGAAAATCTCCTGATGATGGTGGCGTTTATCACCATCAACATCGGTGTGTTCAATCTGATCCCGCTGCCTGCACTGGACGGCGGACGCCTCTTCTTCCTGCTGATCGAAGCGGTTCGAGGCAAACCGATCCCGGCAAAATACGAAGGCTTTATTCATGCAGCAGGTCTTGTGCTGCTGATGGGCCTCATGCTCTTTGTAACCTTTAATGACGTAATTAAACTGATTTTCTCGTAAAACAGGAGGTTTGTGATGAAACGAAACTCTCTTCCAATCCGTGCAGGTTCCGTACAAATCGGCGGCGGTGCACCTGTCAGCATTCAGTCCATGCTCAGCACACCGGCAGAAGATTTTGTAGCTTCCGCAGCACAGGCAAAACGTCTGGAAGCAGCTGGCTGTGAAATCATCCGTGCTGCCATTCCGCACATGGACGCAGTAGGTTTGATCCCTGTTCTGAAAGAAGCGGTTTCTGTTCCGATCGTGGCAGATATCCACTTCGACTACCGTCTTGCTCTGGAATCTGTTGCAGCGGGCATTGATAAGATCCGTATCAATCCGGGCAATATCGGCGATGAAAGCCGAGTGAAACAGGTGGTTGATGCCTGCAAAGCAAAGAATATTCCGATCCGTGTTGGTGTAAACAGCGGCTCTTTGGAGAAGCATATTTTAGCGAAGTACGGTTCTCCAACCGCACAGGCACTGGTAGACAGTGCGCTGTATCACGTGCGTCTGATCGAGAAATTTGACTACGATCAAATCGCGATCTCCATTAAATCCTCTGATGTGCCTACCATGATCGAAGCATACCGATTGGCAGCACAGCAGTGTCCTTATGCTCTGCATTTGGGCGTAACCGAAGCAGGTACTGCCCGCATGGGTCTGATCAAATCTGCAGTGGGTATCGGCTCTCTGCTCTGCGACGGTATCGGCGATACCATTCGTGTATCCCTGACTGCGGACCCTGTGGAAGAGATCGCAGCAGCAAAAGACATTCTCAAATCCATCGGTCTGCGCAGAAACGGTGTCAATATCGTTTCCTGCCCGACCTGTGGACGCACTAAAATCGATTTGATCGGTCTTGCCAACAAAGTAGAAGAAGCTCTGAAAGACTGCAATAAACCGCTGACAGTGGCTGTTATGGGTTGTGCAGTAAACGGTCCCGGTGAGGCAAGAGAAGCCGACATCGGCATTGCCGGCGGCGACGGCTGTGCGCTGATCTTCAAAAAAGGCGAGATCCTGCGCAAAGTACCGGAAAATCAGGTGCTGAAAGAACTGCTGAAAGAAATCGAAAGCATGTAATACCTTAATGATAAAAACGGCGAACTCGGTTCGCAAAGGAGAGAACTATGGCAACTCTGGAGCAAGTGCTTGGACGCTTTCTTCCAGACTTCACTACCGACAGTATGCGGCAATCTGCCGTACTGGAACCGGTGTGTATGGACATGGAGAAGCGCGAGATCATGTTAAAACTGGCTCCGCCGGCGTTGATCAGCTGTAAAGAACGCAAGCGTGTGGAGCAATACTTAAAGGAACAGTTCCGACTGTCCCTTTGTTCCTTGCTGCCTCGTTACCGTCCGGAGCAGTTTGACCGCAGCTACATGGACAGCATTTTTGAGGCGGTGCGTGACAAAGGCTACCCGGTCAACGGCTTCTTCAACGAGTGTGAAACCCTTGTAGATGGCGACCGGCTACTGATCACCTTGAAACATGGCGGCTCCAAGTTTTTGGAGCAGGCAGGCTGTATCGACGCCATCCGTCAGCAAATCGCGGAAGAATTCCAGCGCAGCTTTGTGATCAGCATGGACGCTTCCGAAGCGACAAAAGCGGAAGAACATTCGGAAAAAGGTCTGCAGGAATTCGTCAACTCTCTGCCGAAGCCAGCGGCAGACAAACCGAAAAAAGAGAAAAAAGTGGAAGAAAAATTCCTGTCCTTCGATTGCACCGATTGCCCATTTGTGGAAAATACGGCAATTCAGATCATGGGCAAGGATATCAAGGAACGTCCGATCTCTCTGAAAGAGGTTTCGCAGGAAAGCGGTCGCGTGACCGTTTGGGGCGATATCACCCGCAAGGAATCCATCACTTCCCGCGACAAAAAGTGGGAGATCTATTCCATCGACATCACCGACTACGAAAGCTCCAATACGCTGAAAGTCATCTGTGCAGCGGATAAGAAAGAAGCCATCGACGAGCTGAAACTGGGCAACACCCTCATCGTACAGGGTGACGCAGCCTTTGATAAATACGAGCATGACGTGACCATCACACCGCGTAATATCATGCTGGTGTCGAAGGTGAAGAAAAAAGACGAAGCGCAGAAAAAACGTGTGGAACTGCATCTGCACACAAATATGT
>JAZQXX010000132.1:0-2003 GCA_045633085.1 Negativibacillus sp. | reverse complement strand
TGTTCGGCCTGGTCGTTGGTTATGTCGTGGCTATCTGCATGGGAAAGGTGGATTTTTCCGCTCTGGAAGGCATCGCAGTCGTTTCTCTGCCCAAGCTTCTGCCCTATAAGCCTGTATTCAACATCAGCGCAATCGTTTCTGTTTTCATGATTTTCCTGGTGTCTGCCACCGAAACTATCGGCGATACCTCCGCTATGACCAATACTGCGCTGGGACGTGAAGCCACCGAGAAGGAAATCTCCGGCTCTCTGGCCTGTGATGGCCTGATCAGCTCCCTGTCTGCTTGTCTGGGTTGTATGCCCATTACCTCCTTCAGCCAGAATGTTGGTCTGCTGGCTATGACCAAGGTCATCAACCGTTACACCATCGCTACCGGTGCCGGCATTCTGATTCTGGCGGGTATTTTCCCTGCATTCGGTGCAATTCTGGCAACTCTGCCTGAAGCTGTTTTGGGTGGCTGCACTATTATGATGTTTGGCAACATTGTTATTTCCGGTTTGCAGATGATCGGTTCCTGCGGTTTCAGCCAGCGTAACATCACCATTGCCGCACTGTCTCTGAGCATCGGCTTGGGCTTCACCCAGGTTCCCGAGATGTTCGCCATTTTCCCCGATATCATCCGTACCATCTTCGCAGAGAACTGCGTTGCAGTCGTATTCCTGGCTGCAATCATTATGAACCTGATTATGCCGAAGGACAGTGATGCTTAATGGATAAGCAAACATTCCTGGAAACCTACCGTCTTACAGAGGATGACTTGATCGAGGCTGGAATCTCTTGGGAAGAACTCATGCTGATCGAAGCGGAGTACCGTAAGATTGAGAGTTCCCTCCGGGAGATCGGCAAATCCTTTATCGATGAATATCTGTACGATATTGAAACGGCGGGCATCCACTCCTATCGTTATCGCACGAAGGAGGCAGAGCATCTGCTGGAGAAAATCGTCCGTAAGCGGAAGGAAAACCCGGAAAAATATGCACAGTTGGATCACACCAACTACTATAAATTTGTGACCGATCTAATCGGCATCCGTGTGTTCTTCTTGTATCGTGAGGACTGGATTCATTTCCACCGGTATCTCACCAGTCGCTTTGAAAATGATTCTGCTCTGTATGTCCAGGACCGGCTGAAGGACTTTGACGAAGATCCTGACCACTATTATCTGGCAGAATGTCCAAGAGCCTACAAGCGAACGGGCGACAGCAAGATCTACGACAGCAAAGAAATCGAAATCATCACCGATGGAATCTATCGCTCCCTGCATTATATCGTCAAGTATAGGGGTCAGTATATTGAAATCCAGGGCAGAACCCTGTTTGAGGAAGGCTGGGGCGAAGTTGACCACGACATCGTATACAAAGATGCTGAGGATGACGAGATGCTCCGGGACTACTCCAGACTGCTAAATCGACTCTCCGGTTTGGCCGATGAAATGAGTTCGTATTTTCGTCGGATGAAGCATGAGCGCGAAACAGCAGATTAATTCCAATATAAATAGCGGAGGTAAGGATCTAACCTTACCTCCGCTCTATTTTCCTTTCCAACTGTTATGCTGCTTGCTTTTCCACGGTCATTTCCGATCCGTTGTAGAAAACGAAGGTGAGGCTGCCGTCTCTGTGGACGATGGTTTTCTCCCCCATGACTGTCAAATCGTGTCGTCCCAGGCGTCCAGCCCGTCAGGCTGCTTCTTGAGAGTTCGGATGAATATGCCCATAGCCTTGTCCTGCTGTTTTCGTAGCCTGCATTCTTCCTGCAGCGATCATTTGTATGAAGCCTCAATTTTATGGGTATGTCCACCTTTTAATTATTCCTATACCTTTTAACGAAAAGTCTGAGGTATGTCCTTTTTGTATGAAAACACCTCACCTTTTTCAAGATATGTGGACACCTATTTTGATACAATGAGTATCAAACGGTGTCCATTTTTCTTTTGAAAACCATTGATTTGCAACGGTTTTTCGATACAATTTAACGAAATAAGGCTCCAAAGCAGAGATTTGATC
>JAZQXX010000131.1:0-11519 GCA_045633085.1 Negativibacillus sp. | reverse complement strand
CTGCAGAACGCAGCTTCCGTTGCATCCATGGTTCTGACCACCGAATCCCTCGTGACCGACAACCCAAAAGAAAATGAAGCTGCTATGCCTACCGGCAACCCAGGCATGGGTATGATGTAGTTTCCGCTAAAAGCCACCTTCGGGTGGCTTTTTTTATGGAAAAAATACGGACGATTCCACTCCCTTTTCCCTGTTATGCTCGGAACAAACAAGGAAAAAGGAGGAACACTATGAAATTCATTGGACCGCAGGATGTAGGGAAGTGTGAGCGTTTTCTTATGCTGCCATACGACATCTTCGAAAGCGACCTGCCTCCATTGGCCAAGCTGCTTTACGCCCATCTGCTGAACCTGACTACACTCTCCGCAAAGAATGGTCTCTGCGATGAGCGGGGTGTCTATGTTTTCTGTACCATCGAAACTGCCTGCCGTATCCTTGATTGCGGACACGACAAAGCTACCGCTATGTTCCGTTGTCTGGAGAATGCAGGTTTGATTTACCGCAAAAAACGTCAAACAGCGCCATACATCTACTTACTTGAACCTCAGACATCTGAAAAACAGACATCTGAAATTCAGACGTCTAAAATTCAGACATCTGACCAGCCGCAGTCAGTCTGCGAGATTCCCGCAGTCAGCCATCTGGAAAATCGCAGTTCGGCATGCGAGATTTCCGCAACAATCTATACTGAAACAAACTACACTGATTTCAGCAACACAGAAGAAAGCAAGAAGGAAACAGTTATTCCTCGTTTTCCTTCTTATGTGTCCGATAAGAATGAAGAGTTTCTTTGGGGAAGAGCCAAGTGCCGCATTGGATACTTTGGACGAAAAGCAAGTGGTGAGGACGAGGCTCAGCTCTTCAAAGAAACAGAAGCTGAATATTGGTATTTGAAGGAAAACAACAAGTAAATCTTGTGCAAAAGTACCTTCACAAGCAATGTGCCCTTGCATTATATAGCGAAAACTGCTATAATAATTAAATTAAAGTGGGAGTTTTTTGCCTGCGGGCAGAATTTGCTTGCAAGCAGAAAGCTCCGTTGAAGGATTGTGAGGGAAGGGCAATGAGTATCAAAAAGTGGAGGCTGCCGCAGCCGATGGAGGAGCAGGCAGGCGTTTTATCGGAGGCTTTGGGCCTGCCGAAGCATATCTGCTCCATTCTGGCGGCACGCGGTCACAGCGACCCACAGGAGGCTCAGAGCTTCCTGCAAGGGCTGGACAGCCTGCCTGACCCTTATTTGATGAAAGACATGGACAAAGCGGTCGAACGCATCAGCGACGCCGTGGAACGCTGTGAAAGCATCTGCGTCTATGGCGACTACGACTGCGACGGTATCACCTCCACCGCTTTGCTGTATACCTACTTCCAGGACATCGGGGCAAGGGTCATGTACTACATTCCCGACCGCGATGAGGAAGGCTACGGCCTCAACTGCATGGCCATCGACCGCCTGTATAACCTCGGCGTAGAGCTTATCGTCACCGTGGACAACGGCGTGTCCGCACTGGAAGAAATCGAGTACGCCAACTCTCTGGGCATCGACGTGGTAGTCACCGACCACCATCAGCCGAGAGAGATCCTGCCGAGAGCCTGTGCTGTGGTGGACCCGCACCGCAAAGACTGCGGCTATCCGTACAAGACCCTCTGCGGCTGCGGCGTTGCATTCAAGCTCATCTGTGCTATGGAAGGCGACCTTGGCTGCACCGAAATGCTGGAGCACTTCGGCGGCATCGTTGCTCTTGGCACCATCGCCGACGTGGTGGAGCTGACCGGGGAAAACCGCAGCATCGTCAAAGCCGGACTTTCCCACCTGCAGGACAGCGACAACTTCGGCCTGCAGAATCTGATGAGAATGGCAGGTCTTGCCGGAAAAAAACTGGACTCCACCAGCGTAGCCTTCGGTATCGTACCAAGGCTCAACGCTGCAGGACGCATCGGCAAAGCCGACCTTGCGGTGGAGCTGCTTCTCTGTGAGGACGAAGAACGTGCGGCGGAAATTGCCGCAGAGATCCATACATTCAACGAAGTCCGCAAGGACCTGGTGGAAAACATCATTGCCGACATCGAGCAGATGTGTGCCAAAGACCCAAGCCTGCTGGAACAGCGTGTGCTGATTTTGGCAGGTGATGAGTGGCACCACGGCGTCATCGGTATCGCTGCTTCCAAGCTGGTAGACCGCTACTCCAAGCCTTGTCTGCTCATCAGCAGGGAAGGTGAGGAAGCCCGAGGCTCTGCCCGCAGTGTGGAAGGCTACTCCATCATCGATTCCATCAGCCGCTGCAGCGCCTATCTGACACGCTACGGCGGTCACGACCAGGCTGCCGGACTATCCCTCCGCAGTGAGGATATCCCGGCCTTCCGTCAGGCTCTGCTGGAGGACGCCAGAGAGCAGTTTGACCTGATGCCGGTGGACGAAGTGTGCATCGACGCCATCGTGCAGCCGCAGGACATCAGCCTCCGTTCCATCCGTGAGCTGAGCTGTCTGGAACCGTTCGGCTGCGGCAACGAAGCTCCGCTGATGATGCTGCCAAACTGCAAGATCGAAGCCATCTATCCCCTCAGCGAAGACCGCCACATCCGCCTGCGCCTCAACAGCGGCGGCAAGGTGTTCCAGGCGGTATACTTCGGCATGAGCAGCACACGCTTCCCTTATGTGCCGGGGGATACCATCGATCTGGCGGCAAGCCTTGACATCAACGAATACAACGGAGAAAGCTCCGTTTCCATTAAGATCAAAAACGTCCGTCCGAGCGGTGTTCCCCAGGACAGACTGGTGGTGGGTCGACAGTATTACGAAAAGATCCGCCGCTGCGAACCGGTCACCGAGAAGATCCGTGACTACATCACTCCCGACCGCGACGATGTGGCGGTCATCTACCGCTATCTGAAACAAAGCGGCGGCTTTTCCCACGGCTACGACCAGCTGTGGTGCCGACTGGGAGGAAAACTCAATTACTGTAAAATGAGGCTCTGCCTCGATATAATGGAAGAACTGAAGCTGCTCAACGTACAGGTTGGGGAAGACCCGCATCTGAGCCTGCCGAGCCAGAGTCCGAAAGCGGATCTGGAGCAGAGCGGCATTTTGAAGAAACTGAAAGGCGGTGAAGTTTGTGCATACATTCGATGAGTTGGTCGCTGCCATTAAAGAGAGCAACCGTCCCTATGATGTGGACAAAATCCGAAAAGCATACCAGTGGGCAGATGAGTCCCACGGAGGTCAGCTGAGAAAATCCGGCGAACCTTATATTATCCACCCGATCGCGGTGGCTATCATTCTGATTGAATTGGGCATGGACACCGATACCATCTGTGCAGGTCTGCTGCACGACGTGGTTGAGGACACCGACACCTCCCTCGACACCCTGAAAAAGAGCTTCGGTGCCGATGTGGCACTGATGGTGGACGGCGTTACCAAGCTGACCAAGCTGCAATTCTCCACCAAAGAAGAAACACAGGCGGAAAACGTCCGCAAAATGCTCCTTGCTATGGCCAAGGACATCCGTGTTATCATCATCAAGCTGGCCGACAGGCTGCACAATATGCGTACAGCACAGTTCTGGAAAGAACAGAAACGCCGCGATAAATCCCAGGAAACCATGGAGGTTTATGCTCCGCTGGCACACCGTCTGGGTATCCCCACCATCAAAGAGGAGCTGGAGGACCTGTCCATCCGCTACCTGGACCCTTACGGCTACCAGGAGATCGAGGATCAGCTGGCCTTCCGTTCCGACGAAAGACAGGCCTTCCTGGATTCCATCAAGGAGAAGATCGAAGCTCGCTTTGCCGGTGAGGACATCAAAATGTCCATCAGCGGCCGTGTAAAATCCGTCTACGGCATCTACCGCAAGATGTACATGCAGGGCAAGAACTTCGATGAGATCTACGACGTCTACGCGGTACGAATCTTCGTGAACAGCATCTTCGAATGCTACGGCGTTCTGGGTATGATGCACGATATGTTCACCCCGATCCCAAACCGCTTCAAAGATTACATTTCCAACCCGAAAGCCAACGGCTACCAGTCCCTGCACACCACCGTGCTGGACCGTGCAGGTATTCCATTCGAGATCCAGATCCGTACCTGGGACATGCACAACACCGCTGAGTACGGTATCGCCGCTCACTGGAAGTACAAATCCGGCGTACAGGGCAAGGACAACATGGAAGACCGTCTGGCATGGATCCGCCAGCTGCTGGAAGCACAGCAGATCTCCGGCGACGCGCAGGACATTCTGCAGGGCATCAAATCCGACATTGCGCCGGAAGAGATCTTCGTCTTTACTCCAAAAGGCGACGTTATCAACCTGCCGACCGGTTCCACCGTCATCGACTTTGCTTACGCCATCCATACCGCAGTCGGCAACCGCATGACCGGTGCGAAAGTCGGCGGCCGCATGGTTCCGCTGGACTACAAGCTGGACACCGGTATGATCTGCGAGATCGTTACCACCAACGCACAGGGCAAAGGCCCAAGCCGTGACTGGCTCAGCATCGTCCGCACCTCCTCCGCACGCACCAAGATCCGTGCATGGTTCAAGAAGGAACGCCGCGAAGAAAACATTCAGACCGGTCGTGAGGAGATCGAACGCGAGTTCAAACGCAATCTCATGAACATTCCGGACAAAGAGCTGGATGAGTTCATTTTAGGTCAGGCGAAACGCCAGCGTATGGCCACCGCCGACGAATTCTACGCAGCCATCGGTTACGGCGGCGTACAGCTGTCCCGCCTCATGCCACGCATGAAAGAGGACTATCTGAAGCAGTACCGTCAGGTGGAAGAAGAAAAAGACCGCAACGAAAAAGCTCTGCAGGCAGCTCAGGCAAAAGCCGCTACACAGGCTGCAAAGAAAAAGAAACCGACTTCCGGCGTCATCGTGGAAGGCGAAGACAACTGTCTGGTGAAATTCGCAAAATGCTGCTCCCCACTGCCGGGTGATGATATCATCGGCTTCGTGACCCGCGGCTACGGTGTGTCCATCCACAAGAAGGACTGCTGCAACGTGAAGCTGGACGGTCCGGACGCAAACCGCTGGGTGAAAGCGTACTGGGCAAACAGCGTCAACGAGAAATTCACCTCCGATATTGAGATCATCGCCACCAACCGCCCATCTCTGCTGGCGGATGTCAGCGTCATGCTCAGCAATATGCACATTCCGATCCATGCCCTGTCTGCCCGCGAAACTGCTGACGGCGGCTCTGTGATCCAGGTCAACGTTGAGGTCAACGACCTGGACCAGCTCAAACATCTGATGAACTCTCTGGGCAACATCAAGAGTGTGAGCAAGGTAAGACGTTTGGGTGCATAGTGCGGCAGAGTGCCTCCGCAGGCTTGACCGCGGCACGATTTCTGCATGATTTGACCTTTGTGCCGCGGCTGATACTATATATAACGAGGTAATTTACCATGAGAGCCTTATTACAACGAGTTCAGTTCGCTTCCGTTACAGTGGACGGGGAGCTGGTGTCCAAAACCGGCAAAGGTCTGCTGATCCTGCTGGGCGTAGCTCCGACCGACAGCGAAAAAGAAGCGGATTTTCTGGCGGAGAAATGTGTGAATCTCCGCATCTTTGAGGACGAAAACGGCAAGATGAACCGTTCCCTGCTGGACGTTCACGGCGATGCCCTCATCGTCAGCCAGTTCACCCTCTATGCCGACTGCCGCCACGGCAGACGTCCTGCCTTCACCGACGCAGCACCTCCGGCTCATGCCGACAAGCTCTATGAGTACTTCATGGCGCAGGTGAAGCAGAAAGACATCGGCGAAGTGGGCCACGGCATCTTCGGCGCAGACATGAAGGTGGAGCTGCTCAACGACGGCCCTGTGACCATCATGCTGGACACCGACGAAATTATGTCCAAAAACAAGTAAATTTCAAAAATTGTAACACCTATTTCATATTTTCCCGCTATACTAAGGAGGAAGACACATGAATATCGAAGTGCTGCACGTTGGTCCACTGGGTACCAACTGCTACGTTGTCTGGGACGACAACGACGTCTGTGCCATCGTTGACATCGGCGGACAGGCCGAAAAAGTGGCGGAATTCATCGAAGAAAAACATCTGAAACCTTCCCACGTGCTGCTGACCCACGGTCACGGCGACCACATCGGCGGCGTGGAAGGCTTCCTCAATATGTACCCGCACGTTGAGGTGGCAATGGCTGCCGAAGACGTGGAAATGATCCACGACCGCATGAAATCCATGGCAGACCCTTGCAACTGCGAACAGAGCGAATTCGAGCCTACCATTCTGGTCAACGAAGGCGATGTTCTCCACGTAGGCGACATGGAATTCAGGGTGCTGAAAACCCCTGGCCATACCGAAGGCGGCGTCACCTACATCCACGGAAAAATGATGTTCACCGGCGACACTCTCTTTGCCGGCAGCATGGGACGCACCGACCTTTACGGCGCAAGCAACGAAAAAATGGCGGAATCCCTGAAGAAACTGGGCTCCATCGATGGCTATTACGTGGTTCTTCCGGGTCACGGCACCGCTTCCAATCTGGAGGACGAACGCCGCGCCAACCCATTCATCAAAAAAGCAATGGCAGGCATGAAACTGCTGTAACGAGGTACACTTATGCACCTGATCAATTTAGGCCACGATCTCCGCTATGAGGTGGAGTGTGCGGCCATGCTGTTCTTCCCGGGGGAACGGCTGATCACCACCGATGACCCGGGCATGAAAGCCGAAGGTGACTACATCCTCACCTCTTTCAAGGAAGAAAACGACCGCTGTGAGCTGTATTGCGAGGTTTCCGTCGGCGGAAAAACCGCCAATGTCAGCCGCAGCTTCGGCGAAGAGATCGCAGACAAGCACGACGAGTGCGAACGCCTCTTTGCCTATATGATGGCAGAGCTGCTGACCCCGATCACCGGCATCGAACCGGGTTGGGGCATTCTCACCGGCGTTCGTCCGGTGAAGCTTTTCCACCGCCGTCTGGACCGAGGCATGAGCCCTGCGGAAACCGCGGAAGAATTCCGCAGCCGTTTCCGTGTGTCCGAGCGCAAGATCGACCTTGCTCTGCGTACTGCCGCACTGGAAGGCCCGATCATCAAAGAAACCAACTGGAACGAGTACAGCCTCTACGTGTCCATTCCGTTCTGCCCAAGCCGCTGCCACTACTGCTCCTTCGTGAGCCAGTCCATCAGCAGCAAACGTGCTTTGGCGCTGATCCCGCAGTATGTGGTGCTCCTCTGTGAGGAAATTCGCCGCTGCGGTGAGATCATGAAAGAAAGCGGCATGAAGCTGTCCACCGTCTACTTCGGCGGCGGTACACCGACCACTCTGGACGCAGAGCAGCTGGACGCTGTTCTCACAGCTGTGGACGAGAGCTTCCCAATGGAGCTGTGCAAGGAGTACACCGTGGAAGCCGGACGTCCCGTCACCATCACCCGTGCCAAACTGGAAGTGCTGAAAAAGCACAAAGTTGGCCGCATCTCCATCAATCCGCAGACCATGAACGACGAAGTCCTCAAAGGCGTGGGCAGAAAGCACACAGCGCAGGACGTCATCGACAGCTATCATCTGGCAAGGGAAGTGGGCTTCGACTGCATCAATATGGACCTCATTGCCGGTCTGCCCGGTGATACGGTGGAAAGCTTTGAGCATACAATCGAACAGCTCATCGCTCTGCAGCCGGAAAACATCACCGTCCACACCCTTTCCATCAAACGCAGCGCCGATTACGGCGAAGATACCGCCACTGCCCGCGAAAATGCACAGTCTGTGGAAGCCATGGTGGAATACGCACAGCGCCGTCTGCTGGACGAAGGCTGGGACCCATACTACCTCTACAAACAGCGCAACACTTTGGGCAATCTGGAAAACGTGGGCTACACCAAGCCCGGTCACGAAAGCCGCTACAACATCTACATCATGGATGAAACCCATTCCATCATCTCCTGCGGTGGCGGCGGCATGACCAAGCTCATCGATAAAACCACCGGCAATCTCAGCCGCGTGGCCAACTACAAGTATCCGTTTGAGTACGTGGACCACTTCGACGAAATACTCCGACGGAAAGAGAAAGTGAGGGATTTCTTTGCGAAAGATCAATCCTTTGCGTTACGGCAGGATACAGAAAGATGATGTCAATCAGCTGGCAGTAGAGAATCACTTCCAGCTCATTAAGGAAGCCGAAGAATTTTATGAAAGTCAGCTGGACGCCATCGTTGACGCCATGGAAAGCCATGAAGGTCTGCAGATCCTCTGTCTGGCGGGACCTTCCAGCTCCGGCAAGACCACCACAGCGCACAAACTGCAGCAGCACTTCGTTGCAAGAGGCCGCGGCAGCCGTGTTCTTTCTTTGGATGACTTCTATCTCAATCCAGAGGACGGACCCCACTTCGAGGACGGCAGTCCCGACTTTGAAAGCGTGGAAGCGCTGGATATCCCTTGCATCAACCGCTGCGTAGCTCAGCTGCTCAGCGACGGCAAGACCCTGATGCCGCTGTTCGATTTCCACAATCACTGCCGCAAAGAGCAGTGGGAAGAAGTCCTCTGCGGTGACAACGACGTCATCATCATGGAGGGTCTTCATGCCCTCAATCCACGGCTCACAGGACTTGCCGACGAAAGCCGCATCACCCGCATCTACGTCAGCGCAAGAAGTAAGTTCATGGACGGGGAAGAAACCCTCATCGAACCGAAGGAACTGCGCCTCATGCGCCGTATGGTGCGTGACGTGGCAAAACGCAGCACCCAGCCGGAAGATACCATCGCCATGTGGCAGAAAGTCTGCGACGGCGAACGGCAGTACATCGACCCGTACCGTGACGGTGCCGATTTCAAGATCGACAGCTGCATGGACTACGAGCCTTGCATTTTCCGCACCTACTTGGAACCGTTCATGGAACGTGCTGTGTCCATGGAGGAAGACAAACGTCAGGTGCTGGTAGAACTTTGGAACAAACTGATCGCCTTCCGAGAGATTTGCGACTCCACTCCGATTCCGGAGGACAGCGTCATCCGCGAATTCATCGGCAGCCGACAGGATACATAAAACATAGGAGGAAACGAATATGAACGATTTCAACGCAATTCTGGGTAAAGTAAAAAGCTGGGCAAATGCTGCCGGCAAAAAAGCAGAAGAAGTAGCAGAAACCTCCAAGCTGAAGGTGCAGATCATGACCCTCAACGGCGAGATCTCCAAAGCATACGAAGCACTGGGCAAACTGGTTTACGAAGCTGCAAAAAACAACGACAGCGTCGGCGAAGAAATGGAAGCTGCCATGGATAAGATCGACGAGCTGAAGGAAAAACTGGCTGTTCTGGAAGGCAACGTTGCTACCATCAAAAAAGCACAGACCTGCGGCAACTGCGGCGCTACCTGCGCACAGGACGCTCAGTTCTGCAGCCGCTGCGGCGCCATTCTGGAAGCTGTAACTCCAGTGGAAGCTGAAGTGGTAGACGAAGAATCCTTCGAAGAACTTTGCTCCGACGAAGATTGCTGCGGCAACTGCCGCTGCACCGGCGACTGCTCCACCTGCGACGACAAAAACAACAAATGCTGCGACGGCAACTGCAGCGACTGCGACTGCTGCGAAGAAGAAGGCTGCGAATGCACCTGCATGGGCAACTGCGATTGCCATGAAGAAGCAGAAGAAAAATGCGAATGCTCCCGCTGCTGCGGCTGCCACGAAGAAGCTCCTGCAGAAGAATCCTGCGGCTGCGGCTGCGGTCACTCCTGCTGCAGCGGTGACTGCTCCGATTGTCCTGCTGAATGTGAGAAAAACGAAAACAAATAGTCCATCATAGAGAAAAGCTCCGGGAAACCGGGGCTTTTTCCTGTTTTTACGCCAAAATCCGCGGCTTATCTCTTGCCATGAGGCCAAATCCATTTTATAATGATAAGTACGGCATTTTTGCCGATAATAAACGCATAGTTTTATTTGAATATATCTACAAAGGTCGTGACCTCATGCCAAAACCACAGAAGCGGCAGAGTTACCTTCAGGGTGCGCTCATTTTGATGATGGGCACCCTCATCGTCAAGGTAGTCAGCCTGCTCTTTAAAATGCCAATCACCAATATGCTGTCCGAAGCAGCCATGTCCTACTTCGAGAACGCATATACCTTCTTCACACTGTTCTCCACCCTGGCCACAGCGGGTTTCCCGGTGGCTATCTCCAAAATCGTGGCGGAGTACCGCATCGACGGACGCTACCGTGACACCAAAAAACTGCTGCGCCTTGCCTGCACACTGTTTATGGTGACCGGTCTTGCCTGCACCCTTATCATGTGCTTCGGTGCACCGGTGCTGGCAAACATCGTCCACAACCCGGGTTCTGTCCTGAGTATCATGGCGCTGTCACCGGCGGTGTTCTTCCTGTGCATGATGGGAGCCTTCCGCGGCTACTATCAGGGTCTGCAGAACATGACCCCGACCGCAACTTCCCAAATCATCGAAGCCATCGTCAAGCTGATCTGCGGTGTTCTCTTTACTTATGTGGCACTGAAGCGCTGCCGCGCGGAATTTGCCGCAAGCGGTACTGTTCTCGGCAAAGCCTACGCCACCCAGACTGCCGCTGACCTTGCCATCTATCAGGTGGGTGCCGCAGCCGCACTGGCAGGCGTCGTAGTCAGCACAGCGGCAGGCTTCCTGTACTTGCTGCTGCGCCACAAATTCATCGGCGACGGCATCGGCAGAGAACAGCTGCAGGACGCACCGGCACCTTACAGCAGCCGCAAAGTCCTGCGCTACATCATGCAGCTGGGTATTCCGATTTGCATCGGTTCTCTCACCATCAACCTGACTTCCATCATCGACATGACCACCGTTATGAGCCGCCTCAGCTCCTGTATGGAGAAAGCACCGGAAGTGGTCCGTGCCATGTACGGCAGCGCAATTCCTTCCGACCTGGAAAACTCTCTGGTGCCGGCTCATCTTTACGGCGCCTACACCAGTATCGCCATGACCATCTCCAACATCGTGCCATCTGCCACCACCGGCTTCGGTATCAGCGCACTGCCGCTGGTTTCTGACGCCTGGGCAAGACGCAGCCGCCGCGACGTGAACAAATCCGTGCAGATGGTCCTGCGCATCACCAGTCTTTTTGCGGTACCTTGCGGCATCGGCATCTGGATGCTGGCAGACCCGATCTGCCGCCTGTTCTTCAGCCGACCAATGGGCATCGCCATCGCAGCACCGATCCTTCGTGTGCTGGGCATCGCCAGCATTTTCATCTCCCTCAACGCTGTCCTCAACAGCCTGCTGCAGGCCATCGGCCGTGTGGGTGTGCCTGTTCGACTGGCAGTCATCGGCGGTATGGTGAAGCTGCTGCTGAACTACATCTTCGTGGGCGTAGCCCGCATCAACCTGCAGGCAGTGGGTTACAGCACACTGGCCTGCTATGTTGTCATGGCTCTGCTGGGAAGCTACGTGGTCAGCTGCGTGGCGAAGGTACGCATCAATCTTCTGCAGCTGCTGTGGAAGCCATCGCTGGCAGCCTTGGCCTGCGGCTTCACTGCGGCACTGGCTTATGACGGCATCTTCGGCATCTGGGAAAGCCG
>JAZQXX010000130.1:0-7297 GCA_045633085.1 Negativibacillus sp. | reverse complement strand
ATTCAATGTTAAAGTCGGTGTTACTGGCGATGAGGATCCACCTGTTCCCATTCCGAACACAGAAGTTAAGCTCATCAGTGTCGAAAATACTTGGCGGGTGACTGCCTGGGAAGATAGAGCGATGCCGACATGTTTAGAACCTATCCGAAAGGATGGGTTCTTTTATTTTGTGAAATAGCAAAAGCTCCCTGTTCAAGGGAGCTTTTTTCTTTTTATGTATGCTTGATCCAATTTTTGGACCAATTCACCAAGGCTTCGGACATTTTCTGAAACTCTGTAATGCCGCCTCTTTTTAAATTGATATAAATATCCATGATGTTCTTCTCTTCGTCAGAAGCAACTTGGATCAAATCTTTTTGATGCTTGAAATATTGACCTGTTTGCTGATAAACGATAGCTTGAATAACAAACGAGGCAGACTTATAAAGGCCGCACAAAATCTCGTTGCTTTTTTCATGGAGCATGTTATGGACACAGCCATGGAAAATGTTGCATGCTCCAATTTTGATAGCTTTGTTAACTGCAGTTGAGTCAATTCTTGAGAGTAATTCGTCAAGAGATCCCTGTATCGCTGTTGTATCATGATAAAACTGGAACAAGTCCGAAGGTTCCCAGTTCATGATTTCTTCTTTACCGGAAAAGAAGCCACAAATCAATTCTCGATGGGATAAGGTATCCAGCATTTTATTGTAGGTGTAAATATCGGCTGCAGAAAATTCATCAAGAATCACTACGACATCAATATCACTTGTTTCATTAGCTTCGCCGCGTCCATAGCTGCCCTGCAAACCTACAAACCACACACGGTCACCGAATGTATCTTTTAATTTCTCAAGAAAATGATTCATCCAAATCGAAATATCTACCATTACTGATCACCTCTTCTTATGAATTTGGAGGATAAAAGACGGCACAGCAGCTGATATTGCTGTGCCGTTTATTTATTTTATAATTTTATAAGTTGATGATACCTTTGTCCAGCATGGACTGTGCAGCCAGCAGGATACCAACTTTACCGGTTTCAAAGGTAAGGCCACCCTGCAGCCATACTGCGAATGGCTCACGGAGTGGAGCATCTGCAGACAGCTCAATGGAAGCACCGTTGTGGAATGCACCTGCTGCCATGATTACCTGGCTGTCGTAACCAGGCATATCCCATGGTACTGGAGTTACATAGGAATCCACAGGAGCGCCCTTCTGTACGCCCTCACAGAAGGCGATCAGAGCACTTGGCTCCTTCAGCTTGATTGCCTGAATAATGTCTGCACGGGAGTCACAGTAGCGTGGAGTTACTTCGTATTTCAGCAGTTCAAAGAGTGCAGAAGCGAAGGTTGCAGTTTTCAGTGCGGAAGCAACAACAGTTGGAGCAAAGAACAGACCCATGAACAGGGAACGGTTATTGCCCAGAGTGCAGCCGATTTCCTTACCAACGCCCGGTGCGGTCAGACGCTGTGCACACAGCTCTACCAAATCGTGGCGACCTGCAATATAACCGCCAGTTGGAGCGATACCACCACCTGGGTTTTTGATCAGGGAACCGATGATGAGGTCAGCGCCAACCTGAGTTGGTTCGATACGTTCCACAAACTCACCGTAGCAGTTGTCTACTACGATCAGTGCATTTGGATTGCCTTCTTTTACTTTCTTCACGATTTTCTCGATGTCGGAAACAAAGAGAGAATCACGGAGAGAATAACCGCGGGAACGCTGGATATAAGCCACTTTAGCGCCGCGTACAGCCTGAGGAATGGCGTTGTAATCCACTTTGCCGTCATCGGTAAGGTCAAGCTGACGGTAGTTGATTCCGAAGTCTTTCAGAGAGCCACAGCCTGGCTCACCGCTCAGACCGATTACACCGTGGAGAGTGTCGTATGGCAGACCGGTCAGAGAAACCATCTCATCACCTGGACGGAGAATGCCGAACAGAGCAGTTGCGATAGCATGAGTGCCGGACATGAAGTTGTATCGGATCAGTGCGTCTTCACAGCCAAAAATCTGTGCCAAAACTTCATCCAGCACTTCACGACCGCGGTCACCGTAGCCATAGCCGGTGGTAGCGGTGAAGTGGGATTCGCTGACACCTTTGTTGATGAAGGCGGAGAGAACCTTTTCACTGTTGTACTGTGCGATCTCCTCGATCTCACGGAAGCGTTCAGAAGCCATCTTCAGTGCACGGGAGCCCAGTACCTCCAGTTCTTTATTGATGTTGAAGAAATTATTGCTCATAATTTTGATTACTCCAATTCTGTGGAATCAAATTATTCTGCCAAATCGTTGACCAGGTGACCAAGCAGCTGGGTAGTTGCATCGATATCGGACAGTTTCAGAGTGCAGGATGCGGAATGGATGTAACGGCCAGGCATGGAAACGCCCATTACTTTTACACCGGCACCCATGGTCTGGATCACAGCAGCATCGGTAGCGCCGGAAGTTGCACGTTTCATCTGGCAAGGGATGTTATGTTCTTTTGCGATCGCCATACCTTTTTTGAAGAGAGCACGGTCGTAGATGCAGCGAGTATCCATCAGAACGAAAGCAGGACCCTGGCCCTGATTTACCACCTGGTCCAGTTCACCGACGCCATGAACGTCAGCAGCGGTGGTGCATTCTACAACAATGGCAATGTCAGGCTGAATGCTGTAAGCAGCGTTATCAGCGCCGGATTTGCCGCATTCTTCGCAAACAGTGAAGCAAGCAGTGAAGTCATATTCAGCTTCCTGCTGTAGCAGCTGGATCAGACAAGCACAGCCTGCACGGTCGTCCAGAGCTTTTGCTTTGATGCGGTCATTACCGAAGAGAACGGTGTTGGAGAAGAAGGCTGCAGTGTCGCCGAGGGAAACGGAAGCCAGTGCATCTTCTTTGTCTTTTGCACCGATATCCAGATACATATCGGAGATTTTGAGTGGGGTGTTCTGCTCGTCAGCACTTTGCATATGGATTGGTTTGGTACCAACGATAGCAGGGATGCCGCTTTCCAGACGAACGCGTTTGCCGATAACAACGCGGGAATCAATGCCGCCAACAGTGGAGAAGCGGAGGAAACCGTCAGAATCCACGCCGGTCACAACGAAGCCAACTTCGTCCATGTGAGCAGAAAGCATGATTTTTTTCGCAGGGGTCTTTTTACCTTTTTTGAAGCAGATCAGATTGCCGCGTGCGTCAACAGAGCAGTCGCAGAAGTCTTTGACCTGAGCTTCGATGTAATCGCGTACTTTATCTTCTGCGCCGGATACACCGTCGATGTCGCAGAGGGCTTTTACAAGTTCAAATGTAGTCATGGTCTGTTCCTCCTTTAGCGAATGTACTCAGCAACGAACTCAGCGATGAGTTTTGCAGAGTTGTCCAGATCAGCCACAGACAGCACTTCTACAGGGGTGTGCATGTTGCGCAGAGGCAGACCCATTACAACAGTGCGAACGCCTGCACGGCGGTTCACAACGCCTGCAGCGTCAGTGCCGGAAACGCCATTGCCTCCGGATGGTTCCAGAGTAAATGGCAGGTTATGTTTTTTCGCAGTTGCCATCAGCTGTTTTGCCATGATGGAGTCCTGAGCGCCGTTGCCGGACAGGGTAGGGCCGCCGCCGATCGGAGCAAATTTTTCTTTGGACATATCAGGAGCAGATGCAAAGGTAACGTCCATAACGATAGCGTGGGTTGGGTTGATGCCGTAGGTTGCAGTCTGTGCACCCTGACCGCCTACTTCTTCCATGGAAGAGAGCATCAGAGTGATGGAGCAGTCGGTATCCATTTCTTTCAGCAGACGGCAAGCCTGGATCAGAGAAGCGCAGCAGCAGCGGTCGTCCATTGCTTTGCTTGCTGCCAGACCGTTTTTCAGTTCCACCATTTCGCCTTCGAAGGTCAGGATGGTGCCCAGAGGAATGTGTTTCTCACATTCTTCTTTGGAATCGAAACCGAAGTCAACATAAGCTTCGTCCAAGGTTGGGTTTTTCTTCTCGCCTTTGATCAGGTGAGGAGGGGTAGAGCCGATCACACCGTAGAATTCGCCTTCTTCGGTATGTGCGATAACCGGAGAGGACATGATCATGCGGCGGTCGATGCCGCCAACGCGTGCGATTTTAGCAAAACCGTTTTTATCGATGCCGGTCACCAGCATGCCGATCTCGTCGATATGAGCGTTGAGCATGATGTGCGGTTTGCTTGGGTCAGCAACTTTTACTTTGCAGATCAAGCTTTTCAGGGTGGAGATGCTGGTTTCACCCAGATCTTTCACCAAGTCGGAAGCGACGGAGAGGACATGGTCCTCTTCGCCGGAAACGCCGGTAGCCTGAGTCAGAGCGGTAAGCAGTTTAATGGTTTCCATAAGAAATTCTCTCCTCTTGATGGATTATTTCAGTTTCATAACCAGTTCTTTGAAGTGGTTGCCGCGTTCTTCGAAGTCTTTGTACATATCGAAGCTTGCGGAAGCAGGGGACAGAGAAATGATGTCACCTGGCATAGCACAGAGATGTGCGATGGTAACAGCTTCTTCCATGGTTTTTGCACGGTACATCTGCAGACCGCAGTTGCAGGTCTTCTGACGTTTGGTGCCCAGTTTACCCATGGATGCGGTAACAGCGTTGATCACTTCTGGTGCGATCTCAGCAGCGATCGCATCTTCGATTTTCTGTGCGGTATCGCCCATGAGGATCAGGATTTTTACTTTCTCCAGAATTTTTGGAGCCAGTGGTTCATAAGGGATCTGTTTGTCGTAACCGCCAGCGATCAGAATGATTTTCTGATCAAAGGAATCCAGACCGGCGATGGTTCTGGTTGGGCTGGAAGCGATGGAGTCATTATACCATTTTGCGCCGTTCAGCTCGCGAACCAGTTCGATGCGGTGTTCCACACCGCTAAAGGTGTTTGCTACTTCTGCCATAGTTTCCACAGAAACATCCTCCCATGTTGCCGCAAATGCGGTCAGATAATTTTCTACATTATGAAGACCCGGAATACGGATCTCCTCTTTAGATACGATTGGAGTAGTCACGCCGTTATACTCCATGCAGAGCATACCGTCGTCACGGAGATAGGTACCATGTTCCACCGGATGACGGCGGGAGAAGAAGAGAGCATCTCCGCGCACATGCTGCAAGAAGGACATGGTGATCTCATTATCAGAGTTCAGCACAGTACGGGAGAAGCCGTTCTGGTGCAGAACGATGTTGCGTTTGGAATCGATGTATTCGTCCATATCTTTGTGGACGTCCAGATGGTTTGGAGCCACGTTGGTGACAACAGCCACGTCCGGAGAACAGCGCATGGACAGCAGCTGGAAGTTGGACAGCTCGATAACCGCCACATCTTCTTCGTTGATGTCGTCCAGCATCTGGAACAGTGGGTTGCCGATGTTGCCGCCCAGATAAACGGTTTTGCCTGCTGCACGCAGCAGAGCGGCAATGATGGAAGTGGTGGTTGTTTTACCGTCAGAACCGGTAATACCGTAGGTTTTGCAAGGGCAGAACTGGAAGAAGAGCTCCAGCTCACTGGTCACAGATACGCCGGCTTTGATCGCAGCCTGCAACTCAGGCAGGTAGTAGTACACACCCGGAGTACGCAGAACGATGTCAGAGTCCTGACAGAGGCCATCCAGATAGCCTTCGCCCAGCTTCAGGGTCACACCCATTGCTTCCAGTTTGCTGCATTCTTCCTCACCGATCTGCTGACGGGTGCGTTTGTCACGCAGCAGCACAGCAGCGCCTTTGGAAAGAAACAGCGGGATCAGTGGGCGGTGAGTACGGCCCAGACCCAGTAAAGAAATTCTTTTTCCGCTGAGTGTGCGGTAAAAATGCTCAAGACGTTGATTCAAGACAAGTCCCTCCTGTTGGAATATTAGTAGAGCATACCTTATTATTATATCACAAATTACGGGATAAAAAAGAATAACTTACAAAAAATATAAGGTTTCTGTGGGATTTTTATGAAGCAGCAGAGGATATACCCTTGTAAAAAGCAAATAAAATGGCTTGTTTATGCGATTTTTACTGTCAGAAACGGGTTTTCGTCAAAATGTACAGCTTTCCACAGTTCGCAGATAGAAAAATCGGCAGATTATGACTTGGAAAATGAGAATTGAAGAGAAAACGAGCAAAACGGAGAGAATTCGAGAGATAATGGGATGTAAATTAAATAATCGGCGAATTTAGGCTTGACTTCGAGTTGGACAACGAGTATAATAAGTCACGTTGGTTTCTCTGTTTCCGTCTTTTTAAGCGCTATAACGCTGATGTGGAAAGAGGAAACAGCTCGGCCGGGGAACTTCACCTGAGCCCGGAAACACATTATAATTTATAGGAGGTAATTTACGATGTCTACTACTATGCCAAACGAATCCAATCTGAATCGCAAATGGTATATCATCGACGCTGCTAACAAACCACTGGGTCGCACCGCTGCTATGGCTGCTTCCCTGCTGCGCGGCAAACACAAACCAGTTTTCGCTCCACACGCTGATTGCGGTGACCATGTCATCATCATCAACGCTGAAAAAGCAATCCTCACCGGTAAAAAACTCGACCAGAAAATGTACTACCGTCACACTGGTTGGGTAGGCGGCCTGAAAGAAATGAAATACTCCAAACTGATGGCTACCAAACCAGAACTGGCTATGCAGCTGGCTGTTAAAGGCATGCTGCCAGACAACACCCTGGGCAGAACTGCTATGACCCGTTGCCGCATCTTCAAAGGTGCAGAACACACTCATGCAGCTCAGGCTCCAGAAGTTTACGAGTTCTAATTGGAAGGAGGACCACTACAATGTACGAAAGCAAAAAAGCTTACTTCTACGGCACCGGCAGAAGAAAACATTCTGTATCCCGTGTTAGAGTTTACCCAGGTACCGGCGTGATCACCATCAACGGCCGCGACATCGAAGAATACTTCGGTCTGGACACCCTGAAAACCATCGTTCGTCAGCCATTCGCTGTAACTTCTACCGAAGGCAAATTCGACGTTATCTGCACCGTTAAAGGCGGCGGCGTTTCCGGTCAGGCTGGCGCTATCCGTCACGGTATTGCTCGCGCAATGCTGCAGAATGGCGAAGAAATGCGTCCTCTCCTGAAAAAAGCAGGTCTGCTGACCCGTGACCCACGTATGAAAGAACGTAAAAAATACGGTCTGCGTGGCGCTCGTCGTTCCCCACAGTTCTCCAAACGTTAATTTTCCGTACCGGATTTTTATCAAGAGAATATACAAAAAGCCAGGAAACAAGCCGTTTCTTGGCTTTTTTCTTTTGACTGAAAAGAGCGGGAAACAGCGATTTGTTGTGAATTTGTTGTGAACCGCTCAAAAAAAGAAAGGC
>JAZQXX010000129.1:0-3052 GCA_045633085.1 Negativibacillus sp. | reverse complement strand
GTTATGTTTTTATATCGTTTCACCAGCTCAGTGGTTTTGATAGCTGTCATCATTTCTTCCTCCATTCGTACTTGATACGTCCATCATAGCAGAGAAAGAAAGGGAATTGCGGATTTTTGTCTGTTCGGTCGATTCTGCTGCCTGTTCGGTTTTCTTCCTGCGCAGCACAGAAAAAAAACAACGGTGCGGCTGTTTACCGCATCGTTGTTGTAATGGAAAGTATTTTTAAAATAGGGTCATCTGACTGCTTTCCGGCAGGTCGCCCAAAGCACCGCAGTCTTTCAGCATTTGGATAACGGACTTACCCACACCTCTGCCCACCAGCTCATCCTGTGAGATACACTCACCCTGCTGAGCTGCGGCATAGATGGTTTTTGCCGCGTTTTCGCCGACACCACGGAGAGAAACAAATGGCAGACGGATCTTTCCGTTCTCAATGCGATAACGGGTCGCATCGGATTTGTACAGATCCACCGGCAGGAATTCGAAGCCGCGCTGCAGCATTTCATATGCAGTCTGCAGGGCTACGAACTGTTTGTCCTCTTTGTCGGTCATTTCCATGCCTTTTGCCTTCAGCTCTTTCATGCGGTAGAGAACCATATCCTTACCCATCATGACGGTCTGTGCATCAAAGTCATCACCGCGTACCGTGAACATCGCTGCATAGTAAGCCAGCGGATGATGGATCTTGTACCAGCACAGACGAATCGCTGCAATAACATAAGCCGCCGCATGGGCTTTCGGGAACATGTACTTGATTTTGAAGCAGCTGTCGATGTACCACTGTGGTACATCGTGGGCTTTCATCTCATCGATGTGTTCCTGCGTCAGCAGCTTCGGAGCCTTACCCTTACGGACGATCTCCATGATCTTAAATGACATGGAGGAATCAACGCCGTGATAAATGAGATAGGTCATAATACTGTCACGGGTACCGATCACTTCGGAAATGGTGCAGGTTCCGTTTTTGATCAGCTCCTGCGCATTACCCAGCCATACGTCCGTACCGTGGGACAGACCGGAGATCTGCAGTAAATCAGAGAATTTGGTCGGCTTACAGTCCATCAGCATCTGACGAACAAATGGCGTACCCATTTCTGGAATACCGAGGGTACCGGTTTCACACATGATATCTTCCGCTGTCACCCCCAACACCTCCGGTGATGTGAACAGGCTGTAGATCAACGGGTCGGAGGTATCCGCATCGTTGGCGTCGATGCCTGTCAAATCTTCCAGATGTTTGTAGAGGGTCGGAACGTCGTGTCCCAGAATATCCAGCTTCAGGATCGTATCGTGAAGGGAGTTAAAGTCATAATGGGTCGTAACGATGTCGGAGTTGACGTCATCTGCCGGATGCTGGACTGGTGTGAAGTCATAAACATCGTAGTTGCTCGGTACAACGACCATGCCGCCCGGATGCTGGGAGGTGGTACGTTTTACACCGGTACAGCCGATGGCAAGACGGTTTTCTTCCGCTTTGTGGAAGACTTTACCTCGCTCATCCAGATATTTTTTCACGTAGCCGTATGCGGTCTTATCCGCAACTGCACCGATGGTACCGGCTTTAAATACGTGAGTGCTGCCGAACAACTCTTCGGTATATTTGTGGGCATGCGCCTGATATTCACCGGAGAAGTTCAAGTCGATATCCGGAGATTTATCGCCGTGGAAGCCAAGGAAGGTTTCGAATGGGATGTCATGACCGTCGCGCTTCAGAGCTGTACCACAGTGCGGACAATCCTTCGGCGGCAGGTCGAAACCGGAACCAACAGAACCGTCGGTGATGAACTCACTGTATTTGCATTTCGGACAGACGTAGTGAGGAACCAGTGGGTTTACTTCGGAAATTCCCGCCATAATGGCAACAAAGGAAGAACCAACGGAACCTCTGGAACCTACTTTATAGCCGTTGTCCACGGATTTTTTAACCAGCTTTTGTGCAATGATGTACAGAACCGCAAAACCGTGCTTGATGATGGAATCCAGTTCCTTGCTCAGACGTGCTGCCACGATTTCCGGCACCGGATCACCAAACATCTCTTTCGCATTGCGCCAACAAATCTCTTTCAACTCCTCGTCAGCGCCTTCGATGGTCGGAGTGAAGGTACCGTTCGGGAAGGCACGTACCGGCTCGACCATGTCGGCAATGAGATTGGTGTTCTCCACCACGATCTCATAGGCTTTCTTCGGCGGCAGATAGTTGAATTCCGCCAGCATTTCGTCGGTGGTACGCAGGTACAACGGAGCCTGATCGTCAGCATCATCAAAACCCTGACCTGCCATAAGAATGGCACGGAAGATGGCGTCTTCCTTCTTGAGGAAGTGAACGTCGCCGGTAGCAACCACCGGAATATTCAGATAGTCGCCCAGTTTAACGATGGTTTTGTTAAACTCGATCAGCTCGTTCATGGATTTTACGATACCCTTGCGCAGCATGAATTCATTGTTGCCCAAAGGCTGTACTTCCAGATAGTCGTAGAATTTCGCGATGTCGCAAAGTTCACGCCAGCTTTTCCCTTCCACGATGGCACGGAACAGTTCGCCGGCTTCGCAGGCAGAACCGATGATCAAGCCCTCGCGGTGTTTCAACAGCTGAGATTTTGGGATCAGCGGGCGTTTCTTGAAGTATTTCAGATGGGACATGGAAACCAGCTTGTACAGGTTTTTCAGTCCCGTGTTGTTTTTGACCAGCAAGATCTGATGGTACGGTTTCATCTTTTTCGGATCTCCGCCGCCCAAGGCTGTATTGATCTCCTGCAGGGTCACAGCTTTTTTCTCTGCCTGCAGCAGCTCCATCATTTTGATGTAGATCTTTGCCAGCACCGCAGCATCGTCGCAGGCACGGTGATGATTGAACTCACCGCACTTCAGGTACTCTGCCACTGTGTTCAGTTTATGATTTTTCAGATTCGGGAACATGGCTCTCGCCATGGCTACGGTATCTACATAGGTATTGTCAAAGTCAATGCCGCAGCGGCGGTATGCCTGCCGCAGGAAACCGCAGTCGAAATCCGCGTTGTGTGCTACCAGAATGGCATCCTCACCGATGAAT
>JAZQXX010000128.1:0-13253 GCA_045633085.1 Negativibacillus sp. | reverse complement strand
ATCTGTACCACAAAGTTCTCCGGCTTGGAGGATGCGGTAGCGATGATTTTACCCTGCAGCTTCAGCTCTTCCAGCAGGCTGTCGATACCCGGATAGACTTCGTTTTCGAAGATGCCGACTGTGGTGTAGCGTTCGCGGTATTTTTCCACAGCTTCTTCCGCCTGCTCTTTGCTCATGTTGTAGGATTCCATGAAAGTTTCCAGCAGCGGCGGACCGATGAAGTGGCGCAGGCTGCTGCGGTCTTCCACCACAATGCCGAAGTGCTGCAAGGCATGCTGCACACAGCGGGTAATGCCCAGCTCCGAGTTGGTCAGTGTGCCATCCAGATCAAACAAAATGATGTCGTACTTTTTCATGTTCTTACCCCTTCAGCGGTTTAAAACTTTCCGCGATCTTCTGCGCCACACGTACGCCGTCCACCGCAGCGGAAACGATGCCGCCTGCGTAGCCGGCACCTTCGCCCCATGGGTACAGACCGCCGATGCCCAGCGCCTGCATATCGTCGCCGCGGGTGATGCGCAGCGGAGAGGAAGTGCGGGTCTCCGGACCGGTGATGACCGCTTTATCGCCGCCGAAACCGCGGATCTTGCGGTCAAAGTTGCGCAGACCCAGCTCCAGCATGAAGTTTACGTCCTTGCTGAACAGCTTGTGCAGGTCACGTTCTGCCACACCGCAGGCAAAGCTTGGGGTGGTGCTGCATTTATCCAGGCTCAGTTTGCCGCCGAGGTAGGAAGTGACGGTCTGAGCAGGAGCTTCATAGGTTTTTCCAGCCAGCTCGAAGGCGGAATGTTCCAGTTTGCGCTGGAATTCCACGCCGGCCAGCGGGCCTTCGCCGTAGTCGGCAGCGTCCACGGACACCACCACCGCGGAGTTGGCGTTTTCGCCGTCACGGGCAAAGTGGCTCATACCGTTGGTGACGATGGTGTTTTCCTCAGAGGAAGATGGCACCACTTCGCCGCCCGGACACATACAGAAGGTGTACACGCCTCTGCCGTTGAGGCGGTGGGACAGCTGGTACTCGCCTTTTGGCAGAGCAGGATGTCCCGCAAAGTCACCGTAGAGGCCTTCATCGATGAGGCTCTGCGGATGCTCGATACGCACGCCCACAGAGAAGGCTTTCGGTTCCAGAAAGACCTGCTCGTCGCAGAGCATCTGGAAGGTATCTCTTGCGCTGTGACCGATGGCAAGGATCAGCTGCTCACATGGCAGCTCCCCTTCGCTGGTCTGTACGGCGCAGATCTTGCCGTTTTTGCGGAGGATCTTCTCCATTTTCACGCCGAAGCGAACCTCGCCGCCCAGCTCTTTGATCTCTTCACGGATGGCTTTCACCACATGGCGCAGTTTGTCGGTGCCCACATGAGGTTTCTGCTTGTAGCGAATTTCTTCCGGTGCACCGTGGCGGATCAGTTCTTCCAGAATGTAGCCGCAGCGTGGGTCGCTGATACGGGTGGTCAGCTTGCCGTCGGAGAAGGTACCGGCGCCGCCTTCACCGAACTGCACGTTGCATTCGGTATTCAGCTCTTTGCGCTGCCAGAAGCCTTCCACTGCTGCCACACGGCTGTCTACATCGCCGCCGCGTTCCAGCACGATGGGTTCATAACCAAGTCTTGCCAGCACCAGCGCCGCAAACATACCTGCCGGACCGAAGCCCACGATCACAGGGCGATGCTCCAGCTTGTCCTTACCGGTTTCAAAGACGAGGTTTTCCTGCTTCTGCAGCTGCACATCTTTGCTGTTGGCTTTGGCTACCAGAGCTTCTTCGCTGCCTTTTGCCACGATGGACACGGAGCTGACAATGTGGATGTTGCTCTTTTTGCGGGCATCCACGGAGCTTTTCACCAGGTACATGGCTTCGATCTGTTCCGGTTTCAGCTTGGCGGTACGGCGTGCAGTTTCGAAGATGCCTTCCCTGTCCTTATTCAGACCGGTTTTGATATTGGAAACGATAATTGCCATAATGGTTCCTTTCTAAGAAAAAGGCTGTCGGCGTGACCGGCAGCCTTGGGTGTCTTTAGTTTGCAGGGGTTTCAGCGTCGGCAGCACTGACGGAAACCACCACTTCGTAGCTGCCTTTTGCCCAAACCAGTCGGCCCATTGGGTCGTAGACTTTCACAGGCATCAAAATCTGACCTGCAACGATCTCGCTGCTGTGCTTCATGTCCACTTCGCAGACGATGTCGCCGGCGGTGAGAGCTTCCAGCAGAGCGCTGTCGCCGATGAGTTCCACGCCGCTGATGGAATCAGCCATGGCTTCGGCTTTGTAGCCCAGCGGAACATTGATGACACGGATGCCTTCCAGATCCATCTTACGGCTGCTGAGGCCTTCGCCGTCCAGTGTTACCTGTACGCTCTGGATGTTCTCCACGTTGCGGAAGCCGGTCTGCAGCTCTACCGGGAAGGCGAAGCTGCTGTTCAGATCAAGCTGTTTGAAGTCGATGTGATCCAGCAGAACGGAAGCGTATTTGTCGATGGAAGCTTCCACACCTGCCACAGCGATGCTTTCGCTGGACAGCTTGAAGTTCAGTTCTTCCAGTGGGAAGTGATCCGGTACGTTGATGAACTGCAGTTCCAGCGGAACGTCGCGGATCTTCAGAACAGGAATGGTGACGGTAGCTTCGGTGACATCGAGGCTCAGATTTTCCGCAGAGATCTCGGTGCCGTTTTTGTCCAGCAGGACGATGGAAGATTTCTTGCTGTACGTTTCGGAGAGTTTTTCGCTGACATCCGCGCGGACTTCGCAGCGGCTGATGCGGCTGACTTCCGCTTCCGGACCGGTGACGGTCACTTCCGCAGGATAAACCAGCTCATCCTGGATCAGATAGCCCACTTCGCTCTTGAGGCCGTTGATGCCGGACTCGATGGAAAGGGTCTTGCTGTGGAGAGTGTCAAAGCGGACGGTGATTCGGCTCGGAGAAACGGAGCTGATGGTCACGTCGCCGTTGGAGTTTTTGATGGTACCGATGAGTGGCAGCTCGTAAACGCCGGCGCCGGTTACTTTGGATACGTCCGGAGCAACGGAGATGCTTTCCTTGTCCAGGTTACCGACTGCGTACATAACGCCGCTGACGCTGACGTTGGCAAATTCCACGTCCGGTTTGATGGAGTTCAGACCCAGTGTGGAGATGGATTCTTCCACGTTGGTCATGTCGATGCTGATGTCACGGAAGGTGGCGTAGGACTCGCGGTCCATGTTCTCCACCACGATGAGCCATGCAACAAAGGCGATGAGCACGGAAATAATTTTCAAGGTCAGGCTGTTATTGAAAAATCGTTTCAGCATTATTTCATCACCTTCTTCAAGAGATTCATCAGGGTTTTGGATTCTTTCATATTATCGTCGCTGCTTTCGCTTTTTTCACTGCTGTCGCTGTTTTCGGTTTTTTCGCCGTCTTCGTGTTTCAGCAGCAGCTCTTTGCGCAGTCTGCGGCGGAGATTTTCCGGAGTGAAGTTACGCTCGATGACGCCGTTTTCCGCTACGGAAATGGTGCCGGTCTCCTCAGAAACGATGACCACCACCGCGTCGGAGTTTTCGCTCATACCCAGAGCTGCACGGTGACGGGTACCCATCTCCTTGCTGATGCTATAGTTCTGACTCAGCGGCAGGAAGCAGCCGGAAGCGTAAAGTCTGCCTGCACGGATGACCATAGCACCGTCGTGCAGCGGAGTGTTGACATAGAACAGGTTGCCGATGAGCTCACCGCTTGGTTCCGCGTCGATGACGGTACCGGTTTTGATGATCTCACCCAGCTTGGTTTCACGCTCAAAGACCATCAGTGCGCCGGTGCGGGTCTTGGACAGGCTCTTGCAGGCTTCGCTGACTACATCGATGCAGTTGGAGGTTTCTTCAAAGTGTTCCACCTTGCGGCTGTCACCGCCGAAGTATTTCTTCAGACCGACCAGCTGTGTCTGAGCCACACGCTCAAGAACACGGCGCAGTTCCGGCTGGAAGAGAATGATCAGCGCGATGACACCGGTGCTGATGACTGCATTCATGATAAACTGCAGGGTCTGCAGCTCTGCCAGCGCAGCCACCACGTAAACCAGCAGGATAACGCCCATACCTTTGAGCAGCTGCATGGCACGGGTCTCTTTGATGAGCTTGATGAGGTAATAAATCAGAAAAGCAACCAGCGCAATATCGAAATAGTCGCTGATGCCCATACCGCGAATGTTACCGATGAGATGATTGAGCCACATATGATCCATAAATCCACCCCTATTTTATGTTTCGGCCGCAAAAGGCCGCAGAATTTTCATCATACTATAGATATTTTACCATACTTTCGGATAAATTCAACTGGCTTTGGTTGATTTTTCACAAGCAGCTTTTCTTTTGCATAAGATGGAACATCTGAAAACTTTCATCGGGGAGGTGAAGCGTATGGAGGAGCACAGCCTGTCGGTCCGCTCCATCACCTATGCCATGAAGGCGCAGAATCTGCTGAGCCGCTACGGCATTCCCTGCCGCATCGTGCGGGACCGCAGTGTCCATCGGGGCTGCGGCTATGGCATCATCGTCCGCGGCGATCTGCCGCGTATCCTGGCTCTGCTGGCAAAACAGGGCATCCAGGTCGGAAAGGAGAACGCATGATCTACTTCGACAACGCTGCTACCACCTTCCCCAAACCGCCGTCGGTGCCTTTGGCGGTGGAACGCGGCATCCGCCGCTACGGCGCCAATCCCGGACGCAGCGGCCACAAACTTGCCGTGGAAAGCGCACGGCAGGTCTACCTCTGCCGGGAAAAGGCAGCGGCTCTCTTCCGCTGTCAGCCGGAGCAGGTGGTCTTTACCCAAAACTGCACCCAGTCCATCAACACGGTGGTTTACGGGCTGATTCGCCGCGGCGACCACGTACTCATCTCCGATTTGGAGCACAACGCCGTATCACGCTGTGTCCATCAGCTGTGGCAGGACGGCATCTGCTCCTACACCGTGGTGAAAACGTCCCTTGATGATGAGGAAACCATCGAAAACTTCCGCAAAGCCATCCGTCCCGACAGCCGTCTGATGGTCTGCACCCACGGCTCCAACGTCTTTGGAACCGTCCTTCCCATTGAGCGGCTGGCAAAGCTTGCCCATGAGCAGGGTCTGCTTTTCGCCGCCGACTGCGCGCAAAGCGGCGGTGTGCTGGACATCGATTTGAGCAAACAGCCGCTGGACTTCGTCTGTCTGCCGGGGCACAAAGGTCTGTACGGACCCACCGGCACCGGTCTGCTGCTCTGCAACTGCAATACTCCCCTGCGGCCTCTTCTTCAAGGCGGCACCGGCAGCAACTCTTTGGAGCTGGAAATGCCCGAAGAACTGCCTGAACGTCTGGAAAGCGGCACGGTCAATTCCGCAGGCATCTGCGGTTTGGCGGCAGGCATCGACTATGTGCAGAGCCACGGCACCGAAAAAATCTACCGCTTCGAGATGAAGCTGCTGCTCCGTATGTATGAGGAGCTGAGGGATGTGCCCTGGGTGCATTTCCACGGACCTGCGCCGCAGCTTGGGAAAAGTCTGCCTGTCCTCTCCCTCACTCTCGGCTCCATGAACGGCTCGGAAAGCGCCGACTGGCTGGACAAAAACGGCGCCATCGCCACACGCGGCGGCTTCCACTGTGCGAAACTTGCCCACGAAAAATACGGCACCGATACCATCGGCACCTGCCGCATCAGCCCCGGTTCCTTCAACACCGTGAGCCATGCGGAGGCTCTGTGCCGTCTGCTGAAACGGAAGAAAATCGGGTAAAAAAAGAACGACTGCGCAAATGCAGTCGTTTTACTCTTTCTCTTTTGGTTTGTTCAGCAGAATCAGCGGCTCTTCCGCAGAAAGATACATTTCTTCACAGCGCTGCTGCGCTTTGATAAGGATTTGAATGGCTTCTTCGCTGGCACGAAACAGCTCATAATACATTTTTTTGTAATCCGGCATAGAATCACCTCAAAGTGATTTTAGAACAATATGTTCTAAAAGTCAATATGGGCTTTTGGATTTGTTTATACTGATTTTGGTGATTACTATGAGAAAATATGAACGTATCCGTGCGCTTCGAGAAGATGCCGACCTCAGCCAAAAAGATGTGGGCATTGCCATCAATGTACCACAGCGCACTTATTCTTATTACGAGTGCGGTCAACGCATGATTCCGCCGCACGTTCTCTGCGCATTGGCGGATTTCTACCACGTAAGCGTGGATTATCTGCTGGAACGTACCGACCGAAAAAGCCCATACAATGATTAAAAGCCACCCGATTTGGGTGGCTTTTTCTATTTTTTCATAATGATACACACCGCGTGGGTGGCGATGCCTTCGCCGCTGCCGGTGAAGCCCAGCTTCTCCTCGGTGGTGGCTTTGACGGAAATCTGCTCCACGTCGATGCCGCAGACCTCTGCCATGCGCTGACGCATTTCCATAATGTACGGAGCCAGCTTCGGTTTCTGCGCAATAACGGTGGAGTCGATGTTGCCGATGTCGTAGCCTTTTTCGTTCAGCACTTCCACCACACGAGCCATGAGCTTCAGACTGTCGGCGCCTGCATAAGCCGGGTCGTTGTCCGGGAAGAGCTTGCCGATGTCGCCGAGAGCTGCAGCTCCCAGCAGAGCATCCATGATGGCATGAGCCAGCACGTCGGCGTCACTGTGGCCCAGCAGACCCTTTTCATAAGGAATTTCCACGCCGCCGAGAATGAGCTTTCTGCCCTCCACCAGGCGATGTACGTCATATCCATGTCCGATTCTCATAATATCCTCCTTGCACAAACTTCTTCCGTGTGGAAAATGAAGCCGGTTTTGCGAAGCAAAAGTCCGCGAGCCTTTTTGCGGACAGGCTATCATTTTCCGCCTATAGCCTCCGCGATAGCATAGGCTATAGGCAAATCTTCAGGTGTTGTGATTTTAATGTTAAAGTAACTGCCCATGGACAGATGCACCTTCCTGCCCATGCGTTCCAGCAGCTGGCAGTCGTCGGTGCAGTCGATGCCGTCGGCTTTCGCCTGCTCCACTGCTTCCAGGTACCAGTCCCTGCGGAACATCTGCGGCGTCTGCGTCTGATGCAGAGTGCTGCGGTCGGGAGTATCCACGATGAAGCCGTCGCTGTCGCTGACTTTGATGGTGTCCTTGCAAGGCACAGCGGCAGTGGCTGCGCCGTAGGTCAGCACATCGCTGATGCAGCGCTCGATGCAGCCTGCGTCCACAAAAGGTCTTGCGCCGTCATGGATGGCGAAGTAGTCCACCTTGTCGGAGAGAGCTTCGATACCCCGCAGCACCGACTGCTGGCGGCTGTTTCCTCCGCGGACGATGGCGGAAACCTTGCTCAGTTTGAAGTCACGCACCCAATCCATCATGGTCGGCAGGAAGTCCTCGCGGCAGACCACCACGATCTCCTTCACCTGCTCACAGGCCTGAAACGGCAGCATGGCACGGATGGGAACGGGATAGTCGCCCAGCCACAGACCCTGTTTATCCACGCCTTTCATGCGGCTGGAGCTGCCGCCTGCCACGATGACCACGCCAAAAGCGGCATCGGCGGATTTTTTACGGAACATAGCAAAACCTCCTTGCGCTATACTATTCTTAGGCGATGAAGCCGGTGATCCTGCCCAGCCACAGCCAGAAGGTGACGGTAGCCGCACTGAACAGGGTGGTTCCTGCTACGATGTTGGCGGTGGTGGCACCGTCGTGACCCATGTTTCTTGCCATGATGAAGCTGCTCGGTGTGGTCGGCGCACCCATCATGATCATGAGGGTCACCAGCCATTCGTTGCGCCAGCCCATAAGGGCTGCCACCGGCAGGAACAGCGCAGGCTGGATCATCAGTTTATAGGCACAGGCACCCAGCAGAGATTTGAAGTTTGCCTGCATTTTTCCCCATTTGAACTCCGCACCCACCGCAAGCAGAGCCAGCGGGCTGGTGAGAGAAGCGATGTTGCTCATGGTTTTGTCGATGATGACCGGGTAGCGGAAGCCCAGAACGGCGGACAAGCCACCCAGCAGAATGGAAATGATCAGCGGGTTGCTGACGATGGACTTCATGGCTTTTTTCAGCTGAGCCGGAAGCTCATCTTTGTGCTTGGCAGCGTCGGGATGTTCCAGCGCCAGAATCAGCACCGCCATGATGTTGAAGATGATAACGCTGCCCAAGAGAGCCTGCGCCACCACATGAGCCGCACCGTCTTCCGGGTAGATGTTCAGCAGGAAGGCACCGCCAAGTACGGCGATACTGCCGCGGTAGCTGCCCTGTACCCACTCAGCAACCTGGGTTTTGTCCTTGAGGAAGAGCTTCGCTAAAATCCACGCGATGCCGATGCCGATGACCGAAGCGATGCCGCAGTAGATGACGAAGTTCAAATCGAAGTCCTTCTCCAAGTCCATGGTCGCCATGTCACGGAAGAGCATGATCGGCAGAGTTACGTTAAAGACCAGCGCATCGCAGACGTCCACGAAGTTCTGGGTCAGCATTTTTTTATGGAAAAGCACATAGCCCAGCACCATCATCAGAAAGACCGGCATGGTGCAGTTGAGGCTGAAAATAAAAGCGTCCAAAATCAATTCCCTCTTTCACAGTTTATGGCTCTATGATACACCTTTTACCCGACGACTGCAAGCAAAAACAGGAGCCTTTCGGGCTCCTGTTCAGTACCTTTACGATTTTCTCTCGCTGACGAAGGTGGCACCCAGGATCATGATACCGCCGATGACGATGCTGAGGGTCAGCGGCTCACTGAGCAGCAGCGCCGACAGCACGATGGCGAAAATCGGGTCGATGTAGCCATAGATGGCAACTTCCTGTGCTTTCATCACGTTCAGTGCGGAATAGTACAGGGCGTACGCCACGCCGGTGTGGATGATACCCACCGTCAAAAGCAGCAGCAGAGAAGATGGCTCCCATACGATGGCAGACCAGTCTTCGGTCAGCAGGGTGTATGGCAGCAGAGTCAGAGTTGCGGTGATCATGCAGAAGATGGTCATGTCGAAAGGTTTCAGACCCTGCATGGTCTTGTTGGTGAGGATGTTGATGCCGTAGAGCAGAGCTGCTCCCGTTGCCAGAAGAATGCCGGTGATCTCGTCGGCGGTCGGAATGCTTTCCAGCACACCGCTGACAGGGATCATACCGAGAATCGCTACGCAGACGCAGAGAAGCTTCTTCAGATTCAGCTTTTCTTTCAGCACCACAGCGGAACCCAGCACCACCAGCACCGGCTGCAGATAGTAGCAGAGGGTGGCGGTAGCCACGGTGGTGTAGCGGTAGGCTTCGAAGAGCAGGATCCAGTTGACACCGATGCAGCCACCGGACAGCAGCAGCTTCCACCAGTTTCGCTTCACAGCAGCGGTGTCGATGCCGCTTTTTCTCGCAAAGACCACCAGCAGCAGGAAGATGGAACCGATGATGCCGCGAACCAGTGCGATGATACTGGAAGGCATGGCGATGGTTCTCACGAAGATGCCGATGGTGCCGAAGAGCAGCATGACAACGATGAGTTTCAGCCTTGCGGCTGTCTGTTGGTTCATAGTTTTAACCTCTGATGAAATTGGTACCTACGCGAGGTTCTTTTTCAGGCAGACCGAACTGTTCCTTGCCCAGATTGATGCTCTTGATAAGGAAGGCCATGTTTCTGCCCAGAGTACGCATGATCTGCATACCTTCCAGGTCCTGCACCACTTCTTCGGCGTTGTTGCCGTGAACCTGGTTCCAGTACTGGCTGGATACCACCGGCATGGAGCTGATGGTAAAGTATTTGTTCAGCTGGTCGAAGGCAGCGGTGTTGCCGCCGCGTCTTGCGGATACCACGGACGCACCCACTTTCATGGCTTTGTCGTAGTTGGAGCTGTAGAACAGTCTGTCCAGGAAGGAAGTGAGGGTGCCGTTGGCGGAAGCGTAGTAAACCGGAGAACCTACCACGATGCCGTCCGCTTCTTTGAATTTCTCGCCCACTTCGCAGACGATGTCGTTGAAGACGCAGTGACCCAGCTTGCGGCACTGACCGCAGGCTACACAGCCGCGTACGTCCAGATGACCCACCTGGATGAGTTCGGTTTCCACGCCGTTTTCGTTGAGGGTTTTTGCCACTTCGTTCAGGGCAGTTGCGGTGCAGCCGTGAGCGTGTGGGCTGCCGTTGATGAGCAGTACTTTCATGTTCATTCTCCTTTTTCTCTTTATGCTTCGGTATCGTAGAAATACCAGTTATCACAAATTTCCTGGTCAGCACCCATGGACAGAGCCACGTCGTCGCTGACGTAGTACATGCCCACGCTGCTGCTTGGTACATGGAAGAACACCGCGCCGTCTTTGGCTTCGATGTCGTATGTAATGTCGTATTTGTCGAAGAGCTCGCTTTCGTTGTCGCTGAGCAGTTCCTGCGCCAGCTGAGTCAGCTCTTCCTGATTGTTCAGCAGATCACCGCTGAGAAGCTTGTAGCTGTCGCCGTAGAGCACGTTCACCACGATGAACATGACCACCGCTGCCAGCACGATGCCGATGAGGGCTTTCCAGTTGAGTTTCATATTATTCTCCTTTCGGCAGATACCACCAGCTGTGGAAGCCGACATTATAGATTTTGCCGCCCTTCGGTACTTGAGTCAGGGCGTTCCAGACGTTGTAGTAATCCCCAGCTCCCGCACTGAGGGAAACTGCTCCAAAGGTACCCAGCAGTCGATAGCTTGGGTCCACGAGAAAAATCGCCAGCGGGATCACGCCGAACAAAATATTCGGCAGCAGGCTCATGAAAATAAAACGAGCCTTGCTGAAGTGTTCCGGACCGGTGACAAAGAGCATTCCCTGCTTCCAGTTGGTGTAGAGGTAAACCTCCTCCTTGAAGCACAGTCCGTGGAGCAGTTCATGAGGAAAGAGGCTGACGAAAAAGAGCAGATAACCCAGCAAACTAAAGCCGCGGATCCCGCTTCGCAGATAGACCAGCGCCACTGCTGCGATAAGGATCACGGCAGCGATGCTGTTGACCAGCAGAGCGAATTTCTTCATGTCCTCCGCTTCCCGGAACATGACCGCATCTTCCATCGGTTCGGAAGAAGGCAGCTTGCTTTCGTCGCCGTCGAATTTTCCTTTATAGATCAGTTTCATATTATTTCACCTGTTTCAGGAATTCCCGCTGCTGCTTCACGCTGCGAATGCGGAGGCATTTGTCGGGATAGGTTTGGGCTATGCTGTTGTACATGGCTTTTTTCCTGGCAGTTCTGCCCTCAAAGAGCACCCAGCGAAGGAACTCCCCGTCGATTTTTTCGTTGCAGTCCGCAGCCATGTCGGGACGGGTGCTGCCGCGATAGGTCAGCCAGCGCTTCAGTATGCGCCACAGGCAGACCAGACGGTTCAGTTCCAGCAGAATGATGCAGTCAGCTTCCTCCACACGGCGCTGCTGCTCCAAAGCGGAGTAGTTGCCGTCGATGACCCAGCCGTCGTGGGAGTCCAGAAACGCCTGCACTTCCGCCAGCTCCACGCTGCGCTGCTTCTCCACCCAGCCGGCTTCAAAGTGGACGGAGTCCAAGTGCAGCACCGGCAGCTGATGTTTTTCTCCCAGCAAACGGGCTAAGGTGGATTTTCCGCAGCCGGAGTATCCTAAAATTGCGATTTTCAAAATTGCGATCTTCATTCCCACAGCACCTTGGCAGAGCTTGTACCGATGCGGTCGCAGCCTGCTTCCAAGAACGCTTCCATCTGCTCTTTGCTGCGGATGCCGCCGCTGGCTTTGATTTTCAGACGGTCGCCCATCAGCTCTTTGAAGAGCTTCACGTCTTCCAGTTCTGCGCCGGCAGAACCGTAACCGGTGGAAGTTTTGATATAGTCCGCACCGCCTCTTGCCACGCAGTAGCAGACAGCGATCTTCTCCTCGTGGGAGAGGCTGCAGGTTTCCACGATGACTTTCAGTACACGGTCAGGCGCCAGCTGACGGATGGCACCGATCTCCGCTACCACTTCACCTAAGTCGCCGTTTTTCACGTCGCACTGGTTGATGACCAGATCCAGCTCATCGGCGCCGTTCTGACGGGCGTCCCAAGCTTCGGCGGATTTGGCAGCCTGTGTCTGGTAGCCGAACGGGAAGCCGATGACGGTGCAGACCTTCAGGTCCGGGAAGGCTTCCTTCGCCTTTTTCACATAGCAAGGTGCAATGCACACAGTCGCACAGCCGTGCTCCACTGCTTCCTTGCAGAGCTGCTCCACCTCTGCCCAAGTGGCAGTCGGCTTCAGCAGACTATGGTCGATATGAGATAAAATTTCCTTGTTTTCCATGAGATTCTCCTGTTAATCACAATTTCGCACGAGCTTTTTCAGTGCCGGTACACGTCGCGGCGGAACAGAAAGGCTGTCCACACCCATGTCGATGGCTTTCTTCGCAAATTCAAGATTCGTCGCTGCATCGCCGCAGATACTGCAGGTTTTGCCTTCCTTATGAATGGCATCGATGGTGTTTTTCACCAGTCGCAGCACCGCCGGATGGCAAGGGTCGTAGAGCTCAGCAACACGAGGATTCACACGGTCCACGCAGAGGGTGTACTGGATCAGGTCGTTGGTGCCGATGCTGAAGAAGTCCACCTTCTTCGCCAGCACATCAGCCAGTACAGCAGCAGCCGGGGTCTCGACCATCACGCCGAAGCGGATGTCCTCACCCATGGCAACGCCTTCGCTTTCCAGTTCCTCACGGGCTTCTCTTGCCAGCTCCAAAGCCATATCCACTTCCCACTCGGTAGAGATCATCGGGAACATGATGGACAGATTGCCGTAGGCAGAGGCTCTCAGCAGAGCACGGATCTGGGTGAAGAAGGTTTCCGGCTTGTGCAAAGACAGACGGATTCCTCGCATACCCAGTGCGGGATTTTCTTCTTTTTCGTCCAGCAGGTAGCTGACGGTCTTGTCCATACCCAAGTCGCAGGTACGGATGGTGACACGCCTGCCTTCCATGGCAGCAAGCACTTCCTTATAGAAGTCAAACTGGCTGTCCTCATCCGGCCAATCATTGCTCTGCATATAGATATACTCGCTGCGGGTCAGACCGATGCCGTCGCAGCAGAAGGTCAGAGCTTCCGGCACATCGTCCAGAGTACCCACGTTGGCCTTGATCTGCACCAAACGTCCGCTTTTTGTGCGGCTTTCGCCCTGAGCAGCTTCGCTGAGTTCTTCTTTTTCCGCATCCTGACGGGCTTTTTTCTCTTCGTATCTGCGGATGATATCCTGGTCCGGGCTTTCGTAGACCGTACCGCTTTCGCCGTCGACGATGAGGTAGCTGCCGTCTTCGATGTCGCAGAGCCCCTCACCCATAGCAACC
>JAZQXX010000127.1:0-8668 GCA_045633085.1 Negativibacillus sp. | reverse complement strand
GCTGGTCGATGATGTCAACAGTGGATACACGAGAGATTACGGAAAGTTCCTGTTCGCGGGTCATGTAGCCCAGTTTCAGGCGCATGAAGAAGCGGTCGATCTGTGCTTCCGGCAGTGGGAAGGTACCGTAGGATTCCAATGGGTTCTGGGTAGCCATTACCATGAATGGTTCTTCCAGACGGGTGGTTTCGCCGTCAACGGAGATCTGGCGTTCTTCCATCGCTTCCAGCAGAGAAGACTGAGTACGTGGAGTAGCACGGTTGATCTCGTCGGCGAGAACGATATTGGAGAACAGTGGGCCTGGTCTGAACTGGAATTCACCGGATTTCTGGTTGTAGAACTGGATACCGGTCAGGTCAGATGGCAGCAAGTCAGGAGTAAACTGGATACGTTTGAAGTCACCGCCGATGGTTTTTGCGAAAGCACGGAGCAGCATGGTTTTACCGGTACCCGGAACGTCTTCCAGCAGAACGTGACCGGAGCAGATGAAGCAGGTCAGTACGAGAGAGATGGCATCATCTTTACCTACGATGACCTGGGAGCAGTTGTTGATGACGCGTTCACGGCATTTGGTGAAAAGTTCGAGATTCAAAGTGATCTTCCTTTCATTTATAAAACAATTACTATTTATCGCTGTGGTTTTTCAGCCAGTTAAAAGCACACTGTGCATGAATTGCAGCACCGTATGGCATAGCTTTTTCGTCAAAGAGAACCTTTGTATTGTGGTGTGGGTATGGGTTGCTTTCCACTTTTGCACCCAGCATCAGATAAGCCATTGGAACCTTCTCAGAGATGAAGGCAATGTCGTCAGATGGTGTTACCATGTACTGATCGCTGCCGCATGGGATCTCCAGCTCGTCCACATAGCCTCTCAGTTCAGTAAGAACTTCCGGATTGCTGTAGCAAGCAGGTACGGAGGACAGCACTTCGTAGTCTACCTGTGCGCCAAACATCGCTGCTGCTGCATCTACGATCTCATGCATACGTTTTACCAGTTTTTCACGGAGAGTCTGATTGTAAGTACGCAGAGTACCCTGAAGTACCGCTTCTGCAGGAATGATATTTGGAGTAGAACCTGCGCTGAACTGACCCATGGTCAGACAAACAGTTTCTTTGGAACCGGATTCTCTTGCTACGAGGTTCTGGAATGCCTGATAGATATGGATGCCGACATTGATTGGATCGATACCCAACTCTGGCATTGCGCCATGGCAGCCTTTGCCGTGTACGGTGATTTTGAAACCATCGCAGGAAGAGGTCATAAAGCCCGGTCTGCAGCCGTAAGCAGGAGCTTCCCAATCAAGCATAACGTGCATTGCAGAAGCCGCGTCAACGTGTGGGTTTTCCAGCACGCCAGCTTCGATCATCGCTTTGGAACCTTCGAAGGTTTCTTCTGCCGGCTGGAACATCAGTTTTACGGTACCTTCCAGCTCATCTTCTTTTTCTTTCAGCATCTGAGCTGCCGCCAGAAGCATTGCTGCGTGCATATCATGTCCGCAGTTGTGGGCATGTGCAGTGATGGATTTGCAAGGAAGGCTGTTGTCTTCGCCCATTGGCAAAGCATCCATATCCGCACGAAGCAGATACACTTTGCCTGGTTTTTTACCCTTGATCAGGGCAACAACGCCGGACTGGCAGATTTCTTCGGATTCAATTCCCATGGAAGCCAAACGCGCCATGACATATTTTGTAGTAACTGGAAGTTCCATGCCAACTTCCGCATTTTGGTGGAGATAATGTCTGTCTGCAAGAATGGAATCGTTCAGTTCCATTGCACGTTTCAAAAATTCATTCATCATGATCATTCCTTCCCGAAAAGATATCAAATCATAATTACACATTATAATTATAACTGATTTTAGTATCTTAATCAACTGAATTCTGCACGCAAAAAAGCTGCCTCACGGCAGCTCTTTTCATTAATTCAGAGAACGAAGGAATGCAGTATAGAACTCGATACCCTTCAGATAAGCGTCTACTGGCATGAACTCGTCGGCACTATGGATGCTTTCACGCTGTTTGTCGCTGAAGACAAAGCCGGCAAAGCGGTAAACCTCCTTGCAGATAGCAGCAAAGTGCCGGGAATCGGTAGCAGCATTCATAACGTAAGGTGCTGCTGCTACGCCAGGATAAACCTGCGCCACCATGTCCTTGATGTAAGCATAGGATTTGGTATTGTGGTCAGAAATCGGAGAAGGCTCCTGACAGCTGTCACAGCTGATTTCTGCCAAATCACCGACTACCTTGCGGAAATGTTCCAAGACAGAAGCAACGGAATCCTGCGGTGCAATACGCACAGAGAAGCCGGCACCTGCTTTCTCAGGCAACACATTGATAGCGTCGCTGCCACTGAGCTGAGTCAGTGCAGCAGTGGTACGAATCATCGCTGCAGTATCCGGAGTACCCTCCATCACTTTCTTCACCACAGGACCAAAGAGCCACAGATTATTGAACACCAGTTTCATTCCCGGAGAAACATAGTCGCCAAAGCAGCGAAGCATTTCCTGCAAAGCTGGAGTCAGGGTCGCAGGGAATGGATTTTCTGCGATTTTGTGGAGTGCTTCCACCAGTTTCACAGAAGCATCCTGTTTGCTTGGCAAAGAAGCATGACCGGCTTTTGCGCTTGCGGTCACATGAATGTCAGCCAAACCTTTTTCAGATACGCCGATCATCGCGAACGGGTTCTGAATACCCATCGGCATTTTTTCTAAGATCGCACCGCCTTCATCCAAAACAAACCACGGCTTGATGTTCTGCTCCGCAAACCACTGAACCATCTTCGGTGTGGTTTCGCCGGAGGTTTCCTCACAGTTGCTGGTGCAGAAATAGATATCACGTTCCGGAGCAAAGCCCTCTTCCATCAGAATATCCATGGCATCGAGCACTGCGGTAATAATACATTTGGTATCAACAGTGCCGCGGGCATAGATGTTGCCGTCGTGGATCTCCGTAGCAAACGGAGCATAGTGCCAATCCTGTCCTTCCACTGGTACTACGTCGTAGTGAGCCATCAGAATGACCGGCTGCAGAGAACTGTTCTTACCCTTCCATTTGAGAACAATGCCGTAGTCATTGATGATCGTGCAGTCACAACCGTCAAAAACACGGGGATACTGTGCTTTCAGCTCCGGAAGAAAGGCATCAAATGCTGCCCAATCAGTGCTGTCATCTTTACGGGAAATGGTCGGAATCTTCAGAATCGCCTGAAAGCGCTGAATCGCCTGTTCATTTCTTATCATATATAAAACTCCTTTCGGGAGAGAGATTCTGCTACCAGTATAGCACAAAAGGCTGCGTTTCCGCAGCCTTTTTCGAAATTATTCCAGAATATTGGTGGTGATAAAGTCTACACCCCAGCTGATCAGACGTTCTGCGTCGGCAGGATCGTCAACAGTCCAGCAGTTGACTTTGATATTTTCCGCATGGCAAGCAGCGATCAGCTCTGGAGTCAGCAGAGTGTGCTTGATATCCAGATCCAGATTGTGTGCTTTCAGACGGTCGATGAGATCAGCTTCAGCTTTGTAGTCCAGGAACTGTGCTGGCTGAGTTGGGTATTTCTCGCGGAGATATACCAGGTTCTCATAGTCGAAGGAAATGAAGGTCACATTCTGCAGATAGCCCATTTCCTCAATGATCTCACAGATCTCCCACACTTTTTCTTTTTCAAAGTGGTTTTTCAGCTCGAGAACAGCGATTTTTTCATAGTACTGACAGATAGAGATGTACTCCTGCAGGCTTGGAATACGGATGTCAGTACGGCCTTTTACGCCGTCTTTCTGTTTCAGCAGAAGGCCACGGAGAGTATCGTAAGTGGATTCTTCTACAACAAGGCTGTCAATAGCAACACGTGCGGTGGTGTCATCATGGATCACAACATATTTGCCGTCCACAGTCTGGTGAACATCGGTTTCAATACCGAAGTAGCTGCGGTTACCTGCTGCTACGAAAGCTGCGTGAGTGTTTTCCAATTCCAGACCGCTGCAGCCGCGGTGAGCTACCAGCTGTACGCCTTTTTTATCGATTTTAATGGTGTTCATTTGCTTGTTCCTCCTGTCGTTTCAGCCAATCTTCTCTGGCCATGCAGTTGATGATGGCATTTCGGTAACAATCGAACCGTTTCAAATAGATGTTGTCTTTTCTGTGGTCAAAACGGAAACCGCATTTTGCCTGAACACGGGCAGATTTCATATTCTTGTCGTGGTGTGCAATCCAAATACAGGTGCTGCCCAAATCAGCAAAAGCGTATTCCATCAGACGGAGACAAGCTTCCGGCATATAACCGTTTCCCCAGTACGGTTTGCCGAGCCAGAAGCCGATCTCCTTCTCTTTCTCATTTTTCGTGTGGTTGCCGGTACCAAAAGGCATCAGAGAGATGTCGCCAATGACTTCTCCTGTTTCCTTCAGTACAATGGCCCATGTGTAGCTGTTCATCAGCAGTGTGGTGAGCACTTGCTGACTGTCGTCGATGGACTGGTGGGGAAGCCAGCCTGCATCAGGGCCCACATCAGGGTCCTTTGCCAACTCAAACAGAGCATCCACATCGGATTCCTGCCATGGGCGCAGCAGCAAACGTTTGGTGGTCAATTCAACAGCCATGTAGAATCCCTCCCAGTTAAGATTTCAAAATATCGAGAATCTCCTGGGCAGATTCCATGACGAAATGTGGTTTCTCTTCGGAAGCTTCGAGGATTTCGTAGGTGGTTTCGCCGCTCATAACCAGCACACTGAGGATACCTGCATTGAGTCCGCTTTTCACATCGGTGTAGATGCGGTCGCCGAACACAGCGGTTTCTTCTTTTGCAAAACCGGTATGGGACATAGCAAGCTGAGGCATCAGTGGGCTTGGTTTGCCGATAACGACCGGACGTTTCTTGGTTGCATTGTAGATCATCTCGCAAACAGAACCGCAGTCCGGCACAGAGCCGTACTCTGTTGGACATACAAGGTCTGGATTGGTTGCAATGTATGGCAGCTCCGGACGGGTCAGCAGCAGTTTGCTGACATCCTCCAGCTTTTTGAAGGTAAGCTCAGTGTCAAAGCCCATGACGATGCATTCCACTTCATCCAGCTTATCGGTCACAGTAAAGCCTTCCATCTGCAGTTCTTTTTTCAGAGATTCGGTACCGCAAACGTAAAGAACCTGATCTTTGTGATGTTCTTTCAGGTAATAAGCGGTCGCCTGAGAGGAAGTGATGAAATCCTCGCGGGTTGCGTCAATACCGAATTTCGCCAGCTTCTTGATGTAGTCCGCCACAGATTTGGAGGAGTTGTTGGTCATAAAGAGGTATTTGCCGCCGCAATCCTTGATGGTTTTCAGCAGCTCGATGGTGAAGTCGTACAGGCGGTCACCCAAATAGAGGGTGCCGTCCATATCGAACAGATAAAGTTTCGTTTTTTTGATGGCTTCGTGTTTGTTCACGTCGTCACTCCTATTCTACGTCTTTAGTAGCAATGATATCGGTGCCGAATACATCTTTCAGGATCACGTCGCCGATTTTAACCGGTGCTTCCACACTGACAGCACGAATCTGTGCCATAGCATCGAAGATTTTTCCTTTTGGAATCGGTGCTGCGGTTTTTACGCTGACCATACAGTCCTCACGGTTGTTCACACGAACAATGGAGGTGATGGTTCTCAGTGGGTTGGTGCATTCGTCGATGGCATATTTGGTGCCGCGTGGGCAAGCATTGCCGCTGACACAAAGCTCGCCGTTCTGTTCTTCCACATGAAGCATACAGCCGCGAGGACAAATGATACAAATCAAATCACGATTCATGTTGCTTCCTCCTTAGTTCAGTTCTTCCAGAGTCACGATGATCTCTTCTTTAACTCTTGCCAATTTTTCTGCAGGAATGATGAGTTTTTCCATTTCGCCAGGAGCTGCTTTCAGACGCTGTGCAGTTGCGAGAATTTCATCGCCGGAAGTCACGTTGAAGCGAACTTTGCCGAATGGTTCAGTTACACGGAGGAAGAGTGCAGTGTCTTTACCGCTGTCGGTGTGAACGGTCTGCGGCAGCACATAACGAACGCCTTTGCCTGCTTTGGTGCCGACGGATTCCGCAGTTTTTACACCGCTAAGAACGTAGTCTGCTGCACCGATACCTGCACGCTCTGCTTCATCGGAAACATAGTCAACCAGGTCATGTACCTGCAGTACGTTGCCGCAAGCAAAGATGCCTTCGCAGGAGGTCTGGCAGCTTTCGTCAACCACTGCACCGCTGGTCACAGGGTCGATTGCAATGCCAGCTTCGCGGGTCAGTTCGTTTTCTGGGATCAGACCAACGGAAAGAAGCAGAGTATCGCAGTCGATATAGCGTTTGGTGGATTCAATGACCTGACGACGCTCATCAACTTCTGCAATCGTTACGCCTTCCAGTCGTTTGGAACCGTGGATCTCAGCAACGGTGGTGTTCAAATACAGCGGAATGCCGTAGTCTTCCAAGCACTGTACGATGTTACGGGTCAAGCCGCCGGAGTATGGCAGGATCTCGCAGACAGCTTCCACTTTTGCGCCTTCCAAAGACATACGGCGTGCCATGATCAGACCGATATCGCCGGAGCCGAGGATAACAACTTTTTTACCTACCATGTAGCCTTCGCAGTTCATCAGTTTCTGTGCAGTACCTGCGCTGTAAACACCAGCAGGACGAGTGCCTGGAGTATTCAAAGCACCGCGGCTGCGTTCACGGCAGCCCATTGCCAAAATAACTGCTTTTGCCTGGATTTTCAGAATACCGTCGCGGTTGCGTGCGGTAACGATCTTATCTGGAGAAACAGCGGTAACTGTGCTCTCATAGAATACTTTGATGCCGCGTTCTTTTACTTTTTCTTTGTAAACAGCTGCATATTCTGGACCGGTCAGTTCTTCGCCCAGTTTATGCAGACCAAAACCGTTATGGATACACTGACGGAGAATACCGCCCAGATCTTCCTCGCGGTCTAAGATAACAACGTCTTTTACGCCGTTGTCGTATGCTGCCACAGCGGCAGCCATGCCGGCAGGACCACCGCCGATGATGACAATATCATGCTGTACCATAGTTTTGTCCTCCCGATTATAATTTACCCAGCAGAGGCTCGGAGCCTTTGCCTGTTTTGGTTACCTGTTCCATTGGGATATCCAGCTCTTCTGCAATGAGTTTCATTACATATGGAGAGCAGAAACCGCCCTGGCAGCGTCCCATACCGGAACGGGTGCGACGTTTTACACCGTCGATGTCCCAAGCCTGTGGATTGCGGCGGATCGCATCACGGATCTCGCCTTCGCTGACAGTTTCGCAGCGGCAAACGATTTTACCGTAAGCTGGATTTACTTTGATGAAGGCATCTTTTTCTTCATCGTTCATTTTACGGAAGGCATGAGTATCCTCACGGTTGCCATTCCAATTTTCTTTTTCAACCAGTGCAGCACCGGATTCTTTCAGAATGTTGAGTGCGTATTTTGCAACTGCCACGCAGGAAGTCAGACCTGGAGAGTCGATAGCTGCCACGTGGATGAAGCCTTTTACTTTCTTGGATTCTTCAATGATGAAGTCACCGTTCTTTTCGGAAGAACGAACACCAGTAAAGGAAGTGATGACCTGACGGAAGTTGACGGATGGTACACTTTTCGCAGCCAGCTTCTGCACGATGGCCAGACCTTCGGTGGTGGTTTCCTTGCATTCAGGACCGTCAACTTTAGAAGCGGTTGGACCGGTCAGCAGGTTGCCGTCTACGGTTGGGGAAACCAAGATACCTTTACCTTCTTTGGATGGTACCTGGAAGATAGTGTGGCTCACACGAGCGCCTTCTACTTTATCAAGGAGCATATACTCACCGGCACGTGGAATGATTTCGTAGAAACGGTCGCCGATCAGCTCTGCCAGCTCATCTGCATGGTTGCCGGCACAGTTGAAGAAGTAGCTGCCCTGCAGCTGTTCTCCGTCGGTGGAAGTCACAGTGAAGCCATTTTCATCGTGAGCAATGTTGGAAATATCAAAGTTGCGTTTCAGTTCAACGCCGTTATCCATTGCATTGCCGACAGCGGCAATGGTCAGGTCGTATGGGCAGATGATACCTGCAGATGGGATCAGCAGAACTTTTGTGATTGCCTCAGACAACTGAGGCTCCAGTTTTCTTGCCTCTTCACCGCTGATCACAGACATTCCTGCGATGCCGTTGGTGATACCGCGTTCATACAGTTCATCAATAGCAGGTTCTTCGTCTGCACCGAATGCACAAACCATAGAACCGTTCTGTTTGCAAGGAACATGCAGCTGTGCTGCTGCTTCGTAAAGCAGACCGATACCTTCTGCATTGAGTTTCGCTTTGAGGGTACCTGGTTCTGGGTCGAAACCGCCGTGCACGATACCGCTGTTTGCTTTGGATGCGCCGCAAGCAACATCATTTTCTTTTTCCAGCAGGCAAACGGACAGCTGATAACGAGACAGTTCCCTTGCTACCATTGCACCGGTAACACCGGCGCCTGCGATCAATACATCATATTTCATTTGATACCTTCCTCCTTTTTTCTATAAAAAAACAACGGAAAAAAGAGGCTCACCGTTTCGTGTCCTGCTTCTTTCCGTTTCTCTCATTCTCTTCGGAATATGTAATTGTTATAAGTACCACAGTTCCTTCCGGCTGGTGGAAACTGCTGTTGCTCCGCAGCTGAGTGCAGCGGTAACT
>JAZQXX010000126.1:0-12942 GCA_045633085.1 Negativibacillus sp. | reverse complement strand
CCAATGAATACTATCCGGAGCTGGCTGGCATTCTCTTTAAACTGGCAAGAAGCATCAAAGAAGAAACCGGTCTGCACGTTGCATACATCAATCTGTCCGGCGGCGTTGGTATCCCATACCGTCCGGAACAGAGCAAAAACGATATCTTCATCATCGGTGAAGGTGTTCGTCAGAAATTTGAAGAAATTTTGGTTCCTGCTGGCATGGATGATGTGAGCATTTTCTGTGAGCTTGGCCGTTTTGCGACCGGACCTTACGGTGCCTTGGTGGCAACTGCGATCCATGAAAAACATACTTACAAAGATTACATCGGTTTGGATGCCTGTGCAGCCAACCTGATGCGTCCTGCTATGTACGGCGCATACCATCATATCACTGTTTTGGGTAAAGAAAACGAAGCCTGTGATCAGCTGTACGATGTGACCGGCGGCCTGTGTGAAAACAATGATAAATTCGCCATTGACAGACTGCTTCCAAAAGTGGAAAAAGGAGACATTCTCTTCATCCACGATACCGGTGCACACGGTTCCGCAATGGGCTACAATTACAACGGCAAACTACACTGTGCAGAGATCCTGCTCTGCGAAGACGGCAGTCACCGTGTGATCCGCCGAGCACAGAAACCGGAAGATTACTTTGCAACTCTGGACTGCAGCGAGTTCTGGGATAAACTGAAACAGTAAAACAGGAGGTATCTTCAATGCATCTGACGAAAATGCAGGGTTTGGGCAATGATTACCTTTACATTTACGGCGAAGTGGAAGACCCGGCAGCCTTGTCTGTCAAATGGTCCGATCGACACTTCGGCATCGGTTCTGACGGCATTATTTTGATCCTCCCATCGGATGTGGCAGATTTTAAAATGCGTATCTTCAATGCCGACGGCAGCGAAGCGATGATGTGCGGCAACGGTATCCGCTGTGTGGGTAAATTTGCATACGATAAAGGCTACACCAACAAAACTGTGCTGACAGTCGATACGCAGTCCGGTATCAAAACTCTGAACCTGACTGTGAAAGACGGTTTGGTGGAGCAGGTCACTGTTGAAATGGGAGCAGTGGATGTTGCTGATGAAGTGACTCTTCATGTGTTGGAACAGAAGGTGCGCTGCGTACCTGTATCTGTCGGAAACCCACACTGTATCGTTTTCTGCGAAGATGCTGACGAAGCTCCGCTGACAACAGTGGGTGCGGCTTTGGAGAAACACGAATTCTTCCCACAAGGCGTCAATGTGGAATTTGTGCAGGTACAGGATCGCCACCATATCCGTATGAGAGTATGGGAACGCGGCAGCGGTATTACTATGGCTTGCGGTACAGGGGCCTGTGCTTCTGCGGCAGCAGCCATCAAAGCAGGTTTCTGCGATTCTCCGCTGATCGTTCGTTTGGACGGCGGCGACCTGAACATTGAACTCCTTCCGGACAATACAGCTCGCATGACAGGACCGGCCGTTACTGTTTGTGAATGCGATATCGAAGACTAAAGAAAAACCACCTCGAAAGAGGTGGTTTTTGTGTTTAATGTGTATTTCCGCCGGACTGTTTGATGTCCTGCTGATGCTCAAGACAGGCCTCAATGGACAGTTCCAAGCCTTTGGCAATCAAGCTAAGCGGTAAAGAAGGCTGGTTGGGATGATTTTGCTCGCAGGCATAAGGAACATGGATGAAGCCGCCGCGAATGTGCGGAAATTCCGTTGCCAAGAGGTGGAGGACATGGTACATCAAGTCGTTGCAGACGTAGGTTCCGGCTGTGTTGGAAACCTGCGCAGGCACACCGCCTGCCATCATTTTTTGAACCATCGCCTTGATTGGAACAGTGGCAAAATAGGCAGCAGGACCTTGTACTACAATGCTTTCATCAACAGGTGCATTTCCATCATTGTCCGGGAAAGCACCGGGACAGTCTTCAATGTTGATGGCAACTCGTTCCGGAGTGATACAGCTTCTGCCGCCGGCTTGACCGACCAGCAGAACCAGATCCGGCTGCTCTTTGCGAATCATAGCAGCGGCACAGTCCGCGGCCTTTCGGAAGACTACCGGCAGTTCTCCGCGGATGATCTCTGCTCCGTGGATCTGATCCGGCAGCAGACGCACGGCTTCGAAAGATGGATTCCGGCTTTCTTTGCCGAATGGCTGGAATCCGGTGACTAATACTTTCATCGTTTTGCCTCCAATTATAGCATGATTGAGGAAACGTTTTTAACGTCGGGTACCGATGTTGTCCTGCAGTTCCTTGATTTTTTCCACCACCACATCCGGGGATGCGTTGATGGTAACATAGCCGTCCAAAGAAGCAGCTTTGGCCTTCAGCATGGCAGATTTCGGATGAACGAAGATCCAGCTGCGGCCTTTGCCATTGCGAGCTTCCTGCACCAGATTGGCGATGGAGGAGTTGCCGTCGAAGGCAAGGAGAACGCAGTTGCGGCGCTCGAAAATTTCGTAGTTGAAGGACTTGTAAATGCCCATTTCCTGAGATTCTGTGGAGATTCGGATGCCTTTGATGGCAGCTTTGTCCAGTCGCTGGATTTGTTTGGAGTCCATCAGAGAAGGGATGATGCTGTAAATGTCGAAGCTGCGGTTGTGTTCCACGATATATTTTTCGTGGCCACTCATCTTATGACCAACAACAAAGAATACTTTTTGAGGGTCCAGCTGTTTCAGCAGTGCGTCCAGCAGTTCCTTATCGCCGTCGCTAATTTTGGAGCTTGCTTTGCTGCTGAAGCTGCCGCCGGCGATGACCACCGGATACTTGTCCCATGGCAGCTCGGCCACCTTACCTTTAAAGACAGGGTAGGACGGATGTTTATGGATTTCAAAGCGTACGTCATGGATGTTGTCGAATTCTTTGCTGAATTCATCGAGGTAATACTGCTGCACGCTCTGCTGCTGTTTGGCAGCGGAGAAGGCCGCAGATTTCTCTTTGAAATTCTGCTCCTGCCTCTGAATGATGGCATCTTCGGCAGCTTTCATTTGAATAAATTCTTCGTCAGACAGCTTGATGAAATTGCTGAGCGCCAACTGCTCGTCAATGCTGTCGGTGCCATACAGACCGTAGCCGTCAGTGCCCATGACACAGAAGATGTTGTGGGCAAGATATTTTTTCAACGGGTGAGTGTGCAGGTCGATGATGTTGTTCAGTCGTACGTTGCTGGTCAGCTGGAATTCCAGGACGATGTTATGCTTCTGGATTTTCGCTAAAAGCTCCTGACCCTGCTGACTGTTCAGTTTGGCACAGTATAAACCATGGCCGATACGCATATAAGGAAAGCTCTGTCCCGGCAGGAGAGAGTCTTCGACCAAGGCGATGGATTTCGCCATGTTGGTTTTCAGAGAATCATTTTCGCCGGCATGGACACGGATGGTCCAATTTTTGTCCTCACTGGCGATCTTAGTGACGATTTCCTTGATGACAGCTTTTAGTTCGGCGATGTCGTTGATCTCTTCACCGACAAAGTCGCTGCCTACCACATAAGGGTCACGGCAGACAACTTTCAGTGCCTGAATGGCATCGGTGAGGTAGTTGCCGGAAACGATGTTTTCCTTGACCAAAGTCAGCGGAATACGACGAATGGCTGCAAGGAAACGGATATCTACGCCGGTTTCTGCTTTGACCAACGGCAGTGTGCGGTGGATCTGCTCCAGCATACGGGCAGCGGAAGCGTCTTTTTTCACCAGGGTGGTGTCGCTGATCTCAACATACTTGATGTGTGTTTTCTGATACTGGCGGCCGATCCAAAGCAGAGTGTCTTCGTAGAGGGTAAAGTCAGCGTAGTTCTCATTGCTGCTGTCCTCGATAGCCTGCTTCAAGTAACGGCGAATGTCATCGTCTTCAATGAGTTCCACATTCTGCAGTGGAATATTCACTGCAGATGGCGCACCTTTTGTGAAAACATAGCGGTACAGATACAGCTTCTCCAGATTGGTGAATACTGCCTGAGAATCCTTCAGCAAAGAAAGAGTGCGGCGGATTTTATTGATATTTTCGGTGGAGTTTTCGATGTTGTTTAAAATCAGATCTGCGAAATTGATGAAGGTGTTATCATCGATTTTGCGATCGCGGTATTTTCCGCTTAAGCCTGTGAGGTCAAGGCTGTTTTCTACTGCTTTGCGCTGCTCGGTCAAAGCCTCCATCTGAGATGGAGAGAGGGTCAGCTGCAATTTTTTCACATAGTACAGCGGGTAGCGAATTTGATGTTTGATGGCTAAGGCAAGAAGAATGTCTGCACTGAGGTTCGCATTACCATGGGTGTGCAGGTCAGTGGAGAGTTTTACTTTTGCAGGAACATAGGATTTTACCAGAGTTTCGCGGAAAGAATATTTGTAATCCTTGGTCTGGCTCATCAAGGTTTTCGCAATGGCAGGGATCAGAGAGTTGACCTCCACCTTGCCGTTTGGATAGATATTGGCCAGTTTGGTGCCGTTCAGTCGCAGGATGTAGACCTTCTGACCGTCGCCTTTGATGTAGCATGGAATCTCACCGCAGATGACGGTTTTCCCGTCCTGTACCACGGTTTCCTGCCCAGAGATGGCAGCAAGGTTATTGATCAGGTTGTTGGACTGGTAGTTCTGAGTAAACAAGGTATAAGTCAGAACATCCTGTTCCATATCCAGCTGAATGACGATGTCTTTTTCTTTATCGAGATAGATCGTTCCAAAATAGCTCATAGTATCACCTGCAGTTTGATCAGTTTATGGTTCTATTTTACCACAGAAATCAGAAAAAGACAGGGGGTCACCCTGTCTTTCCTTAATTTACATTGCTGCGTAATATTTGCACATTTTTTTCATCAGCTGCACGAACTTCGTCTGGTCTACATCAGCAGCAAAGCGGCAGTTTGGTGCAGGAGAATCGAAGTCGATGAGAGCTTGACCGCTGTTGTCAACGGTACCGTCTACGACCTGTACATGTGCGCAACGGAAAGTGACGATGCTTGGGTCGATTTCGGAAGCGATTGCTAATGCGTCGTGGATAATGTGGTTATCTTCTCCGTTCTCATAGCTGTTTTTCAGAGAGAAAAGGGAAAGCTTGTGGAGAAAATTGCTCTGTTTACTGTTTCCTGCGGCAGTGATGCGGAGAATTTCTCCGAAATCATCTTCGCTGAAGGCAGAAGCATGAGTCGCATCCAGTCCGATCATGGTGACATCCAACTTTTCAAAGACTTCTTTTGCGGCAGTTGGATCGACCCACAGGTTAAATTCTGCGGTGTTGCCGGTGGAGCTGACATTCCCGAAGCTGCCGCCGCCCATCATCACGAATTTCTTCAGATGTTTCGGAAGGTCAGGATATTTGCGCAGAGCAAAGGCGATATTTGTCAGCGGACCAATGGCAAAGAGCACAAGCTCACCGTGATGTTTGACTGCTTCATCGTAAATCACATCCCAGGCAGCTCGGGTGTCTTCTTTTCTGCGGCAGTCAGGGAAGTGGATCCCACCGACGCCACCTTCTCCGTGAGTCACAGAAACTTCACGGAAGTAGGGTTTTACCAAAGGAAGCTCCGCACCAAAAGCGACCTTACACTGCTCCATGTCGAAGAGTTCCCGCAGACCAAGACAGTTGCGGCGAGTGACAGCAGCAGGAACATTGCCTACCACAGCGGTCAGAGCTGTGACTTCGAATGCAGGATGAGCGTTTGCCAAAGCGATGGCAAAGCTGTCGTCTACGCCGGGATCACAGTCTATAAGGATAGGGATTCTTTTCATCGTGCTGTCACCTCGCAGAAGTTGAAATTTAGAGCATCAGTTTGTAGATGTTTGCCACGTCGGTTTCGTTGAGAGTTACGAAGCCGCCGATGGTGCCGCTGTTGCCGTTGCCGAAGCAGCAGGTGTGAGCCATAGCAGGGATGTCTTCTTCTTTTGCACCCAGTTCAGCGAAGGTCAGAGGCATACCGATGGAGTGCAGGAAGGTTTTCAGAGCCTGGATACCTGCTTTTGCGGTAATTTCAGGATGCTGGAAGTCCATTGCACAGCCCCATACGCGGTTAGCCAGCTGAGCAAAACGCATAACATCGTGGTTCATGGTGTATTCCATCCATGCTGGGAATACAGTTGCAAGACCTGCACCGTGTGCGCAGTCGTAGATCGCAGAAAGTTCATGCTCGATGTTGTGGCTGGACCAGTCCTGATCACGGCCAACGCCGCAGCAGTTGTTATGAGCCATCATACCAGCCCACATGATGTTTGCTCTTGCCTGGTAGTCATCTGGGTTTGCGATTACTTTTGGAGCTTCGTGGATCATGGTCATCAGCAAACCTTCGATCACGCGGTCGGTCACTTCAACATCTTTGGTGTTGGTGAAGTAGCGTTCGAAGAGGTGAGCCATGATGTCGGTGATACCTGCAGCAGTCTGGAAAGCAGGCAGAGTCTGAGTCAGAACAGGGTTCAGGATGGAGAAAGCAGGACGGAATGCTTCACCGCTTGCGCCGCGTTTGAACATGCCTTCTTCTTTGGTGATAACGGAGTCAGGGCTGCCTTCACTGCCGGCAGCAGCGATGGTCAGAACGGTACCCAGAGGCAGAGCGTGGTCAACCGGTTTGCCGCAGTAGAAGTCCCAGAAGTCGCCTTCGTAAATAGCACCAGCTGCGATAGCTTTTGCGGAGTCGATGGCAGAGCCGCCGCCAACAGCCAGAACGAAGTCTACGTTTTCTTTGCGGCACAATTCAATACCTTCGTAAACCAGACCGCTTCTTGGGTTTGGACGAACGCCGCCTAGTTCAACGTATTCGATGCCTTCTGCAGACAGGGAAGCTTTTACGCGGTCCAGCAGACCGGAGCGTACAACGCTACCGCCGCCGAAGTGGATGAGAACTTTTTTACCGCCGAAGCGTTTTACGTATTTACCGGTGTCGTTTTCCTCTTCTTTGCCGAATACAAAGTAAGTAGGGCTATAGAAAGTAAAGTTATTCATGATGGTTCCCCCGTAAATGATTAGAATTGTATTTCCATTATACAGGATTTTGGCTTTCAAAACAAGAATACAAAAGACGTAGAAAAATCCCCCGACAGTTGGTCGGGGGATGAAAATTAAGCTTCGATTTTCTGTCTGCCTTTGATGGTTGCAGCGTAGGCGCTGTTGCACAGGCCCAAGATCGCAGATGCGATAAAGAGGGTTTCGATGCCCAAGGTTTGCCAGATCCAGCCGCCAAACAGTGCGATGAAAATGGTGATGACATGGTTAATGGAAACACCGGTAGATACGGTAGCTTTGAATTCGTCTGCATTGTCGGATAGTTCGCGGACGTAAACATTGGATGCCATGGATGCCAAAGAGATCACAGCGTCCAGAACGTAGTTGATGCAGCAGACGATGAATGCGATCTCCATCGGGAAGATATGATGAGCGAAGCCGTACATCAGACAAACACCTACCAGAATAATGGTATCACCTACCATGACCACTTTATAGCCCACTTTGTCCACGATGCGGCCAACCAGTGGAGCTGCAAAGAAGCAGGCGATAGCGGAGATCGCAAAGAGCAGGCTGATCATTGCGGCATCTGCTCCGTAGAAGAGGATCAGTACATAAGGGCCAAAGGTGAAGAAGACCTGTTTGCGCGCGCCGTAGAACATTTCCAGCATATAATATTTGCTGTACTTTTTGTGGAAGTAGAAGCGGCGTTTGGTGGAATCGGTTTGGCTTTTGCCGCTGATACGCAGGGTGCAGAGCATGCTGATACCTGCCAAAATGGCTGCACAGCTGAAGAAGAACTGATATGGCTGTGACTCAGCAAAGAAGGAGAATGCAAGAACGATCACCAGGTAGCCGACCAAGGTACCGATCTGGCTGGTGGAGCTTTGGAAACCTAAGGCAGCACCGCCGTGGCCTTCTTTGGCGTACTCCAAGGTCAGTGTGCTCTTCATACCAAGCTGAATGTGTTCACCGAGGGAGTACATACAGATAGCCAAGGTGGTCAGCACCTTAACCGGTGGAAGCAGAGCGTGCATTCCCATACCCAACAGCATGATGATGGCACCGACTTTGTACAGCGTTTCCGCGGAAAGCATGTAAAAGGCAGCCAGGATGAAGACCAAGGCAATACCCGGAAGTTCGCGGAAGAACTCGGTGATACCGCGGTCCATTTCTCCCATGGCAACAACTTCAGCAAGGAAATTGTCCAGCATACCTTTGTATAAACCGTAGGAAAGGCCGGTGATCAGGATGGACAGCAGGAAGAATTTAAAATTCTTGTTGTCCTGAAAGACCTCTTTGATGGAATTTTTTTGTTTCATATGATCTCAATTACCTCCCATTGAATAACCTGTATCCATGATAAAACAAGTATAGTTCCTTTGCAGAACGAAGTCAAGAAATGGCAGGATGACTCTATGACTGTTTTTAGCAGAGCCATCTGAGAAAAGCAACTGGCAGACCTGAATGGGATGTCTGCATAAGCTGGAGGTTTAAGTGTAGCTCGGCAGAGTTGGAATGGTTTCTGTGAATTATTTCCTTTGATTACTGGGGTATGATGGAGATGACGGTGGGCATATTACCCATCATAGCTTCGACTTTGATGTGCGTTTTCCTTCGTAAGAAGCGGACTTGTTACACTGAGAATCGGAGAAAATGTGGAATAAATTGAAAAAGGAGGACTTTTCGTGAGCTTTTATGAGAGAGCATTGCAGCTCAAAGAAGAGCTGATCGAAAATCGTCGTTATCTGCACAGCAACGCAGAAGTCGGCCTTCATATGCCCACAGCCAAAGCCTTTATCAAGGCGAAACTGCAGGAATACGGTCTGGAACCGAAAGACTGCGGTGAAGGTGTTACGGCCATCATCGGCAAAGGGGAAGGCAAAGTATTGCTGCTCCGTGCAGACATGGATGCACTTCCAATGACGGAAGAATCCGGCTTGGATTTTGCATGCACAAACGGCTGTGCTCATACCTGCGGTCATGATATGCATGCTGCTATGCTGCTGACTGCAGCCAAAATGCTGAAAGAACAGGAAAACAAGATCGAAGGTACTGTTAAATTCATGTTCCAGCCGGCAGAAGAAACCTTTGAAGGTTCCGCAAACATGATCGAAAACGGTATTCTGGAGAATCCAAAAGTTGACGCTGCACTGGGTTACCATGTAGCAGGTGGTAAAATGCCTTGCGGTATCTTCATGTACAACAGTGCTTCTACGATGATGTTCTCTTCTGACGGTTTCCGTATCCATGTCAAAGGCAAAGGTTCTCACGGTGCATACCCACAGAACTCTATTGACCCGATCAACATTGCCTGCCATACTCACATCAATCTGCAGGAACTGATCGCACGTGAATCCAATCCGGAACATGCTTGTGTTCTGACCATCGGTCAGCTGCAGGCAGGTACCGCTCAGAATATCATTCCGGAAACTGCTATGCTGGCAGGTACTATCCGTACCAACAAAGAGGAAGCCCGTGAGCTGCTGGTTCGCCGTATGAAAGAAGTAGCAGAAGGCACCGCAAAGGTATTTGGCGGCAGCACAGAAATCGAAATTTTGCCGGGTGTACCATCGCTGATCTGCGACCCGACTGTGACCAATGATATGGTGAAATATATGATGGAAGCCGGCATTCCTGGTGCAACTCCCTATCCAGGCATTGTTGCTTCCGCATCCGAAGACTTTGCAGTGATCGCAGAAAAAGTACCGAGTGCTTTTATGTATCTTTCTGCAGGTTATCTGGATGACCGTGGTGCAGCACCTGCCCACAATCCAAAAGTTCAGTTCAACGAAGACGCACTTCCACAGGGTTCTGCCTGGCTGGCTCACTGTGCAGTTCGTTGGCTTCAGGAACACAAATAAACACCGTGAAATACAGGAAAAAAACGATCACAAAAGTCTAATACAAGTCTTCTATGGAAATGCACCTGCGGATTTTCCCGCAGGTGTTTTTCTTTGCGCTGCATTGTAAATCACGGCGATCCGTGCTACAATGAACGCAGTATCCGTGAAGTGGAGGGAAGGTCATGAAAGCAGAATCCATGCAGAAAGCAGAACAGGCTCTGAACAAAATCGCGTCCGCACAGCTGTTGCTGGAAGGTATCGAAGACGACAGTTTTGAGGAAGCTATCCAATGTCTTTGCCGTGCCTATGATTTGATTTCGGAGAAGACAGAGCCACAGCAGGAACAGGATCCTGTGCTGGAAGGCTTAGGTCCTGATTTGCTGAAAGTGTTCATGGAATCCATGATCAATAAAGGAAAAGACGAATAAAAATCCGAGGCAGTTGCCTCGGATTTTCTTTGCATTAGAGGATATTTTCTTTGCGGGTGATGTAGCCCTGTTTGTCTTTTTCTACGTGAATAACGAATGGGAAACGGTCGTACTGGATACAGCACCAAAAATCTTCTTCCGGGAAGACATCCTGTTTCTCTGGGTCGAAGAAGTGCTCTCCGCCGTTTTGCTGCAGGTCCTGCACCCTCTGCTGAATGTCCGAGAGAGGACAGCCTTCCAGTAAGCTTTTGATGTATTCGGCACAAAGCTCATCTTCCGGATTGGAGCGTAAACCGGCGGTGCCCATGCAGACCAACGAAACTTCCTGCGGCTGCTTTTTCATGATGTAATCAGCGATGGCTTTGGCATTGACTAAACTGCCGGTGATGATCTCATCGGCGGAGATGGCATTGACGATGCCCTGTGTGCCGGCACTGGTAGTGTGGATGGCTACTTTATTCTTCGCAACAGCAGCATCCACTGTGGACGGGGAGTTGCCGAAGTCGAAGCCTTCACATTTCTTGCCGGAACGTTCACCGATGAGGATACTTCCCGGGATATGCTGATTCAGCGCAAAGGCTTCTTCGATACTGCCAACAGGACGGATCTCCTTCACACCCATGTCGTACAGGTAACATTCCAGAGAAAATGCGCGGAAGACGTCGATGATGACCGTCAAGCCGCGGGCTTGTTTTGCGCCGTCGATCAGACGCAGGATATTGATCTTTCTATTGTATTTTTCCATGTGGATCACTCCTTCTCGTTGAAAGATTGCTGCCTCCATTATAGCACAGAACAAAAGAAAAGGCACTCCATATGGAGTGCCTTGGTTGCTTATTTGACTGGAGTAGTCCAGTACTGCTGATTGTAAATATCGGTGAAGAGATAGGTGAAGTTTGCTGCGTCAGCGTTGACATAAACGTCGCTGATGGTCAGCTCACCGTTTACGATCAGCTGTTCACCCAGCATGTAGCTGTCCAGATAGTCGCCGTCATAGCTGTAGTAGTCACAGATGAAGTCGATCACGTCGCCGTCGGTTACAGTATCCATGGTTTTTGCAACGGTGGTGGTTTCGCCGTCAACGTAAACTCTGCGAACACCAACGATTGCACCGGTAGGAACTTCGTCGCTGAATTCTACCATCAGTTCTGCACGTTCGCCGTTGTAGAGCATTGGGATGCGGCCGATGATGCTGTAGTTTTCGCCGTCATCCACGGTGGATTCGTGGTAGTAAGCAACCGGCTGTTCGTTGATAGCCAGCCAAGTCATTTCGCTTGGAGCAAGGAGATTTCCCTGTTCGTCGAAGTCATAAACAGTGTCGGTACCAAGGTCGATGTAGCCTTCGCCGTCATCGTAGAACATATTGGCATGGAGAGTCTGAACCAGTTCCCACTGTTCTTCCGGAAGAACGATGGCAGCGCCGTTTGCAGTGTCAGTCCACTGAAGCTGAGTGCCGTCGAAGCTGTTTTCAGAGAGGTAAGACACCATTTCATCGGTGTTCATAGCACGTCCGCTGAGGAAGTCCATGTTGCCTGCTGCCAAGCCGGCAATGTTGCTCAGGTCGCCGCCCAGGAAGCTGCCCAGCATTTGAGTCATCAGTTCAGCACTGCCGCCGGCAGAAGTACCGGTGCCCAGCATTTCCAGCAGGGATGGAAGTGGAGAAGTGCTGCCGCCGCTGACTGCCTGACCGCTGACTTCCATACTTGCAAACGCTTCGATGCAGCGAACGTATTCTTCGTCCATACCCATCAGCTCATAGGTGTTGACTGCTTCGTCTACCATGGAAACCTGACGGAATGGGAAGTAGATAGACAGACCGTAGGAGTTGGTCATGTTGGAAGAAGTGCGGTTGTATTTTACAGAACCGAGCAGAGCTTCAGTCAGAGCTTTGCCCTCTTCAGTACCCATATTGTTTGCAAGATGAACCAGGTCGACCTGGTCGATTTTGCTGGAAGCACCGAATTCACGGCTGTCGCTGCGGGCATTGGAAACCTGTGCGTAATTGTTGTTTTTGATGAGGTCGTAGGTATTCTGAGAGAATTCGGTCAGCACAGCAGGGATGGTGTTTTCTGCTTCTGCAAGGTCCACGATGGATAGGGTGGTGGACTGACCAGGACATTTCTGTGCACAGGTATCGATGAAGTCATCGATGATGTCTTTACCGATCTCGACAGTAGGGAGAGAAGGATTTTCAGACAGATTGGTGAGCCAGTTGGTGTAGTACCAGCCGATACCAGGCTCGGTTTCTTCGCTGGCGATCATGTAGTCTGCGTGTTTGCTCAGCATCAGTGCATTTTCGGTGGTCGCCATGAGGCAGGCATCGAAGCCAACAAAGTCAAATTTTACGCCGCCGTTGGTGAGAGCAGTGTCGATCTCGGCAAGGCTCATGGAACCGCTGGAAGCGAATTTTTCGTCATAGCCGAAGCCGCTGACAGAACCGCCGCCGTGGTCCCAGAAGATCAGTGCGTTGCGGTTTGCATGGTAGTTTTCGGAGCACCATTTGATGAAGGTGGTCAAGGTCTGTGGGTCAGTCATGGATTTGCTGCCCATGTCTTTTTCCAGGCAAACGATACCTTCGTCTTTGACCTGCCAGATCTGGTTGGTCTTGCTGCTCAGTACGTTGTTCTGCCACTGTTTGCAGCCGCCGGTGTAGATGATCAGATTGCGGTCCTGGATTTCTTCAGTATAGCCTTCCTGAGAACCGTCCAGAACGGGCATTTCGCCGTCCAGTTCCACAGTGGAGGCAGTATAGACACTATTGAAGG
>JAZQXX010000125.1:0-6106 GCA_045633085.1 Negativibacillus sp. | reverse complement strand
TTCCTTCTTGCTGAACTGCAGGGAGTAGAGCTGATGGTAGCGGCCTTTCTGATGGAGCAGTTCCTGATGGGTGCCCTGCTCGATGATCTCGCCGTTTGCCAGAAGAATGATGTTGTCAGAGTGCTGAATAGTGGACAGTCGATGTGCCACGATGAGCATGGTGCCGATGTTTTTCATCTTCTCCAGAGAGTCCTGAATGAGGAGCTCGGTTTCGGTGTCGATGTTTGCGGTCGCTTCGTCCAGGATCATAACGCTTGGTTTATGGATGATGGTACGGGCGAAGGAAAGCAGCTGACGCTGACCGGCAGAGAAGTTGTTGCCGCGTTCACGAACCACTTCGTCCAAGCCTGCTTCCAGTTTGTTGATGAAGGAATCGGCGTTGACGTAACGGCAAACTTCCATGATCTCTTCATCAGTATGTCCTTCCTCGCGGAGGACGATGTTGCTGCGAATGTCACCGGCAAAGAGGAAAACATCCTGCAGCATCTGACCGAAGTGTTTACGCAGGGAAGAGATTTTGATCTTCTTGATGTCGATGCCATCAATGAGGATCTGACCCTTCTGAATGTCGTAGTTGCGGCAGATGAGGGAGAGGATGGTGGTCTTACCGGAACCGGTGGAACCTACGAAAGCAACGGTCTGTTTTGGGTGAACGTGGAAGGATACGCCTTTCAGTACCCATTCATCCGGTTTATAGGAGAACCAAACGTCCTTGAATTCGATCTCGCCTTTGATCTCGTTCAGCTCGATGGCATCTTCGGCGTCGACCACTTCCGGAACCATGTCCAGAATGGTGAAGATCTTTTCGGAAGATGCGAAGGAACGCTGCAGCATATCGAACTGTTCTGCCAAGGTCTGAATTGGGTTGAAGAACTTGGAGATATACATGTAGAAGGAAACGATGATACTGCTGTCGATGACCTGACCGAACCAGTTAGCTTCGGTGATATAACCGCGGGAACCTAAGTAAAGCAGGCACAGAGTCGCGGAGATGTTCAGCATGTAGACCATCGGACGGAAGATACCGAAGACGAACATACGAGCCTGTTTTGCATTGCGCAGGTTGCGGCTCTTTTCCAGGAATTCTTCCATTTTACGGTCTTCCTGGTTGAAGATCTGGGTAATTTTGATACCGGAGAGATTTTCAGACAGGTAGGTATTGACGTCGGTGGTAGCGTCACTTACTTTGCGATGTACTTTACGGGAGAACTTGCGGAAGATAACGGTGAACAGCACGATGAATGGAACGAAGCACAGAACCATCAGGGTCAGTGCGTAGTTGAGCATCAGCATAGCACCAAGTACACCGAAGATAACCATGGTGTTTTTCGCCAGGGTAACAATGATATTGGTGAACATATAGGAGATGGCGTTTGGGTCGTTGCTGACACGGGTCACCAGTTTACCAACAGGAATGTTGTTCAGCTGTTCATGAGAAAGCTGTTCAATGTGGGTGAAGACGTCCTGACGGATCGCAGAGAGGATCTTTTGACCGATTTTTTGCAGGATCATTGCCTGAGAGAAGGTACAGATCATAGAAACGATCAGAATACCTGCATAGGTTGCTACCATGGTCAGCAGAGTATTCAGCTCAAAGTCGCCCTGTACCATTTCCACCAGCTCACCGATGAGCCAAGGAGAAACCAGGTCATAGACGATGGAGAAGAGCATGATGAAGAATACGAGGATGAAGTACTTGTAGTACGGTTTTGCGTAGCCAAGCAGACGCTTCACGATGTCCAAGTCCTTCATGTGGCGGTCAAAGCCCATGGATTCTTTCTTATTCTTTTCCAGTGCATAAACCACGAGGAAGATAACTGTGAATACGCCGATGATGGCGCCCATAATTAAAATTGGCAGGAAATCATGCATTCTGAACGCCTCCTTCCTCTTCCAGTTTCTGAAGGTCTACCATTTTCTTGTACTCAGCACAGCTGTTGTACAGGTCTACGTGTTTGCCGACAGCAGCCAGTTTACCGTCATCGATGAAGAGGATCTTGTCCATTTTCTCGATGGTGGAAATGCGGTGTGCAATGAGAATGGTGGTTTTGCCGGCACGGGTATTATGGAGATTTTCCAGAATGGTCTTCTCAGTTTTGGTATCGACAGCGGAAACGGAGTCGTCCAAAATCAAAATCGGAGCGTTCTTCATCAGTGCACGTGCAATGGAGATACGCTGTTTCTGACCGCCGGAAACGGTTACACCGCGTTCGCCGAGGACGGTGTCGTAACCCTGATGGAAGTCTTTGACGTTGGAATCGATGTCAGCGAGTTTTGCTGCATCGGTGATGCTGTCGCGGTTGTAGTTGTTCACACCGAAGGCGATGTTGTGCTCGATGGTATCGGAGAACAGGAAGTTATCCTGTGGAACGTAGGCACAAGCTTCGCGGAGGGAGTGGATGGTGATGTCGTTGACATCGTGACCGTCGATAAAGATGCTGCCATCCGGAACATTGTAAGTTCTCAAAATGAGATCAACGAGGGTGGTTTTACCGGAACCGGTTTTACCAACCAGACCAACATTTTCGCCGGCATTGATGGTGAAGGAGATATTCTCCAGAGCATCGAACTCACCATCTGGGTAGCGGAAGGTAAGATCACGGAACTCGATGTTGCCTTTGATGCCTTCCAGAGGCTGTGCGGAATCCGCATCTTTCACGTCCTGTTTGGCATCCAGCAGTTCGCCGATACGGTTCAGAGAAGCTTTGCCTCGGGAGGTCATATCGATCAGTTCGGCAACGGACATGATAGGCCAAATAACTGCGTTGAAGTAGCCGATGAACTCTACCAGCTGACCGGCATTGAAGGTACCTTTATAAACAAGATAGCCGCCGTAACCGAGAATAACGCAGATAACGCTTTCTACGAAGAGGGTAACCAGAACACGGAGCAATACGGAAGCCTTGGTGTGGTCAACGTTTGCTTTTTCGTTTTCCAGGTTCAGTTCTTTGAAGGCCCACAGTTCTTTTGCTTCTTTTACGAAGGCTTTGATAACTGCAATACCGGAGAAGCTTTCCTGTGCGAAGTCGGACAGGCGGGAGAAGCATTCCTGACGGTAGTCCCATTTTTTCATCATGTAGCTGCCCACCACAGTGGAGGAAGCCAGCAGGAAGCCCATTGGGATCATGGAGAAGATAGTCAAAATCGGGCTCATGCCCCACATTTTCACCACAGCCAGACCACCCATGAACACACAGTCACAGAGCATCATGATACCCCAGCCGTAACATTCCTGCACGGTGTCAAGGTCGTTGGTGAACAAGCTCATCAGGTCGCCAACTTTGTTGACCTGATAGTACTGACGGCTCAGGTCTTTGGCGTTGTTGAACATGCGGTTGCGTAAATCGGTTTCCACACGGATGGCTGCACCGAAGAACATAGCACGCCACAGGAAACGTCCCAGGATGATGGTAAGGATGATACCTACCATTGGCATACAGATCTTGTCCAGCAGGAAGTCCATGGTGAACGGAGTCTGCACACCGTCGTAGACCACATAGCCTAAACTGGTGCCGTTGATGACCATCTGATACAGGTTCGGAATACGTAGCTGCAGGTAGTCAACTGTAGTCAGCGCGGTAAGACCGATGAGAAGCATCCACGCGTACTTAATGTAGTAGCGATTGATATGCTTACCAAATATCATTGTTTTTTACCTCCTTTGTTTAAACAAAATATATAAGGTGAGTAACAAGTTCATTATACTCCTAACATTTGACCGAGTCAATGTGAAGGTAACTTTAGGAAAAAGAAAGCCCGCAGATTTCTGCAGGCTTGGTTTTATTCTTGATTCGTTGATTCAACAACGGCGTTGATTACAGAATGCATGATCTCGTAGAAATTGTCCATGGTATCTTTTCCGAAGCGTTCTTCACAATCAGCAAGAATACCGCTCAAGTTCTTTTCTATGAATTTCTGATAAGCTTCGCAAAGCTCACGGCCTTTGTCGGTGACAAACAGACCGACACCGCGCTGTGTGGTTTTCTGGCGGAAGATCAGTTCACGGTTTTCCAACTTGGTCATGATCTGAGAAACAGCACTTTTGGTTCTGGCACCGTAACGGGCGATTTCTGTAATGGTGATGCCCGGGGTGGTGTGGATCTGAAGCACAGCCTGTAATTCCGCACTGGAGTAGGTTTCACCGGTGCCGTAATCTAAGGACTGTTTGTAATATTCGGCATAGATCTGGCAATACCGATAATGGGTGGCAGCTTTCTCAACTAAGCTGCGTTCTGTTTTGTTTTCTGTTGTCAAAAAGTACACCTCCTGTGCGGATAAAATTATCGTACGAATATATCATAAGCAACAGGCTTTACAGCTGTCAAGATAGAGTGTGCTTCAATCTTTTGTGAATCGTGAAATAGAACAGGAAAAACTTGTCCTTTCTGCACAATTTGCACGGAAAGGGATTGATTTTTGACAAAAAATGAGATATAATATAGAAGAAGTTAAGTATCTTAACGAGAAATTTTTGATAATCTCCTTTTTTTCTCAATTACCGGCTCCTGCACACTTCTCCCCCGCAGGGGCCGGGCTCCTTTTTGTAATGAAACACCTCTGCTTGTCAGAGGTGTTTTTCTTTTTGTGCGGAAAATCTGCGGACGAAGGGAAGCCTCTGTTGTGGGAAAATAAACATAGAGGTCGGCGACAGCATAACATGGTACAGGTCGTTTGGCCCAATCCATAAGAAAGGAGGAGACCGATGAAGAACGTACTTTGGAACTACGGCTCGGAAGGTGCCGTGGTCAGCGGTGTGGTTTCGGCTGTAGGAACCACCTTCGTGGCATTGGCAGGCGGTTGGGATCAGCCGCTGAAAGCCTTGCTACTGTTTATGCTGATGGATTTTATCCTCGGCGTGCTGGCAGCTATCAAGCGCGGTGAGCTGAACAGCAAAGTCGCTTTTTGGGGTGGTGTCAATAAGTTGGCGGTGCTTTGCTTTGTTATGGTCGGTGTTATGCTGGATAAAACCTTGCCGCTGAGTCAGCCTTACTGCCGTACTGCAGTTATCTTTTTCTACATCGCCAGAGAAGGACTTTCTCTGCTGGAGAACTACGGAAAATTGGGCGGTGAACTGCCAACCTTTTTGCACAGCATCCTGGCACAGATGAAAGAACAATACGACAAAGGGGAGAAGCATGATGATGACTTACATTCTTGACATCAGCGGACACAACGGCGAAGTGGACTTTGAAAAAGTCAAAGCGTCCGGTATTGACGGTGTCATGCTGAAATGCACCGAAGGCGACAGCTATCTCGCACCGAAATTCCGTCCAAACTATGAAAAAGCATTGGCCGCCGGTTTGAAGGTCGGCGCGTACCACTTCCTGCGAGCAGCAAAGGTGCTGGATGCTATCAAGGAAGGCAAATGGTTCGGTCAATGCTGTGAAGGTTTGACTTTGGAATTGGGCATGGCTTTGGACATCGAACATGAAGGTGTCAACTGGGATGCAGCGAAACTGAGCACAGGTGACGCCTACAATGTGGTAAATCTCTTTGCGCAGAATGCTGCAAAATACGGCAGAGAGGAGCTGTATCAAGAGAAGAAACTTTTGATTTATTCCACGAAGGATTATTTCAACCGTTTCTTGGCTCACGACAGCTTGGAAGTCTATCCGAAATGGCTTGCTAACCCTGACAAGATTGCCTTTGATCGCAATGTAAAGATGGTACAGTACAGCTGGAGTGGTCTGGTGGAAGGCGTAGAAAAGCCAGTAGACCTCAATGCTCTGCTGGAAACTTCTCAGATTTTGGACATGGCTCTGCTGAAACAGGCACCGCATAGCTTTGCCGTACCTGAAAAAGTAGAACCTGCCCCACTGTGGCATATTGTGGGCAATATCGGCTGTCAGCCGCTGGATTTGAAGATTTATAAAGAATAGAAGAAAAAAGCCGGGATTTAATTCCCGGCTTTTTTTATGCTCGTTTTCGTTTTGTCACAAGAAGATACAGTCCATAGCCCAACAAATAACCGCAGGAATTGAGGAGGAGGTCGTCAATGTCTGAACAGCGATCAAAGAAAGGAAGCTGCAGGATTTCAATGCAAAGGGACAGTCCCGCACCGGCAGCAATGACTTTCCAGTGGCGGTCTAGTTTCTTGAACACGGTC
>JAZQXX010000124.1:0-5798 GCA_045633085.1 Negativibacillus sp. | reverse complement strand
ACCGTGGCTGATATAACCTTTCGCACAGTCCATAATTACTTCAAACGGCGCAGGTGCTTCAAAATCACTGTGTGCTTTGATCAGATCGATCATCAAACGTTTTCTATTGCGCAGGAAAATGTTCACTTTGTGCATGATTTTTGCTTTGACAGCGCCGCCCATGCCGTAGAGCTCATAGTCAAATTCATTGTTCGCAAAGCAGTACAGCATAAAGTCCATCAAGCCCGGACAAACCACTTCACAACCCTCGGACAGAAGGAAATTTTCCAGATTGTTGTTGCCCAGCGGCGAGTATTTCACGTAGATCTCACCGACGATGCCGACTTTGATTTTCTTTTCCTTGCTGCGTTCGACATTTTTGAAGCAGTTGATGATCTCTACCATCAGAGCCGATACCATCTTCCATGTCAGAAGCTTGTGCTTGCTGAGAAGCTCCTCTGCAAGAGCAGTAGTTTCTTCCACGACCTTTGCAGTAGCTCCTTTTTCCAGTTCGTAAGGCAGACACTGATTGTTGAGAAGCATGATCAGATCTCCAAGCAGGATGCCGTAAAACAGCTGTAACACCATCACCATCGGCAGAGAGAAACCAGGACTCTGCTCATTTTTCATAAAGCTGGCTGAAACCACCGGAATGTGTTCGTAGCCGCACTTGTCCAGTGCTTTTCTCAGCAGGTACAGGTAGTTGGAAGCTCGGCAGCCACCGCCGGTCTGTGTCATCATCAAAGCCACCTTGTCTAAATCCAAGGATTTATCGCTTTCCAGTGCGTCAATAAGCTGGCCGATCGCCAACTGTGCCGGATAACAGGTATCGTTATGTACATTTTTCAAACCCTGTTCAATAACCTTCTTGCCGCTGTTGGACAGCACTTTGGTTTTATAACCGTAGACACCCATGATTGTGGAAAGCAGGCGGAAGTGAATTGGAAGCATGGTTGGAATCAGCAGAGTGTGCGTTTTTTTCATCTCTTTTGTAAAAACAGCTTTTTTGTTTTCGCTCACAAACTATTCCCCCTTCTCCAATTTTCGTTCTTTGATCGCACCGATCAAACTGCGCAGACGAATCTTTACTGCACCCAAGTTATTGATCTCGTCGATCTTCAGCTGTGTGTAGAGTTTTCCGCCTTTGGTCAAAATATCCGCGACCTCGTCGGTGGTGATCGCATCGATACCGCAGCCAAAGGATACCAGCTGTACCAGCTCCATATCTTCGTTCTGAGTGACATATTTCGCTGCATTATACAGACGGCTGTGGTAGGTCCACTGATTCAGGACATTGACTTTCACCGGTTCTACCAAATCGGAAACGCAGTCTTCGGAAATAACTGCAAAGCCTAATGAAGTGATCAAACTGTTGATACCGTGGTTGATTTCCGGGTCCACATGATAAGGACGACCTGCCAAAACAACGATGCCCTTACCCTGTTTGCGAGCTTCTTCTATTGCTTTGCGGCCCATGGTTTTGATATCTTCGATTTCCGCATGATATCTGGAATAAGCTTTATCACAAGCCCCGTAAAATTCACTTTTTGTGATGCTTGGGTCTTCCTTGTGGAAGAACTCGAACGCTTTCTTCTCAAACAATTTGCGGTCTGCCATGTACAAATACGGATACCAGAAACGGTAGTATTTCAGCATACCCATGTTGGCATGAAGCAGTTCCGGATAATATGCCACCACAGGACAGTTGTAGTGGTTTGTTCCCTTATGTTCATTAAAGTTATAGCTCATACATGGGTAGAAAATGATCGGTACATTTTTCTGCATGAGATTTTCCACATGACCGTGCATGAGTTTTGCAGGATAGCAGGCTGTATCCGACGGAATGGTGTGCTGACCGCTTGCGTAAAGCTGACGGGAAGAAATATCCGACAGTACCACTTCGTAGCCAAGTTCTGTAAAGAACGGATGCCAGAAGTGGATATTTTCGAACATATTCAGTCCCATAGGCAAACCGATTTTTCCTCGTTTTCCCGGAACACTTTCCAATGCTTTGATTTTATCCAGTTTGTACTGATAGATGTCCGGCAGAGCCTGTTTTTCAATGCCCAGCGGTTTTTCACAGCGGTTACCGGAAATAAATCTCTTTCCAGCTCCGAAGGTGTTGACGGTCAGGTTGCAGCGATTGGTACAGCCCTGACAGATCAACGGTTTTGCTTCATGACTAAAGTGCTGGAGCTGTTCCTGTGATAACAGGGAACTGCGTTCTTTTGCCAAACGCTTGCCATAGATCGCTGCTCCGTATGCACCCATCAAACCTGCAAACTGCGGACGGATGACGTCGTGTCCAAGCTCCAATTCAAAGCTGCGAAGAACCGCGTCATTGAGGAAGGTACCACCCTGCACCACGATATATTCGCCCAAATCTTTTGCAGATCGGGTGCGAATCACTTTATACAGCACGTTTTTTACAACGCTCATGGATAAACCTGCGGAAATGTCTTCCACGCAGGCACCATCTTTCTGTGCCTGTTTTACAGAGGAATTCATAAATACTGTACAGCGGGAACCCAAATCGACTGGATGTTCGCTGAATAAGCCCAGCTGACTGAACTCTTCTGCTGTATAACCCATGGATTTTGCGAAAGTTTCAATGAAGGAGCCGCAGCCGGAAGAGCAGGCTTCGTTCAGCATAATGTTGTCAATGGCTCCATTTTTGATGCGGAAGCACTTGATATCCTGGCCGCCGATGTCCAAAATAAAGTCAACACGAGGCTCAAAATGTCTTGCAGCGGTAAAGTGAGCCATGGTCTCCACGATACCTTCATCTAAGTCGAAGGCATTTTTGATCAAGTCCTCACCGTAACCAGTGGAAACTGCAGAACAGATCTGCACATGGTCACCACAGAGCTGATAGATGGCTTCCAACTGTTCTTTTACTACTTTAACAGGGTTGCCCTGATTGGATGCATAGTACTGATACAGAACTTCATAGTCTTCGCTCATCAGCACCACTTTTGTTGTAGTGGAACCGCAGTCAATACCAAGATAGGCTTTGCCCTTGTAAGTTCTGATATCACACCACGGGATCGTCGCCGCTTTATGTCTTGCAACAAAATCAAAATATTCCTGTTTGTTTCGGAACAGAGGTTCCAGATAATTGGTCGCAACGACCTGTTTGCTGCTGTCCTTTAATTTGCTTTCCAGCTCGTGGAAGGTAAAGGTTTTCTGCATGCTGCCTGCGTACAAAGCTGCACCCATCGCAACAGCAAAACGTCCGTAATCTGGGAAAATCGCATTGCCGCTGCTCAGTTTTAACGTTTCAACAAAACGTTCCTGCAATCCTTTGTAGTAGAACAGCGGTCCGCCGAGGAACAGGACTTTTCCCTTGATCTCCCTGCCCTGTGCCAAACCGGCAATGGTTTGATCCACTACCGCCTGGAAAATGCTTGCGGCGATGTCTTCCTTGCGAGCACCCTGATTCAGCAGCGGCTGCACGTCTGTCTTTGCAAATACACCGCAGCGAGATGCGATCGGATAGATTTTTTCATGCTGCAATGCCAATTCATCCAGCTCATCAGAAGATACATTCAGCAGAGTAGCCATCTGATCGATGAAAGCTCCGGTGCCGCCAGCACAGCTGCCGTTCATGCGTTCTTCCAAACCACCGGAAAGGAAGATGATCTTTGCATCTTCACCGCCTAATTCAACGACGGCATCGGTATCAGGCTGGTATTCTTTGACGGTTTCGTAGGTAGCAAATACTTCCTGTACGAAGTCGATATCCGCACATTCTGCCACACCAAGCCCCGCAGAACCGGAAATCGCCACATGGAACGACTCATTCAGAAACTCTTTCGCCCCCTGAAGAGCTTCTAATGCCGCCTGTCGCACCTGTGCCAAATGTCTGTTGTAAACACGATAGAGAACGTCTTTTCCCTTCATGACAACAACTTTTACTGTTGTAGAACCAATATCGATTCCAACTTTCAGATCCATAAACATATCACTTCTTTTCCTATTTATTTATGGGAGTCTTGAACTCACTGTAACTATATCACAATTTGTTTTTTCTTTTCAATGGACTTTCACCAAGGTTTTTGTAAATTCTGTGTAAAGTTTCCCCTGTTTTTTCATAGATTTATGTAGCATTTGAGCGAAAACCATCGAATCCGAAAGATTATCTTATATAATCCATCAAAATGAGAACCACAAATATTGTGAACTTCTTTTTTGTTTGTTTTACCAAAATTCGTGCTGTTGACTTTGATAGGCTAAAGTGATATATTTATTGTAGATTATTTTGTGTTTATATACATAAACAGGCACAACCATGACTGCCGTATCGAACCGTTCTTCCTGTTGCAGGTAGCCGTTGCAGCATGTCCGATGCCTTGTGAGCAGCATAGGCTGCCTCGAAGGAAACAGCAATGATTGGTTCCGGTGCCTGACCCGCTTGGGTTGGTACCGGTTTTTCTATTTTATCGTGTAAAGGGGTAAACTGTATGATCATCCTTTTGAAGAAAAATGCGGAACAAAGCAAAGTTGATGAATTGCTCCGCCGCATCCACGCCATGAACATTGAAACACAGATGATCCATGGTGTAGAAGAATGGCTTATCGGTCTTGTCGGTGACGCCTCTGCCATTGACCCGGAAGACTTGAAAGCTATGGATATCGTATCCAGTGTTCACCGTATTCAGGCACCATACAAAAAAGCCAGCCGCAAATTCCACCCGGAAGATACCATTCTCGATGTTTGTGGAAAGAAAATCGGCGGCGGTCATTTTCAGGTCATTGCCGGACCTTGCTCTGTGGAAAGCCGTGAACAGATGATTTCTGTTGCTGATTCTGTAAAAGCTTCCGGCGCCGGTTTGATGCGCGGCGGTGCGTTCAAACCAAGAACTTCCCCATACGCTTTCCAGGGTCTTCGTGAAGAAGGTCTGCAGCTTCTGATCGATGCGAAAAAGCACAGTGCTATGCCGATCGTATCTGAAATCATGGACAAGTCCCATCTGCCTCTCTTTGACGATGTGGATATCATCCAGGTCGGCGCAAGAAATATGCAGAACTACGAACTGCTGAAAGCTCTTGGCAAAGTCGATAAGCCGATTCTGCTGAAACGCGGTCTGTCCTCCACCATCAATGAGTGGATCATGTCCGCTGAATATATCATGGCCGGCGGCAACGAAAAGGTCATCTTCTGCGAACGCGGAATCCGTACTTTTGAGCCGGCAACCCGTAACACTCTCGATCTGTCCGCTGTTCCAATTCTGAAACAGCGCACTCACCTGCCTGTAATCGTAGACCCAAGCCATGCTTCCGGCAATCGTGCTTTGGTGGAACCTCTGTCCATGGCAGCAATCGCTGCCGGTGCAGACGGCTTGATCATCGAAGTTCACAACGACCCGGGCAATGCTCTCTGTGACGGTGCACAGTCCCTCCCACCGGACAGCTTCGAAGTCCTGATGGGCAAAGTAAAGAAAACCGTAGAGTTCTTCGGAAAAACTATGGACTAAGGAGGCAGCGGGATGAAAACCGTTTCTGTCAATGCCAGCGTACAATATGATATCATGATCGAAAAGGGCTCCCTCTCAAAAGTGGGGGCCTATGCTTCTTCTGTGTTTCCTTGCGGAGCAAAAGCTGCTGTCATCAGCGATGACACAGTGGCTTCCCTGTACCTTGAAACCGTTGTTCACTCCTTCGAAGCCGCAGGTTTTTCTGTGGTTTCTTTCGTTTTCCCACACGGTGAAGAAAGCAAATCTGCCGATACCCTTTCCGATGTTTATAGCTTTTTGGTGGAAAACCAGGTCACCCGCTCCGACTTTATCGTCGCACTTGGCGGCGGTGTTGTGGGTGAT
>JAZQXX010000123.1:0-3442 GCA_045633085.1 Negativibacillus sp. | reverse complement strand
ACCTTAGTGAAGCAATGGCTGCACTCCTGGCACTGGGCTATTCTCAGAGCGAAGCTGCACAGGCAGTTTCCGGCTGCAAGGATGCAGACCCTGTAGATGCCATCATCAAACAGGCTCTGAAGAAACTGTCCGGCAGCAAATGGTAGGGAAAGGAGTGGCGTAAATGCTGGAAGAAAAAGAATTGGACTTTGAAAACCGAATGGTCACTCCGGAATATACCCCGGGCGACTTTGATGTAGAAGGCTCTCTCCGACCAAAAACACTGGCCGAGTACATCGGTCAGGAAAAGGTAAAGGAGAACATGGCCATCTATATGAAATCCGCGAAAATGCGCGGAGAAGCACTGGACCACATTCTGCTTTACGGACCTCCGGGTCTTGGTAAAACCACTTTGGCAGGTATCGTAGCCAATGAAATGGGCGTAAACCTCCGTGTTACTTCCGGTCCTGCTATTGAGAAGCCGGGCGATTTGGCAGCTCTGCTGACTAACTTAGCTCCCGGTGATATTCTCTTTATCGACGAGATCCACCGTCTGTCCCGTTCCGTAGAGGAGATCCTCTACCCGGCAATGGAAGACTTTGCGCTGGACATCATCATCGGTAAAGGTCCATCTGCGCGTTCCATCCGTATCGACCTGCCGAAGTTCACCCTCATCGGTGCAACTACCCGTGCAGGACAGATGACAGCACCTCTCCGTGACCGCTTTGGTATGATCCTTCGACTTGAGCTGTATAAACCGGAAGAACTGGCGCAGATCATCAAGCGTTCTGCCAACATTTTAGACGCTGCCTGTGAAGAAAGCGGCGCACTGGAGCTGGCAAGAAGAAGCCGCGGTACACCACGAATCGCAAACCGCTTGCTGAAACGTGCCCGCGACTTTGCGTTGGTTATGGGTGACGGTGTCATCACCGAAGAGATCGTTGACGTTGCGCTGGAGCGTATGGAGATCGACCGCTTGGGTCTGGATTCCAACGATATCCGCATCATGGAAACCATCATCCGCAACTATAACGGCGGACCGGTGGGTGTGGATACCCTGGCAGCTGCCGTTGGTGAAGAAACTGTCACCATCGAAGACGTCTGCGAACCATATCTGATGCAGTTGGGCTTCCTGGTGCGTACTCCGAGAGGTCGCTGCGTTACCGGCATGGCATATGACCACTTGGGTTTGAAACGTCCGAAGGAGCTGGCTTCTTCCGTAGTGGATGCGGAGCAGCTGAGCCTGTTGGACTAAGGAGAAGCAATGAAAAATGCAGTCGTAGAAAGCTACGAAAACTATAAAGAAGAAAATCGTCTGACCACAAACAATGCAAGACGCATTGAGTTTCTGACCACGGTGCGAATTTTTGAGGAGCATTTTGGTCAGCAGCTGAGCATCCTGGACTGCGCGGCAGGAACCGGTGTTTACGCCTTCCATCTGGCGGAGCAGGGGCATCAGCTGACAGCCACCGACATCACTCCAAGACACGTGGAACTGATTCGGGAACAGCTGAAGGAAAAAGCATACTCTATGGAAACCGCAGTACTGGATGCGCGGGATATGAGCTGTTTTGCCGACGAAAGTTTTGATGTGGTGCTGAATATGGGACCATTCTACCATCTGCTGACAGAAGCAGATCGGGAACAGTGCCTCAAGGAATCTCTTCGTGTCCTGAAAAAAGGCGGTCTGCTGGTGACAGCATATATTCCAAGATTCTACGTGTTTCAGTATGTTGCCATGCAGGACAGCCGCTATCTGGATGAACGACTGGCGAAGCAGTTGATTGACAGCGGCGAACTGCATCACGACGATGAAAAATGCTTCTGGACCGATACCTACTACTCCACCGCGGAGGAAATGGAGCAGTTGTACCAGCAGCACAGTCTGGAGCTGGTAGACCACTTCGCACAGGATGGTGCAACACCGCACTTCTCCGCGGCGGTGGATCAGTGGAATGAAGAACAATTTCGCATTTGGTGCGATCATCATTACAGGATTTGCAGAGAACGTTCCCTGCTGGGTGCAAGCAATCATGTGGTGATCATCGGACGGAAGGCAGGTAAATAGATAAACGAAAGGCAGGGGTCAATATGGGCAGAATCTTCGGCACCGACGGTGCAAGAGGCGTTGCTAACACTGAAATCAGCTGCACACTGGCAATGGACATTGCAAAAGCAGCAGCTATGGTAGTTTCTCAGAAAAAACACAAGGAGCATCCAACTTTCTTGGTGGGCTCTGATACAAGAATTTCCCGTCATATGCTGATCGGCGCGATCGCAGCAGGTCTTTGCTCTGTCGGAGCAAACGTTGTAACACTGGGCGTCGTTCCTACTCCAGCAGTGGCTTACTTGGTAAAAGAAATGGGTGCAGACGGTGCGGTAATGCTTTCTGCGTCCCACAACTCCTATGAATTTAACGGCATCAAAATCTTCGGTTCCGACGGCTTCAAACTGACCGACGAGGAAGAGTTTGCTATTGAAGAGATCGTACTGGACAATGTGCTTCCATACGACGTGAAATGGAACGATCAGATTGGTACCATCACCGAAGACTTCAAAGCAGTAGACAGATACGTTGACCACATCGTTGGTACTGTTAACGGCGCTGACCTGTCCGGTATGAAGGTGATGGTAGACTGCGCAAACGGTTCTGCAACTGCAACCGCTGCGAAGATCTTCCAGAAACTCCATGCTGATGTGACTATCCTCAATGCGGAACCGGACGGCATCAATATCAACAACAACTGCGGTTCCACCCACATTGATGTGCTGGGTCAGAAAGTCAAAGAAGGCGGCTATGACCTTGGTGTTGCTTTCGACGGCGACGCAGACCGCTGCCTTGCTGTAGACAATGACGGCAAACTGGTGGACGGTGACCAGCTCATCGCAATGTTCTCCCTGTTTATGAGAGAAAAAGGTGAACTGCTGTCTGACTGTGCTGTTGTGACCGTTATGAGCAACATGGGCTTCTTCCAGTTCTGCAAAGATAACGGAATCAAAGCGGAAATCACCAAAGTAGGTGACCGCTACGTGTTGGAAAACATGCGTGAACACGGCTACTGCATCGGCGGCGAACAGAGCGGTCATATCATCTTCCAAAAATACATGACCACTGGCGACGGCCAGCTGACCGCTGTACAGCTGCTGAATCTGCTGAAAGCGAAAAAACTGACTTTGAAAGAAGCAGCTTCCGTAATGCAGGTTTACCCGCAGGTTCTGGTCAATGTTCGCGCTGACAAGAATATGAAAAAACAGCTGCAGGTCGATGAAGGCGTGCAGAAAGAGATCGCTCACTGGGAAAAAGTCCTCGGCGATGAAGGCCGTATCCTGATCCGTCCATCCGGTACCGAACCGCTGATCCGCGTTATGGTGGAAGGCAAAGATGAGGAACTCATCGGTAAAGCAGCGAATGCGATCGCCCAGTCTATCACGGAAAGGTTGGCATACTAAATGAGAGTAGCAA
>JAZQXX010000122.1:0-3868 GCA_045633085.1 Negativibacillus sp. | reverse complement strand
CAAGCAGAACGGGTGTCCTCATAATCGAAGAGATAAATAAATGGCTTTAAGTTGATACGGAAAGGGAGCATCAGCTGCGGATCAAACAGCAGCGGCTGGATCTTGCCGTCAATTTTACCGAAGGGGCAGAAAGTGAAACGTACGGCAACGATCAAGCAAATATAAACTAAAATAAGCTGCGCTTCATGTTTCCAGTTGATTTGTTTCTGTTTCAGTGCGGCGAAGCCTCGGCACAAAATCCAAAGGCTGCTGATGAAAAGCACCATAACGGAATAAGGGATTGCGATCATAGTATGACTCCTTTCGGTGGATAGCGACATTATTATATCAGTAGACAAGCTCAAAAACAAGCAAAGCGGAGATAGAATGTGTCCCTTCTGTTCACAATTTCTTCGCTTTTGTGGAACGCAGCGGGAACTCCCATGGAACAGCAGTGGAACAGTTCCATGATAGAATAGGTTTGTAAAATGTATCGGCTGATACAAATAATGAACCGACAACGGAGGAATAAATTATGTTATTTGAAACCATTGCAAAACTTATCGCGGAGCGTATCGAATGTGACCTGAATGAGGTAAAAGAAGAAAGCACCTTTGCGGAGCTGGGTATCGACTCTCTGGATACTGTTGACCTGCTGATGGAGCTGGAAGATGCCATTGGCAAAGAGATCGAACTGGAAGAAAAAGTTGAAACCGTAGGCGATCTTGTAAAATATATCGAAAAGAAAATCCAGGAGTAAGTTATGATCAAATCTCAACTGTGTGAACTGCTGGGCATTCGCTACCCACTGTTTCAGGGTGGTATGGCCTGGATCTCAGACGGAACACTGGCAGCGGCTGTATCGGAAGCAGGCGGACTGGGCATTATCGGCGCAGGTTCCGCACCGGCAGACTGGGTGCGTCAGCAGATCCAAATCGCAAAATCCAAAACGAAGAAACCTTTTGGTCTGAATATTATGCTGATGAGCCCTCATGCAGATGAAATTGCTCAGGTAGCTGCGGAAGAACAGGTGGCTGTTGTGACCACCGGTGCAGGAAATCCGGGCAAGTACATGGATTTGTGGGCTTCTGCAGGAATCAAAGTCATGCCTGTGGTTGCATCTGTGGCGCTGGCAAAACGCATGGAGCGTTTGGGTGCGGCGGCAGTCATTGCAGAAGGCGGCGAAAGCGGCGGTCACGTTGGTGAACTGACCACTATGGTGTTGGTTCCGCAAATCTGCGATGCCGTAAACATCCCTGTATTGGCGGCTGGTGGTATTGCCGATGGCCGAGGAGTTGCAGCAGCAATGATGCTGGGCGCCTGCGGTGTTCAGCTGGGTACCCGATTCCTCAGCGCGAAAGAATGCAGCATCCATCCAATTTACAAAGAAAAACTTCTGAAAGCCAACGACCTCTGTACCATTGTCACCGGCAAACGTCTGGGTCATCCGGTGCGTAGTCTGCGCACAAACTTTGCCCGCAATTACGCCAAAGCGGAGTACAGCACCATGCCGGATGAAGAATTGGAACAGCTGGCGGTGGGTGCTTTGCGTTTGGCAGTACAGGAAGGCGACATCGAACGCGGCTGCTTCCTTGCAGGACAGTGTGCGGCCATGGTCAATCAGGAAGAAAGCGCTGCTGATATCGTTCGTGCAGTAATGGAAGGGGCAGAACCTCTTCTGAAAGGAGCAGGTAAATGGGTCGAGTAGCCTTTGTGTTTTCTGGTCAAGGTGACCAGCATCCGGGAATGGGAGAAGAATTTCTCCACATTCCAAGTGCAAAAGCAGTGTTCGAGCGCTGCGAAGCACTGCGTCCGGGCACCATGGAACAGTGTTTCCGCGGCAGTGAAGAGGATCTGAAACGAACAGTCAACACCCAGCCGTGTTTGTTTGCCATGGAACTGGCGGCAGCGGCTGCATTGGAAGCCCACGGCGTCAAAGCAGACGTTTGTGCCGGTTTCTCCTTAGGTGAAGCGGCAGCGCTGACCTACAGCTCAGCAGTGGATTTGGAAAGCGGTTTTTCTTTGGTTTGCAAACGTGCAGAACTGATGCAGTCTGCATCCGAAGAAGCGGATTGCGGTATGGCTGCCGTAGTCAAGCTCAGCGATGAGCAGGTGAGGGAGCTGTGCGGACGCTTTGCTCAGGTTTATCCCGTGAACTACAATTCTGCAGGACAGGTTTCCGTTGCGGGAGCAAGTGCAGAGCTGCCGGGCTTTTTCACCGCAGTCCGTGAAGCAGGTGGAAAAGCCCTTCCTTTGAAGGTAAAAGGAGCCTTCCATTCACCGTTTATGAACAAAGCAGCGGAGGATTTTGCGGAATATCTGGCGGACAAAAGCATTGGTGAGCCGAAAATCCCGCTGTATTCCGATCTGACCGCAAAGCCGTACAGCGGTGATATGAAGCAGCTGCTGGCTCAGCAGATCTGTTCACCGGTGCGTTGGGCGGAGTTGGTGCAGAATCTGATTTCGGAAGGTGTGGATACCTTCATCGAAATCGGTCCGGGCAAAACCCTCTGCAATCTGCTGAAACGCATTGACTCAAATGTGCGTGGACTGGCAGTTTGCAGCGACTGGAATGAAATTTTGGAGGTGTGCCATGCTGAAGGGTAAAACGGCCATTGTTACCGGTGCTTCCAGAGGCATCGGTGCAGCCATTGCGTATAAACTGGCGTCCATGGGTGCCGATTTGGCGTTGATTTACGCACGAAGCCAGGAAGCAGCGCAGGAAATTCAGCGACGCTGCCAGGAAGAGTTCGGCGTGAAAGCGGAGCTGTATTGCTGCGATGTGGCAGATTTTGCTGCGGCAAAAGACTGCGCTAAAAAAATCAAGGCAGATTTCGGTGGTGCGGAGATCCTCATCAACAATGCCGGTGTCACACGAGATGGACTGATTGCGATGATGAGCGAAGAAGCTTGGGATTCCGTGCTGGATACCAATCTGAAAGGCGCGTTCAATATGCTGCGTCACTGTGCAGGCATGCTTCTGCGTGGAAAAGGCAGCTGTATCCTCAATATCAGCTCAGTGTCCGGCCTTATGGGCAACGCAGGACAGGCAAACTATGCCGCATCCAAATCTGGGCTTGTCGGTCTGAGCAAATCTGTTGCTAAGGAGCTGGCACCGAAAGGTGTCCGCTGCAATGTGGTGGCTCCGGGCTTTATCGATACCGATATGACAGCAGAGCTGTCCGTGCAGAGTGAAGAGCTGCTGAAACAGATTCCTTTGGGCCGCACAGGCCGTCCGGAAGATGTGGCAGAGGCTGTGGCTTATCTTGTTACCGCAGACTATGTGACCGGCGTTGTACTGCCGGTGGACGCGGGACTTTCTATGTAAAGGAGAAGAGTATGAATCAGAAGCATCGTAGGGTGGTGGTGACCGGTCTGGGAGCCATTTCACCAGTGGGAAACAACGTCAGCGACAGCTGGCAGAATATGAAGAACGGCGTTCACGGCATCGCCGAAGTCACTCGTTTTGATACCAGCAACTTCAAAGCAAAACTTGCTGCGGAGGTCAAAGGTTTTGACCCTCGTCAGTACATGGAGAAAGCGGAAGTGATCCGCAGTGACCGTTGTGCACAGTATGCTATGGGTGCAGCTTGTCAGGCCGTGGAAGACAGTGGCATTGTCGGCACTGTGGAGCCGGAACGCTTTGCAGTATATTTCGGTTCCGGTATCGGCGGTATCGAAACCATCGAATGTGAGCTGGAAAAACTGTGGACCAAAGGCCCGCGCAGAGTTTCTCCGCTGTTTGTACCGATGATGATTCCAAACATGGCGGCAGGTCAAATAGCCATTCGCTTCGGCTGTGAAGCAGCTGCCATGCCGGCAGTAACAGCCTGTGCATCCGGTTCCAATGCCATCGGTGAAGCTCTGAGAGCCATTCGCCACGGCTACG
>JAZQXX010000121.1:0-3439 GCA_045633085.1 Negativibacillus sp. | reverse complement strand
CTTGGCTATATGCTGCCGATTTTGCCCATCGCGCTGGCGCAAGTCGTGCTTTGCTATCTGTTTGCCATTCCTTTGGGATTGACGGTCAGTGTGAATGTTTTGTATGCTATTCTTGGGATTATTCCGATGGCGATTTTCAATGTTGCACTGGGACTTCTCTGCGGAAGCCTCCTTGGTGTAAAGCAGGTAGGCGGCATCTGCGGCGCATTGCTGACCAACCTGTCTGCATGGTTCTCCGGCGTGTGGTTCGACTTGAACCTTGTCGGCGGCACATTCCGCAAAATCGCCGATCTGCTTCCGTTTGTCCACGCAGCAGAAATGGAAAAAGCCCTCTTCAGCGGAAATTTTGAGGCCGCAGCAGCACATCTTCTGCCGGTCGTTCTGTACAGCGCAGTAACGACCATAGTGGCGGTGTTCTGTTTCCTCCGACAAATGAAACGACAGTAAGGACTTGAGGCGATGAAATACAAACTGATTATCGACAAACAAGCAGAAGAGGAGATCACCGTGATCGCGCATGGGCCATCTTCTCTGACGCAGCAGATCGAAGATCTTGTCCGTGCCTATGCCGGTGACGACTGCATCATGGGCTACCGGGACGATGAAATGCGCAAACTGAGTTTTTCCGAGATCCAATGCATCACCGTCTTGGACCGCAGGGTGGTTGCCATCGACGGTGAAGGCAGTCACTACCGCATTCCGGACAGACTTCGGGATCTGGAAGAGATCCTGCCATCCTACTTTATCCGTACCAACAAAACCACCCTTGCCAACGAGCACTGTATCCTGCGTTTTGATGCAGTTTTCAGCGGCGGAGTGGACGCCATCTTCCAATGTGGCTATCGGGACTACGTGTCCAGACGCTGCTTTGCGGAAATCAGAAGGAGGTACGAGAGAATATGAAAAATATTGTATTGGAGTTTATTCGTCGCGGCCTGATCGCCTGCGGATTTGGGCCTATGGTTTTGGTCGTTTTCTATTTGATGCAGCAGAGCCAACTGGATATTCAGCTGCGAACCGTCCATGAGGTCTGCCTTGGAATCGCTTCCTTATCGGCACTGTCCTTTATCGTCGGCGGAATGAGTGTTATTTATAAAATCGAACGTCTGCCGCTGATGGTAGCGATTTTGATCCACGGCAGCGTGCTGTATCTCAGCTACTTGGGAACTTATCTGATCAACAGTTGGCTGGAATGGGGCAGTGTTCCGATTTTGGTGTTCAGCGGAATTTTCGTCGTGAGCTATTTGGCAATTTGGGCGGTCATTTATTCCATGATCAAGCGTAAAACCGAAAAGCTCAACGAAATGCTGAAACAAAAACTGCAAAAGGGGCAATAATTCCCTGCAGTTGGAGATACCAATGCAATAAAATGAAAGATTTTGTCATAATGATGAAAAATTATGGAAAACTTCGTAAGTTTTTTTTGAAAATACGTCTTTCCTCAGCAGACATTTGTTTATATAATAGAATAAAGGGCGCATTATATCTGAGAAGAGAGCGCTCAAAAACAAAACGATCCCTGAAGGAGGAGTTGTAATGAAGAGAAAGAATCTGAAAATTTGGTGTCTGCTGCTGACTGTAGCAATGCTGCTGACCATGCTGCCTGTTGCTGCTTTTGCAGCTACTGAACAGGAACACCTTGCTGCTATTGAAGAAGCAATCAAAGATACCACCCCTGTTGTTTCCATGCAGAAAGTAAATTCTGAATCCGAAGCAAAAAGTTGGCTGGAAAAGAACTGGTGGAAGAGCCTGAAAAAAGAACTTGCAGATGATCTGGAAGGCGCAGACATTAGCTCCAGTTCTGTAAAATTCCATTTGGAAGACTTTGAAAAAGCAATTCCAAAGAACTACAAAGATGAAGACGGCGAATACGGTTCTGCAATCGTAGTAGTTACTGTAAAAGGCAAAGTGCTGGGTCACACCACTCTGCTGATCGAAGCAGATACTTGGGGCAAAGCACCAAAAGATGATGACGATGATGACAAAGAAGTAACTTACGGCAAAGATGAACTGGCAGTACAGATCAACTGGGTAGGCGACAAAGCTGCAAACCGTCCAAACAGCGTTCTGGTTAAACTGTATGCTAACGGCAAGCTGTTCCGCTCCAGCTCTCTGGTAGGCAGCAAATGGTATGCAGGCTGGAAAAATATCGATAACAGCAAAAAATGGACTGTTGATGTAGTTGTTCCAGATGGCTACACTTGCGATATCGAAGAAGTAAGCAGCGAGCACTTTGAAGTAACCATGACTAAGATCGGTTCTTCCTCTTCTGTTTCTTCCTCCGTTTCTGGTTCTGCACCACAGAAAGTGAACCCAGAAACCGGCGCAGCATTCGGCGTATTCTGCTGCAGATAATTTAAATAAAAAAGCCACCCCATTTGGGGTGGCTTTTTTGTGTCCTATTGAACTTTATCGAAGTGGATCCAGCACACTGCGTCAGTGGACAGACGCATGGAAAGGCTGCCGTCGGCATTGAAATTCGCACGGAAGGTGCGGGTATCTTCTGCTTCAAAAGCAACGAATTTACTGTCGCTGATGCGGGTAAATTCCTGATCCATCAAGCCGTATTTCAAGCGGAGATGGCCGTTTTCATAGCAGAAGTTCAGCACGCCGTAGCCCGGATTATAGAAGCTGCCGCAGAAGCGTTTTGCCTCTTCTTCGGAGAGTGTGATATCAGCGTATTCTTCTTCGCTGTAGTCAGGTCCGAGCTTTACAGAACGCTGGTAAGCATCGATGAGGAAGGAGTAGTCATCCTGTACATCGTCCAGCAGCAGGTCACGGAGCAGATAGCTCAGACAGCTGTAAGCCGGAGTTGGTTCGGTGTTGACGGAAAGTGCATAGGCAGCATTCAGTTCAGGGAAGAAGCCAACCATGGAGTTGAAGCCGTTGGTAGAACCGGAATGATATGACACCTGCTGCCCTTTATAAGCAGCAGTCTGCCATGCCAAAGCGTAGCAGCGGTTCAGTTCCTGCGGATGAGCACTGCGTCCTGGAACAACAACATTTGGTTTGATCAGTTCAGCGAAGCCTTTTTCGCTGATGATGCGTTTTCCGTTCAGTTCACCCTTGTTGCAGAGCATATACAGCCACTGTTCCAGGCTGTCTGCGTTGGTGTAAACACCGCCGCAAGGATTGCTTGCCTGACCCTGTACTTCAGGTACACGGTAAAGCTGACCGTCTTTCTGTCCGTATGGCAGAGCGGCATTGAGAGAGTAAATATCGCAGTGGCCGCGGTAGTACAGATCCATACCCAGAGGTTCACCGATGCGTTCGGTCAGAAGTTCTTCCCATGTTTTTCCACTGAGCTGTTCGCAGAGATGACCAAGAGCAACATACATCTGATTCTGATAGCTGTATTTTTCACGGAAGCTGAAAGCAGGAGGGAAGTGTGCAATGCGGCTTACCAGATCAGCACGGTCTTCGCGGACATAAGTACGCA
>JAZQXX010000120.1:0-3205 GCA_045633085.1 Negativibacillus sp. | reverse complement strand
GATGCCATGTATCAGGCAGATATGATTCGTCTGGCAGGCGGCGTCAATGTTGCCAATGCCATCGAAGACACCTATTGGGCAGAAATTGACTACGAACAGCTTTTGACCTGGGATCCTGAGTATATTATTCTTGCTGCCGAAGCAACCTATACCGTAGAGGACGTGCTTTCCGACCCAAATCTGGCAAACTGCAAAGCCGTTGTGAATGGCAATGTGTACCGTCTGCCAAACCAGGCAGAAGCTTGGGACAGCCCTGTACCAGGCAGTATCTTAGGTGCATACTGGCTTGCAAACATCTTACACCCTGAGAAAATGAGCGATGCAGACAGCAGCGCTTGCATGAATGAATATTATGAAACCTTCTACAACTTCAGCTACAGCGAAAACTAAATATTTCTGTATACTGGGAGCTGTTCTTCTGCTTGTGCTCAGTTGCACCAGTTTATTCGTAGGAAAATATCCTCTTTCCTTGGAAAAACTGATAACAGGGGATGCGGTGCAGTGGCGAGTGTTTCTCACACTGCGTTTCAGCCGAACTTTGGTTGGAATCGTTGGCGGCATCGCATTAGGAATTGCGGGCTTTGTGTATCAAACCGTATTTCGCAATCCTTTGGCATCACCGGACATCATCGGCGTTTCTTCCGGTGCAAGTGCCGGCGCAGCAGCCGGGATCCTGTTTCTTTCCGGTGCAGCAGCGGTCACGTTTTCTGCATTTGCCGGTGCGCTGCTGGCGGTCATCCTTTCGCTGGCGCTGTCTAGCTTGGATCGCAGCAGCAGAAACGCAACGATCGTTCTTGCGGGTATCGCTGTTCATGCCATTGCGCAAACGATACTGATGTGTCTCAAACTGACGGCCGATCCCGAAAAAGAATTGGCCTCCATCGAATACTGGATCATGGGCAGTTTGAACGGGATCAGTGCCTATTCTATCGGCGGTAACCTGCTTCTTTGTCTGCTTTGTGTGGGATGTCTGCTGTTCCTGCACCGTCAAATGATCCTGCTATCGGCAGAAGAGGGAGAGGCACGAATGCTGGGTGTCAATGTTACAGCACTGCGTGTTGTGATCTTGATCATTGCCACACTGTCCATCGCAGCAGTGGTCAGCCTCACCGGCTTGATCAGTTTTGTAGGACTGCTGGCACCGCACGGAGCAAGACTGCTGACGAAGAACAACCGCTTAGGGACCATGCTTCTAAGCGGTTTTATGGGAGGTATCCTCTTGTGTGCGGCGGACATTTTGGCACGTTCAGTGGCAGCAACGGAATTGCCGGTCAGCATTTTCACCAGCCTTCTGGGTGCTCCGTTCCTTATTTTTTTGATTCTACGGGGAAGGAGACAGCTATGAATTTCTTTTCAGCAAGTCACCTCACTGCCGGATACGGAAACGGTAATGTGGTTGAAGAAGTGTCCTTTGAATTAAGCGGCGGCTGTTTGATGGGCGTTTTAGGCGCCAACGGCTGTGGAAAAACAACGATGCTCAAAGCCATCTGCGGCATCTTGCCTCATGAGGGAAATTGCTTCATAGAGGAGCAGTGTTTAGAAAATCTGTCGGTTCGGCAAACAGCCAAACTTTGCAGCTACATCCCGCAGCGCAGCGGTATTTCCATTGATATTTCGGTGCTGGATGTGGTGCTGATGGGCTTCAATCCCCATCTTGGACTTTTAGAACATCCGACACAGAAGATGAGAGAGTCTGCACTGCTGGCGTTGGAACAGGTCGGACTTGCAGATAAGTCGCAGATGAACTATCTGCATTTGAGCGAAGGACAGAAGCAGCTCTGCATTTTAGCAAGAACTTTGGTTGCAGGAAGCAAGCTCTTGCTGCTGGATGAACCGGAAAGCGCGCTGGATTTTAACCACCGCTATCGGGTCCTTTCACTTCTGAAGAATTGGGTGAAACAAACGCAAAACAGTGCCATCGTCACCCTTCACGATCCGGTTTTGGCTTTGAATTACTGCGATAAATTGCTGCTTCTTCATAACGGAAGCGTATTGGGTGAGATCTCCCCAAAGACAGATGATTTAGAAACAATGGAAAGCCTGCTTACTAAGGTCTACGGCAGCGTCAGCTTGCAGTATGTGACGTCCAAAACAGGCACACATCAACTGATGATGATCCATGAGGAAAATATATGAAAGTAGTTACACGAATTACCTTTTGGGATGAAAACGGCGAAAAATTCTTCGGCGAAGGACCGGCACGCTTGTTAAAAGGCATTGAGGAGCACGGTTCTCTTCGCTCTGCAGCCCTATCCATGGATATGGCATATACGAAAGCATTAAAATTGATGAAAAACGCAGAAGCTGCCCTAGGTTTTCCACTGACTACCCGAATGACCGGCGGCAAGTCTGGCGGCGGCAGTGTCTTGACTCCGGAAGGGAAAGAGTGGCTTTCCCGTTACGAAGCTTATACTGCAGCTTGCACGAAGGCAAACCAGGAAATGCTGCGGAAGTTCTACCCGAATGTGGGTTGTGTTATCATGGCATCCGGCTTGGGAAAACGCTTTGGCAGCAACAAACTGATGGCCGACTTTGATGGAAATCCAATGATTTTGAAAGCAGTGAAGGCAAGTGAAAGCCTTTCCGAGCACCGTGTTGTCGTAACTCGCCATGAAGATGTTGCGGCTCTCTGTCAGCAGCATGGAGTGCAGGTCGTTTTGCACGAGCTTCCACACCGCAGTGATACAGTCAAATTGGGCTTGGAAGCCTTGAATGATTTGGATGGCTGTATGTTTTTACCGGCCGATCAGCCGCTGCTTCGCAAAGAAACCATCATCGATTTGGTTCATCAGTGGACAGAACAGCAGGAGTGCATCGTGCGTCCAATTTGCAACGGAACACCGGGTGCACCGGTACTGTTCCCAAAATGGGCGTTTCCTGAACTGCTGTCTTTGCCAGAAGGCAAGGGTGGCAGCTGGCTGATCTCAAAATACCCTGAAAAGGTAAAAGAGGTTGTTATCTCTGATCCGATGGAATTGGTCGATGCTGATACTCCGGAGATTTTGGAAATGCTGCAAAACTGCAGATAACGAAGATATTATTTAGGAGCACACGCAATGAAAGATTTGATAATTGTTCGCGGTGGCGGCGATTTGGCAACCGGAACCATCCACAAGCTGTATAACTGCGGTTTCTCTGTGCTTGTGCTGGAAGTGAAGAATCCATCTGCCATCCGACGCAATGTTGCTTTTTCGGAAGCAGTTTA
>JAZQXX010000119.1:0-1731 GCA_045633085.1 Negativibacillus sp. | reverse complement strand
CTGGTCTGTGCACTGGCATTCGGTGTTCGCATCCCAGTTCTGCTGCTCTTCGTTGGTATCATCTACATCGTAGAAACCATGTCCGTTATTCTTCAGGTCATCAGCTTCCAGAGTACCGGCAAACGTATCTTTAAAATGAGTCCGATCCACCATCATTACGAAATGAGCGGTTGGAGCGAAGAAAAAATCGTTGCTGTATTTTCCGCAGTGACCGCAGTTGGCTGCGTGATCGCCATCCTTGCAGCACTGATGCTGTAATCCCACTTTTTCGAATTTGAACAGAAAGGAAGATGTATTTTGGCAAGCAGAACTCCGGCTCATGGCCGTGCTCCGCAGCGCAGTGCGCAGCATCACCGCAATGAGCGTGCCGCTATGCGCAACCCGGTAAAAACATTCCACGAACCGATCATTATGCTGGGTCACTTTGATACCCCATTTCTTCTGTTGGTACTGACCTTGCTGGGCATCGGCTTGGTTACACTGTTCTCCTCCAGCTATGCGTCTTCCCTGTACTACTTGGGCAACAGTTACTACTACATTCTCCGTCAGCTGCTCTTTGCAGTGGTTGGCGTTGCGGCTATGCTGGCAGCGTCTTTGGTAAACTACCGCTTCCTGAGAAACTTCAGCTGGCTGGCTTATGCAGGCTCTTTGGTTCTTCTGGCAGCCTGCTACCTCTTCCCGGCACAGAACGGTGCACAGCGTTGGATCCAGCTGGGTCCTCTGAGCTTCCAGCCATCGGAGATCGCGAAGTTTGCGATCATTTTGCTCTTTGCTCACCTGATGGACCGAGATAAAGACAAAATGGGCAAAATGGTAGAAGGAACTTGGCGTTACATCGTCCTGTACGGTATGATGGCTTTCATTCTGATCTTCCAGCCGCATCTGTCCGGTACATTGCTCATTGGCTTTATCGCTTTGACCATGATGCTGATCGGCGGCACCAAATTCACCAACCTGCTCCGTATCGGTATCCCTCTGGCGATCTTTGGTTTGATCGTTGCCTTCCTGCTGCGTGACTTCCTGCTGGAGCAGTTCGCTCACGTAGTAACCCGTTTGACCTACTGGACAGACCCGTTCTCCACCACCGACGCAGGTTCTTACCAGACCCGTCAGTCTCTGCTGGCGATCGGTTCCGGCGGACTTTGGGGTGTGGGCTTTGGTGAAAGCCGCCAGAAGCACATGTACCTCCCGGAGGTCCGTAACGACTTCGTATTTGCCATCGTTTGTGAAGAATTGGGCTTCATCGGTGCCTGCATCGTAATCCTGTTCTTTGCTGCACTGGTTTGGAGAGGCTACCACATTGCAATGCACGCCCGTGATCGTTTCGGTTCTTTGCTGGTGACCGGTATCACCACACAGATCGGTCTGCAGGCTTTCCTGAACATCGCCGTAGTTACTAACCTGATCCCAAATACCGGTATTTCCTTGCCATTCTTCTCTTACGGAGGTACTGCTCTGCTGATCATGCTGGCAGAGATCGGTGTTGTGCTTTCCGTTTCAAGACAGGCACGGCACGAAAAGGAGTAAACATCCGATGAAAGAGATGTATCTTCCGGAAGCAGAAAACGACTTCCTTTTCACTTTTCTCGGCAATCCATTTGAGGTGATCTCTTTGGCAGCAGCATTGATTTTCGCAGTGCTGCTGTTCAAGTTTTTCCTCAGAAAGAAATAGAAAGAAGGATAGATCCATGAGAATCCTTTTCGCTTGCGGCGGCACCGGCGGACACATCA
>JAZQXX010000118.1:0-3237 GCA_045633085.1 Negativibacillus sp. | reverse complement strand
ATGTTTTCCTTTTGTGCACTGTGCTTAAAATATATACTGCGGAGCAAACAAGAAAACGAGGGTTGCAGTCAAAATGCTGATTTTTATGTTGTAAAATGTGCGAAATACCACATATGAAATTTCGGAAAAAGACAAAATAACCAAATAGAAGAGGGTTTCTTGGATAGTTTGATGGTAAAAAAAGACGATTTGGCTGCTGTTTTTTAGAGATAGCTTAAGCGGCTTATAAAAGGTTGTTGCGAAAATAACAGACTTTTGTTATAATTAAAACACTACGGTATTGTGGTGAATCTGTATCTTTTTGCCGAAAGAGAGGTGAGTGGATTGAGCGAGAAAACGAAAAACAGCATGTACCGCAATCTGCTCTACCTGACCCAGTTCGGTTTGAATCTGGCGCTGCCGCCGGCCCTGTGTTTGTGGCTTGCAAGTTGGCTTCAGCAGCGATTTCAGCTGGGTGACTGGGTGATGATCGCCGCGATCATCTGCGGTGTCGGTGTCATGGCCAACAACATCCTGGTCTTCTGTCAGCAGTTTGCGCGTAAGGCGAAAAAAGAAACGCCGCAGCGCATCAACTACAATAAACGCTGGTAAGGATCGATGCAGCGATTTTGTTTTTTTAGAAAAGAGAATGTTTGATTTTGTTAATTTGAGGTGAATCCAATGAAAATTCAAAAAGCGGTCAGAGATGAAACCATCCATATCGCAGTCGGCGTGCTGGTGCTCAGCCTGCTGCTGGAAGCGGTGTTTCTCCTGATCGGCAAGTGGAACAGTGCGGTGCTGTGGGGCAACGTATTGGGCGGCGTCTATGCCGTGCTGAACTTCTTCATTCTGGGCCTGACCGTTCAGAAAGTTGCCAACGACGGCGACGAGAAGAGAGGCAAGAGCTGGATGCAGTTCTCCTATTCCACTCGTATGTTCGGTACTGTGGTCATCGTGTTCCTAGGTATCACACTTCCTGTCTTTAACTGGCTAGTGGTTCTGCTCTGTCAGTTCTTCCCACGCATCACCATCGCTTACATGGGCATCACCGGTAAGCATGCGAAAGATGCTCAGAAAGAGCAGGAAATGAAAGAAGCGGCTGCAAGACACAGCCAGATGATCACCAAAATGCCGAAAAAGAAAAAAGCGGTGTCTGTTGACGTAGCAGAGGCAGAAGCCGAAGCTGCTGAGGCAGAAGCAGAGGCAGCACTGGCAAAAGCCAAAGCTGCAAGAGCAAGAGCGAAAGCTGCTGCCGCAAAAGCTGCTGCGGAAGAAGAAAGTTCCGACGCAGAATAATTTTGGTAAGAGCAACCTGAGGTTGTTTTTATAGGAGACTTTGTCACAAGCTCTCCGCACTAACTGCGAATTTTGAGGGAAAGGAGGATTTTAACACAATGGAAGTATCCGTTAATGGTCCTAAGATACTTTTTGAGATCGCCGGAAGTCCCGTTACTCAGACCATCGTCAACACATGGATCCTCATGGCGCTGATCGTTGGCTTCTGCTACTGGCTCACCAGAGATCTGAAAGTACATCCGACCAGCAAACGTCAGATCGTTGCTGAATTTCTCGTTAATGCCGCTTACAAGTTGGTACGAGGCAATATGGGTCCTAAGTTCGATCACTTTGTTCCTTACTTCGGCACTCTGATTGCTTTCCTTGCCGTGTCCAACCTGAGCGGTCTTACCGGTTTCTATTCACCGACTGCAGACCTCTCTACCGAAGCTGCCTTCGCTGTCATGACCTTCGTTCTGATCACTTACTACAAGATCAAAACCGGTGGTTTATGGGGCTATATCAAAGGCTTCGGCGATCCGATCGTTGTTATGTATCCGTTCAACGTGCTCAGTGAGTTTGCAACACCGATCTCTCTGGCTTGCCGTCACTTCGGCAACATCGTTTCCGGTACTGTAATCGGTGCGCTGATCTACGGTGCTTTGGCTATGGCCAACAGTGCCCTCTTCGGCATCCTGCCTGGTTTCCTGGGCGATTTGTTGGGTGCGATCCCATTCCTGCAGGTTGGTATTCCTGCAATCGCGTCGATCTACTTCGACGTATTCTCCGGCTGTCTGCAGGCATTCATCTTTGTCATGCTGTCTATGATGTATGTAAAAGATGCTGCCGGCGAAGCTTAACCCCCTGTTCCGAGGCGGAGTAAATTCAATTTCGTAAAAATTTATTCGTGAACAACGTTCACACATTTTAGGAGGAAACTATCATGTTAGAAAAAGCTATCGTATGTGCAGGTTCCGCAATTGGCGCTGGTCTGGCTCTGATCGCAGGTATCGGTCCTGGTATCGGTGAAGGTTACGCAGTAGGTCGTGCTTGTGAAGCAATCGGCCGTCAGCCAGAAGCAAAAGGCGACGTTACCAGCACCATGCTGCTTGGTTGTGCGATCGCAGAAACCACCGGTATTTACGGTTTCGTAACCGGTCTGATTCTGATCTTCGCTAACCCATGGGTAAAACAGTTCTAATCAAGAACTCGAACGAATTTCCATTTTAACAAGCGAAGAAAGGAGGGTTCTTGATGGACAAATTTATGCAGCTCGTTTCTCTGGCTCCTTGGACCCTGGTCGCTCAGTGGTGCAACCTGCTGATCCTGATGTGTCTGGTGAAGAAATTCCTTTTCAAACCGGTTCTGAACATCCTGCAGCAGCGCCAGGACGAAGTTGATAAAATTTATGCTGATGCCAACAAGGCAAAAGATGAGGCCAAAACCCTGCGTGCAGACTATGAAAACCGTCTGGCTTCCGCGAAAGAAGAGGCTGGCGAGATCGTGAAAACCGCTACCGCTCAGGCTCAGCGCAAGAGCATCGAAATGGTTGACGAAGCTCAGGCTAAAGTGAACGCGATGATGGCTCGTGCAGAAGCAGAGATCGCTCAGGAAAGAAAGAAAGCGATCAACGAGATCAAAGACGAGATCTCCGGTATGGCAGTAGATATCGCATCCAAAGTTGTGGAACGTGAAATCTCTGCAAAAGATCACGAAAAACTCATCGAGGACTTTATCAAAAATGTAGGTGAAGCATCATGACAGAAGTAGCGAAAACCTATGGCGACGCTCTGTATGATCTTGCTGCTGAAGAAAACCTCAGCGAACAGCTGATGGAAGAAGTGGCTGTTATGGCTCAGGCTCTCCGCGAGAATCCGGAGTTTGTGACTCTCTTATCCACCCCGGCTCTGAAAAAAGAGGAAAGACTGAACGTTCTGGAACAGTCCTTCGGCGGAAAAGTTCATGTCCATGTACTGAACTTCA
>JAZQXX010000117.1:0-7213 GCA_045633085.1 Negativibacillus sp. | reverse complement strand
TCGTGCTTCTGATGATGTCTGTAGCGCTGCTGTTTACTGTCGTTGAGCTGATCATCAGTCTGGTGTTCGGAACCCCACAGTTTGTTGATTACGGAAATGACGGATATTGGCTGAACAATTTACCGAATACATCCCTGCTTTCCATTGTGCTGACTGCCATCATGTCTTTGGGTGCTTTTCTTGTTACAGCTCCGCTGAATCTGGGGATCACCCGTTGGTACTATGAGCTTTCCGAAGGCGAATCTCCTGAAATTCTCAGTATTTTCAATTGCTTCTCCAGCAGACAGTATTTCCGTGCACTTTCTCTGCAGATCCACACGTTGGGAAGAATGCTGATTTGGGCACTGATTTACTTCGCGTTGCCTGCTGCTTTGCTGGCAGCGTCCATTTGGGCTATGAACTACGGACCATATTACATGAATGCTGATATGTGTTACGTAATCGGTTCCATGGGAACATTCTTTGCAGGTCTTGCAGGTTTGTTCTTTGGTGTTCTGTATGCTGTGAATATGCAGAAATACTTCCTTGCCCGTTACTATGTTGCCAACGAGCAGCTGGGTGTTTGGGAAGCGCTGAAGAAATCCCGCCATGCAAGCAAAGGCAGACGCGGCGAGATCATGCTTTTTAAACTGAGTTTTCTGCCATGGTTTCTTAGCTGCCTGCTGGTGTTGCCAAGCTTGTACGTTGTTCCGTATTACAAAATCAGCTCCATGCTTTACGCACGTGTGCTGATGGAACAGCACCGCCGCAGCACACAGCTTGTACCTGTGGAAGCATCTGCTGAAACAGAGGAAACCGCTGATATGGATGCAACTCAGGTGTTTGAAGTCCCTACAGCAGAAGAATAAAAACATAAAAAACTCCTTCTGCCTTGACCATGGTGCGCGAAACGTATCCGAAGCAGAAGGAGATTTTATTTTACTACAGAGAGCTTTCGGTGACTGTAAATCAGTGATAAATAGGAAGCATAAATATTTAAAGATAAGAGCAGGAGGATGTTTATGAGCTGGCAAAAAGAACTTCGGGACATGTTCCCGGTTTGTGAGGTGCAGACCTATTTGGATTCCGCATTCGGAAACGGTGGCTGCCGTGCTGCAAAAGACGCCATGGAGCATTTTTTCATGGAATCCTTCAGCGGAAAAGCAGAAGGTAAAAAATATTGGAATCAAGCAGCAGATGATGTGCGTAAACTCAGTGCAGAACTGCTGGGCGGTGTGGAGCCGCAGCATATTGCCATCACGAAAAATACAGTAGAAGGTCTGAACATTATCGCACAGGCTTTTCCATGGCAGGAAGGGGATAACGTCATCCTCAATGACCAGGAGCACACCTCCAATCTGATGCCGTGGCTGGCTTTGAAGGACCGCGGCGTCAACTGCAAAATGGTTCGTGGGGAAAACTATCGGGTTCAATTGGAAGCCATCGAAGCAGCAATGGATGAACACACTCGTATCGTTGCCATCAGCCATGTTCAGAATGCCACTGGCTATCGCAGCGACCTGAAAAAATTGGCAGAACTTTGCCATAAACGAGGCATTTTTCTTGTTGTTGATGCCATTCAGACCTTGGGTGTGCTGCCTTGTGACGCGAAAACATGGGGAATCGATGCGGTTGCTTCCGGCGGACACAAAAATCTTCTGGCCGTACCGGGCGTGGGTATTCTCTACATTGCGCCGCAGCTTCTGCATATGCTGAAACCTTGCTACGGCGGTTCTTCTGCAGTCAACGGAATCAACAGAGAACAGTGGGAAAACGCCTGCAGCGATGAAAATTCCGCAGTGAAGCTGGAGCTGAGTAATCTGAACTATCCGGGTCTGTACGCATTGAGAGCAGGTTTGGAAGTGCTTCTGCGTACCGGCATTGATATGATTTGGGAGCATATTTCTGCATTGTCCAAGAAGCTCAACATTGCTTTGAGAGAAATCGGATACACGGTAGTCAGCGCAGAAGAGGAAGAGTGCCGTTCCTCTGTTGTTTCAGTTTCTGTACCGAATCCGCTGGAAATGAAAGCGTACTTCGCAGAACGGAATATCATTATCAGCAAAATGGATGCCGGCTATGTGCGTTTCTCTTTGGGTATCTTCTCGAACGATAAGGATATTGAGAAAGCCATCGAAGCAGCCCGTTCTTATTATGAAACAATGAAATAAAAGAAAAGCCCTCTGCATTTGCAGAGGGCTTTTTTATCGTTTGCTTACGTTATCCAATTGCTCATTGAGCCAGTTGGTGTAGAGAGTTTTTTCTTCTTCCGGCAAGGAGCTGGAAGCAACGCGGTCCAGGTGGCGATTGATGGTCACAACGCAGCAGCGAATGATACGCTGATACAGGTCCGGCCATGGACTGTTTTCGAAGAAGTTCAGATTAGCCATGAGAGCTTCGATCATATTCAGTTTCTTTGGATTCCATGGAGCACGGGCTATGCTGTCCGGACGGGCAAAGTAATAGTACAGCACCGCATCGGTGTGGGCAACAGCCTCGCACTGGAACAGCAGGCGGAAGGTGGTGAACAGATCTTCCCAATGTTTGCCCAAAGGGTAGCGGATCTCACGGAACAGGTCGCGATGGTAGAGGAAACGCCACGCGTAGCTGTCTACGTCATAGTCGTTGTTCTGAGATTTGTAATCATCCGCCGGAGAGAGTGCACGAACGCTGAAATCTTCGGATTGGATTTCTGTGCAGTCCACCTCGAAACGCTGCCATCCGCAGCTGGCAATCGGCAGTTTCAGCTCGGTGACACCGCGGTACATGGTTTCAAGGAACTTGGGATGCACCCAGTCATCGCTGTCCACAAAAGCCAGCCACTGGCTGTCGCTGTTTTCAAAAATCCAGTCGATGCCGTGGTTTCGTGCGGCGGACAAGCCTTGATTTTCCTGATGCAGTACACGGACACGGGAATCCTTGCGGGCATATTCTTCGCAGATCACAGGGCAGTTGTCCGGACTGCCGTCGTTGACCAAAATCAGCTCGAAATCTTCGTGAGTCTGCGTGAGAATGCTGTCGACACAGCGATGGAGGAAAGGTTCAACCTTATATACAGGAACAATGACAGAAATCGTTGGCATAGTGAAGCTCCTATCAAACAAAATAAGAAATGCCAAAAACCACCGGTCAAATCAACCGGCGGTTCTTGTTTTGGTATAGAAAGGGTTTAGATTACCTTTATTATACCTTGAATCAGTTGGTTCTACAAATTGAAAATTTATATAGAATCCATAAGTTCCATCAATAATAAGAGAAAATCTTATTGACGGACGGAAGGGAAAAGGGTACTATTAGTACAGACGGAATTTAGTAAATTCCGATGAGATTAACAGTTTGAAATGAGGTTTTACTATGAATCTTGCTGAGATGAAACAGAAATACGCCTACACACTGGCGAGAGTTGGTCTGAACGTTCAGAAGGGACAGCCTGTTCTGGTGGAAGCAACCATCGAAGGTGCAGACTTCACTCCGATCTTTGCAGAGGAATGTTATAAACTGGGTGCGTCCAACGTTATCGTTCACTATCTGGATGAACCAAACATGAAAATTGCTGCGAAATACCGCAGTGACGCTGACATGAGAAAAGTTGAAGACTGGGAAGAACTGCAGAATCAGAAATATCTGGATGAAGGTGCTTGCTTCGTTCGTTTAGAAGGCGTCAATCCAAAACTGATGGAAGACGTTCCGGAAGCACAGGCGAATGCCATCTTCGCACACACTGATGCAGTCCGCAACATCATGCGCAGAGCGACCCGTGAGAAACACTGTCAGTGGCTCATCGCAATGATCCCAACCCAGGCTTGGGCTGAATTCATTCTGAAAGACGTTCCAAAAGAAAACGCTCTGGAAGAACTGTGGAAACTGCTGCTGAAACTCTGTTACATCGACGAAACCAACGATGTCGTAGAAACTTGGGAAAATAATCGCAAGATCAAAGGCGAACGCGGTAAGAAAATCGATGCGTACAACTTCCGTACTTTGCATTATACCGCTTCCAACGGCACTGATTTGACTGTAACTCTGACTCCATACTCCAAGTTCAGTCACGAAATGCCAGCCAATGCGATCCGCTACCAGCCAAACATTCCGACCGAAGAAATCTGCACCTCTCCGGAAAAATTCGGTACAGACGGCGTGATCTATGCTTCCAAACCACTGGTTTTGGGCGGTAAGAGCATCGAAAACTTCGGTTTCCGTTTTGAAAAAGGTAAGGTAGTAGAAGTCATTGCAAATGAAGGCAAAGAAATGCTGGAAGCTCTGGTAGCAATGGATGAAAATGCAGGCTATCTGGGTGAAGTTGCGCTGGTTGACTACCATTCTCCAATTTCCATGTCCAACGTGGTTTATTATACTACCCTCATCGATGAGAACGCATCCTGCCATCTGGCGCTGGGTCGTGCACTGGGCAGACCTCTGGCAGAAGATTGCCCATGGACTTTCAATGATTCCATGATCCACATTGACTTCATGGTAGGTACCCCTGACCTGCACATCGTCGGCACCACCGAAGATGGCAAAGAAGTTGTTGTCTTTGACAAAGGTGACTTCGCACTGTAATCCGTTTATATCATTGAATGAAAGCCCCACTTGATGTCTTGTGTCAGGTGGGGTTTCTGCGTTATAATGGATGAAAAGGAGGAGAAGTTTATGAAAGTTTTGTTTTTAGGCAACAGCCATACCTATTTCCACGATATGCCGCAGTTGTTTGCACGTTTTGTGGAACAGACAACAGGGGAGAAGGCCGATGTGACCATGCTGGCTTATTCCGGACGCAGTTTGGAATGGCACAGAAAAGAATACTTCTCTCTGCGCTATAATCTGATGTACGGAAACTACGATTACTGCATCATTCAGCAGGCAGCTCATCCATATCCACCACAGGAATCTACTTTGGAGATGGGTGCAAAAATCATCGATCTTTGCCATCGCTGCGGTACAAAACCGGTGGTCTACATGACTTGGGCAGAGAAACGCTTCCCGGAAAATCAGCAGAAAATGATCGATACCTGCGAAAAACTGGCAGAGGAACAAAACGCTCTTCTGGCTCCGATCGGACGCAACTGGCAGACAGTACAGCAGCTCCATCAGGATATCGATTTGTTCCATCGTGATGGCGAACATGCCGGCCCTTACGGCGCATTCCTTACAGCTGCGACGATTTGCAAACTGCTTTGTGGTAATGTTTCTGAGAAGGTCTGCGGCATGGGACACAACTTCATTGGTTCTGCTCCTGTAGATTTCAGCATGCCGACAGTATTGGAAGACGACAGCGTTTGCATTTCTCTGGATGAGGACAAATGCCGCAGTTTGCTGCAGGTCGTTGAAGGTAAATAGAATTTTCCATCGAATTGTGTTATAATGAGGTCAAGAACGACCTTGAGAGGAGAGTCATCATGAAACACCCAATTGCGAAAATCCATACCACCAAAGGTATTATCACCGTAGAACTCTATCCGGAATATGCACCAAATACCGTTAACAGTTTCATTTGGGCTGCAAAAGAGCAGATGTACGAAAACCGTCTGATCAAACGTGTGGTTCCTGGCTTTGTTCTGCAGCCATCCTACTGCTTCTTTGACGACAAACGCTGCGACTATATGCTGGAAGGCGAGTTCGATGCCAACGGCATCAAAAATGAGCTGAAATTCGGCAAAGGTGTTGTTGCAATGGCAGGTAACGGCAGCGACGAAGCACACGGCTGCGAATTCTTCATTACCCTTGCTGATGACGCTGCAGAGCGCCTGCAGGGCAAATACGCCGCTTTCGGTAAAGTTATCGACGGTTACGAAGAAGTGGAACGTATCGAGAATGTAGAGCTTGTAGAGGTTTCTCCAAAAGGCATGGAACGTGCAAAAGTGAAACAGCCTGTTGTGGACGAATTCATGGTTCACGTTGAAGTAGAAACCTTCGGCGAAGACTATCCAAAGCCAAACATCAAATACTGGGTAGACTAAGAGGAATAAATCATGACAGAAAAGAAAATCGGTATCATCGCACTGGATTTGGACGGCACTTTGCTGGATTCCAATAAAAATCTCAGTGCGGGCAACCTTGCAGCACTGGAACGTGCGGCAGCGGCAGGCATCGAAATCGTGCCAACTACCGGACGTTTCTACGGCGGTATTCCTGCAGCAGTTCGCGAGCTTCCGTTCATTCACTATGCCATCACCATCAACGGCGCACAGCTGGCTGACACCCGTACCGGCGAAGTTATTTTCAGCGCTGAACTGCCATGGGAGCAGTCTGTAGAGCTGCTGAAAGAGTTTGATGGACATCCTCTGATTTACGACTGCTATCAGGATAACTGCGGCTGGATGACCGAAAGCATGAAAGCAGACATCGATGCCTATGCGCCAAATGTCCACTACAACAAAATGCTCAAGGAATTCCGTAAACCTGTTCCAGACTTGAAAGATTTCATCACAGAAGGCAAAAAAGGTGTACAGAAAGTTCAGTTCTTCACCAACGATTTAGCATTCCGTGAAAAAATGATGGAGGAGCTTCCAAAACGCTTTGAGAACATTTCTGTGTCCAGCTCCATCTCCAATAACGTGGAAGTAAATCAGCTCATGGCGACCAAAGGAGAGGCGCTGAAAGCATTGGCTCGTCATTTGGGTCTTGCTGAGGATGCCACTATGGCTTTCGGTGATGCGCTCAACGATATGTCCATGGTCAGCAGCGCTGGTATCGGTGTTGCGATGGCAAACGCAGAGCAGGAACTGAAAGACGCAGCAGACTGGATCACCGTCAGCAACGACGAAGACGGCGTAGCAAAAGGTATTCTGAAATTCTGCTTTGGCGAAGAATAAGGGAGAAAATCATGTATATTGAGCATATCGCCATGTATGTCAATGACTTGGAAAAAGCACGGGATTTCTTCGTGAAATACTTTGGTGCGGTTTCCAATGGCGGTTACCATAACCCAAAAACAGTTTTTCGTTCCTACTTCTTGACCTTCGATTCTGGTGCAAGGCCGGAGATCATGCACAAACCGCAAATGTCCGATGAAGAAAAACACTTGAATCGTACCGGCTACGCTCATCTTGCTTTCAGTTCAGGCAGCAAAGAAGCTGTGGATGAACTGACAGCACGACTGAAGCAGGACGGCTATGAGGTCATCAGCGGTCCGAGAACGACAGGGGACGGCTATTATGAAAGCTGTATCATCGCTATCGAAGGCAATCAAATCGAAATTACTGTATAAAAGAACCCCCACCCCAAAGGGTGGGGG
>JAZQXX010000116.1:0-1766 GCA_045633085.1 Negativibacillus sp. | reverse complement strand
AAGGCGCACGAGGAGGAAAATAACATGACAGTAAAAGAAATGTATCAGATCGTAATGGATCTCGTTGGTTTGGACTTTATGCCTGAAGACTCCGGCATCGTTTTCGATAACGAAAAAGACGTGAAAAAAGTTCTGGCTGGTATCGATATGGACACCACCATGCTGCTTCTCGCTAAACAGCTGGGCTTCGACTGTGTTGCACAGCATCATCCAAACGGCATCATCAATGCAAAAACCAGCGACCTCTTCGGCCGTGACCATATGAAGAAACTGATGGAATGCGGTGTTCCTATCAACGAAGCACAGCGTTTGGCTTACGCAAACACCACCAAACGCAACCATGCAATGCACACCCGCAACCGCACTCAGATGCGTGACGTTGCTAAACTGCTGGACATCTCCGACGTAGCTTTCCATACTCCAGCTGATATTCTGGCTGAACGCTACACCCAGAATAAAATGAACGCTCTGATGGAACGCAACCCACAGTGCACCGTTCAGGACGTTATCGATGAACTGATGACCATCCGTGAATACAAAGAAGCTCTCGAAGGTCAGCAGCCTGAAGTTTGGGTTGGCAACAAAGACAGCTTTGCAGGCAAAATCTACGTTGAAATGTACGGCGTAGGCGCTCCATCTCTGGAAGAATACATGGCTTGCGCTAATGCAGGCGTTGGCACCTTCATCGGTATGCACGCAACTCCAGAAGTTGTTGAAGGCCTGAAAAAATTCAACAAATGCAACCTGATCATCGCTGGCCATATGGCAAGTGACTCCCTGGGCTTCAACCAGATCCTGGACGCTTGGGAAGCAAAAGGCATCGAAGTTGTTCGTATCTCCGGTATTGTATAACAGACCAATCAAAAAGGAGCCTCCAGAACGGAGGCTCCTTTTTTGTTTGTGGTTTCTGTTTCCGGGAGCTGTTGTGCGGACATTAGCGGCAGGCCTTCTTCTTGGCTTTTCCGTGAAAGAAGTTTTTCAGGTTTTCAGGAAGTTCATAGGTCTCTGCGGAATTGTCATTGGCAACAGCAAAGGCATGTTTCAGAATTGCCTCTGCCAGCATTGCTTTTGGCGGGATGATGTATCGTTTTCCATTGTATTCAAAGACTCTGCAATTCACCTGTGTGCCGCTGATCTCGCCGCAGCAGCCGCAATCCGATTCCTGGACATCCGGACAGATATCAATGCCATTGACACGAATGGTTGGTGAAGTGACAAGACGGTGGGAAATCGCATCCTGTTCGGTTTCCACTTCTGTTTTATGATACGCAATGCGGTATCCGGCAACAGCGAAGGCAGGGCTCAGGTCACGGATCACCTTTTCCAGAACAGAATCAGTTCCCATGCAACGGTCACACGTTTTTAAGTCCAGATACAAGTAATCGATTCGAACTTCTTTGGCAGGCTGCTTTTTCTTCAATACGATCTTCATTCCAAACACCTCGGCAAATTTGTTATCGTTTTACTCAGTTTACCATATTTTATACTTCACATCAATGCTTGGCGAAACGGACAGTGTGAAACTCTGCCGGCACAAGGGATCAAGGGGAGACCGTTGCTTCCCATTGACTTGACAGTGGTCTTGACGTAAAATGAAGGTGTATCAAATCGGTAAGAGAGGATGATAGCATGAAAATCGTATTGGAAAATCTGACCAAGCGTTTCCCGAATCGAAATAAAAAATTACCGGACGTCATTGCGGTCAACGACTTTGACATTGAAATTCCCGACGGCAAACTGGTAGGTCTGCTGGGACCTTCCGGCTG
>JAZQXX010000115.1:0-4280 GCA_045633085.1 Negativibacillus sp. | reverse complement strand
TTCATTTTATGGATGCGCTGCTGCTCCATCTGGAGATCCTGGCGGAGGATTATGAAGGTACCATCAAAGTAAAAGTTTCGGAGGTGTAACACAATGCTTAGACTTAGCATGCAGTTCTTTGCTCATAAAAAAGGTGTAGGTTCTACCAAGAACGGCCGTGATTCTGAATCCAAACGCCTTGGCGCTAAACGTGCTGATGGCCAGTTTGTAGTTGCAGGTAACATCCTGTACCGTCAGAGAGGCACTCACATCCATCCAGGTGAAAACGTAGGTATCGGTTCTGACGATACTCTGTTCGCTCTGTGCGATGGTAAAGTTAAATATGAGCGCTATGGCCGCGACCGCAAAAAAGTTAGCGTCGTTCCAGTTCAGTAATTTAACCTTGTAACATAAAATCCCGAGAGCATCTCGGGATTTTTGTTTTGTTTAGGAGGAATTTTTGATGATCCACTTGAAGGGCACCGACTGTGCAGTATTACTACCTGTTTTTCAGAATACTACCGATACCTGTGTGCAGACTGTAACACAGGGTCACATGGGAGAAGCATGGACTGACAGTGCCACAGAACCACACTGCGGTAAAATCGTTCTCGGTGATTTCTGTTTCTTTGATGGAGATGCAGAGCATCCATGTGCAAAAGAATTGGTAGCTCATATGCCGGAGAACAGTCCGTTTACTGACTGGACTTTGGTGGGCAGCAACGACAAGTGGAATCAGCTGATCGAAGAAGTTTGGGGAGCGAAGGCAAAGCCTTTTACCCGCTATGCGATCAAGAAAGAAGCAGGCGTCTTTGATCAGGAAAAACTCCTCGAATTCTCAAAAATCCTTCCAAAAGGCTATACGGTTTGTCGAATTGATGGAGAGTTATACGATCAGGTGATGAAAGAACCTTGGTCCTGGGATGCTTGCATCCAGTTTGAGGGCAAAGAGGACTTTCTGAAGAGAGGTCTGGGTTACGCAGTTGTCTATGAGGGACAGCTGGTTGCACAGGCATCTTCCTACTCCATTTATGATAACGGTTTGGAAATCACGATTTCCACCCACAGCGACCATCGCCGGAAAGGTCTGGCGAAAGCCTGTGTTTCAACCTTGATCTTAGCTTGTCTGGAGCGTGGATGGTATCCGTCCTGGGATGCCAGAACATTGATTTCTGTCGCTTTGGCAGAACAGCTGGGCTATCATATGGATCGCCCATATCGCGCTTACAGCATTGAAATAAAATAGACTATAATATGGCAGAAATCTGCGGGAAAGATAGTACCAAAAGAAGGCAACTTATGGTATAATGAACGCGGAAAAGTCCATTCACATACAGAGTCCAATCAAAGAAAGGAAAATGTTATGTTTATTGATAAAGCGGTGATCCGTGTCAAAGCCGGCGACGGCGGTAACGGCGCGGTTTCCTTCCACAGAGAAAAATTTGTCGCTGCAGGCGGTCCTGACGGCGGTGACGGCGGCAAAGGCGGTAACGTAGTCTTCCAGGGCAGCCGTGACTTGAATACCCTTATCGACTTCAAGTTCAAAAAGAACTTCATTGCTGAAAACGGTATGAAAGGCGGCACCAGCCGTTGTACCGGCAAAAGCGGTCCTGACCTTGTGATCAAAGTACCGATCGGTACCATCGTTCGTGATGCAGAAAGCGGTCAGGTTATGGCGGATATCTCCACCGAAGAACCAGTTATTATCGCAAAAGGCGGTAACGGCGGTTGGGGTAACCACCACTTCGCAACTCCAACTCGTCAGATCCCTCGTTTTGCAAAACCAGGTATTCCAGGTGAAAAATTCAACCTGCAGCTGGAATTGAAACTGCTGGCTGACGTTGGTCTGGTTGGTTTCCCTAACGTAGGTAAATCCACTCTGATTTCCGTTGTAAGTGCTGCGAAACCAAAAATCGCAAACTACCACTTCACCACTCTGACTCCGGTTCTGGGTGTTGTTAAAGTAGCAGAAGGCAAATCCTTCGTTATGGCTGACATTCCTGGTCTGATCGAAGGCGCAAGCGAAGGTATCGGTCTGGGCCATGAATTCCTGCGCCATGTAGAACGCTGCCGTCTGATCGTTCATGTTGTTGACGTTTCCGGCTGCGAAGGCCGTGATCCAAAAGAAGACTTCGAAGCGATCAACAAAGAGCTGGCAAACTTCAATGAAGAACTGGCTGCTCAGGAACAGATCGTTGTTGCGAACAAAGCAGATATGGCTACCGACGAACAGGTAGAAGAATTCCGTCAGTTCGTAGAAGCAAAAGGTCTGAAATTCTTCGTAATGTCCGCTGCTACCCATCAGGGCGTTGAACCACTGGTTCATGCGATCTCTCAGAAACTGGACACTCTGCCACCGATCAAACGCTTTGAAGTTACCTACGTTCCTAAAGTTGTTGAAGTTTCCGACGAAGAAAAATGGAAATTCGATATCAATGTGGAAGACGGTATCTATGTTGTCGAAGCAGATTGGCTAGTACAGGTATTCGGCATGATCGACCTGGAAGACGAAGAAGACCTGGGTTACTTCCAGAGAGTTCTGCGTTCCAGCGGTATCATCGACAAACTGGAAGAAATGGGCATCGAAGAAGGCGATACTGTAAGCATCCTGAACTTCGAGTTCGATTATATCCGTTAGTTCGGAGGCGTTTATGCAGGAATTTAATCATTCCAACTGTAATCCAAAGCTGCTGAGTCCGGGGACCCTTGCGTTCCTCGGCGACGCAGTTTACGAGCTGTATGTCCGTCAAATGCTGGTGGAAACAGCAAATATGCCGGTCAATAAGCTGCATTTGCTGGCGGTAGAGCGTGTGCGTGCATCCTTCCAGAGCAACGCTTACTCCATCATTGAAGAGCATCTGACCGAAGAAGAACAGGCTATCTGGAAACGTGGCAGAAATGCCAACGGCGTGAAAGCACCAAAAAATGCTGACCCGGTGGAATACCGTCGTGCGACCGGCTTGGAAACCCTGTTCGGTTACTTATTCCTTCAGGGAAAATCTGATCGTCTGAAGGAACTGTTCCAGATGATCATGTCTGCTTCTGAAGGAGAACAGAAATAGACTTTTGGGGAGAGAAGATGTTCTATGAAGAGCAATAAAATGAAAAATCTTCTGCTGGATCTTTTGTATGATATCGCAGGCGGTTTGTTGATCGGTCTTTCTGTTAACTTCTTTACTGCTCCGAACCATATGGCTCCGGGCGGCGTCACAGGTATTGCGACCTTGATTAATTATGTATTCGGGATTCCAATCGGTACAATGTCCTTCATCATCAATGTTCCATTGATGATCGTGGCATTTATGTATCTGGGCAGACGCTTTAGTATTTCTACCCTGCGTTCCATGACGATCTTGTCCGTTTGCGTGGACTTGGTTGCAAAAGTGATGGAACTGACCAATCAAGTGGGTTACAGCGGCGATCCGCTGCTTGCCAGCTTGATGGGCGGTGTTCTGACCGGTACCGGTCTTGCGCTGGTATTTCTGCGCGGTTCCACTACCGGTGGTCTGGATATCGTAATGCGTCTGGCAAAGCGTAAATATCCGCACATGTCTGCCGGTCATATACTCTTTATGGCAGATGCCTGTGTACTGCTTTCTTCCATCATCATCTACGGCAACATTGAAAGCGGTTTGTATGGTATGGTTTGTATCTTTGCAAACTCTAAAATGCTGGACAGCGTGCTCTACGGCGGTGACAAAGGCAAGTCTATTATGATCGTGTCTGAAAAATCTGCTGAAATTGCCAAAGCCATCAACAATGATGTGCGTCGCGGTGTAACCCTGCTGGACGGTAAAGGTTCGTATTCTGATCTAGAACGCAAAGTGGTTCTTTGTGCGGTTCGTGATAACCAGTATCCTGCTGTAAAGAAACTGGTTCATAACATCGATCCAAATGCGTTTATTATCGTTAACAACGCTACCGAGATTCTTGGTACCGGTTTCCGTCCAATCGAAGTGGACAAATAAACTACATAAAAAGACCTCCGGTTTTCCGGAGGTCTTTTCTTATTTAGTGATAGGATTTTTCCTGTTTGTCGCGGTCACAGTGGCCATGTTTGCAGTTATCGATTTTATTTTCCATTGGGGACTGCTTTTTGCTGCGGTGCTCATTCTCTTTTTTCATAGCTGATCCATCCTTTGAAAAAGGTACAGGATAAATTCCTGTTCGTGTTTAGTATGTCTGTTGGATCTTGTAATATACGATGACAAATCAGAATAAATCCTAAGCGATTACACAAAATAGGGTGGAAGACGATTCACAGAAACCTTACAAAAAAATCTTGATTTTTCGTAGCGTTT
>JAZQXX010000114.1:0-6033 GCA_045633085.1 Negativibacillus sp. | reverse complement strand
GATGGCATTGATTTTGTCCATAACGCTCTGATAGGTTGGTTTTGCAACTGCGAAAACAACGCCACTGTCGTTTTTATAGTAGATGGTGCCTTCCGCATCGCAAATCAAACTGGAAATACAGTACTGGCTGTAACCGGAAGCATCGTAAATCTCGGTCAACTGTGCATCCGCAGCAGTGGAGCAGTTGCTCTTCACCTTGATCATAGAAATACCGCCCGGCGGGCTGTTATAACTCAAATAAAGATAGAGATAACCACTGCTCTCATAAGCTGTGGACAACAGCACCGAACCCTGCGGATAACCTTTCATTTTTACTTTGAAGAGGATATCCAGGGTGTTCGCATCTGCAACAGCCAAATAACCCTCGCTAAAACCTGCACCAACACCGAAGTACAGTCTGTTGTTGTAAACCACCGGTGTCGAAGTGGACTGCATCCCAAAGGATTTTCTCTTCAAATCAGAGAACTTACCGCTGACAGGATCGACGGCAGCACGATACAGATAACCACCCTTTGTCGTGAAGTAAATGCATTGGTTTGCTTCATCGTAGGCGATGGAGGAACGCTGGTCACCTGCCCCATCCAGTGCTGCAGAAGTGATGATATCACCGGTGTTTTTATCGAAGGCATAGAGTGTGGATGTTCCATGATCTCCCTCGTCCTGTCCGTCATCACTGCCAACAATTACTGCATTTCCGATAACAATGCCACCTGCCCAGTAGAAACCACCGTTGTGTTTCTGAACCCAGCGAGCGCTTTTGGCTTCGTTGATTTTCGTCGTATCCTCATCGGTCACATCAATGCAGACATAGTTGGCTTCTTTTTTCTCCTGCTTCCAGAAACCTGTGTAAAGATAGCCGTCCGAGTAAACGATCGGTGACAGAGATTGTCCGCCGATGCTGTCTTCGAAGATCCACAGCGATTCCAGTGTTTTGGCGTTGAAGGCTTGAATGGTACCGTTAGCCAACGGTACAAAAATCATACCCGCTCCGTAAGTCGGCGGTGTGTAGCCCCAGTTGAATTTGTCAGCCATTTCTGCACTTTGCAGTACTTCGCCGCTGTCCATGTCCAATTTATAAAGTGTTTTTCCGCCCATTACCACCAATGCGTTGTCTACGATGATTTGCACAGATGGCGCATCCGTATAACCGGTTCCAAGTTTGGTGATCCATTTTGCAGCAACGGCTTCTGTGGGCAGTGAGAGATCGACGATAGCCATATTGTTGTCGCTGCCGCGGAAGTTTTTCCATAGAGCACTCACTTCCTGCGGCTGTGCGCCGGTCACCTTCTCCAATTGAATGGAGAGTGTTCCGCCTTCTGCCGGAACGATACCCTCTTGTTCTTTATAGCCGCTGAGGGAAACACTGTATTTGTGCTCATGGTCTGCAAATAAGCCGCTGTACGTATTGCTCTCATCCGGCTGGAGTTTGTTTCCCAGATGGTCGGTCACTGTAATCAGCGCATCGCTTGGCTCTGCTGTGATTTTCAGGGTCTTTGCTGCCTTTTTCTCCAAATGAACTGTGTAAGTATTGGAAATACCGTCTTTCGACACAACGATTTCCACTTCGTCACAGTTCTCGATATTCACGGTAGAGTTCGTTTTGCCGTTATAAGTCACTGTGCAGCCCTCACTCAGCGGTTCAGCAGAAAAGTCCAAGGTTTTGATGTTGGAAGGAAGCTCGATGCTATACTCTGTTTGGGCTGCATCGAATTTCTTATTCCAATAATTCAAACCTTCCGTTGTCAGAGATTTGAGGGTCGGAATTACATCAACATGGAAGGTATAGGTCTTGTCCCCTGCTTTGATTTGGAATGTATTTTCTCCGGCAGTCAGCAAATCCTCTATGCGAAAACTGATCCCACTCTCCCATTTCACGCTTTGACTTTTATTATCGTGATAAAGCAGCGTGATTTCCTCACCGGTATCATTGCACGCGCGGAAACACAGAGAAGGCTCACTGTCGTAGAATGTTCCTTCCAACTTGTAAACAAGTTGCTCAGGGTCAAACAGAATGCCACCGGTACTGTCCTTATCGCTTGTTACTAAATTCGTAGCATCGGAAGGAACATATCCCTTATGAATAATCAGCGTTTTTAATGGTACATCTTTTGGAGCAGCCGCTTCCGAAATTTTGACCGGCAAAGAAACTTCCGCACTGCCTTTCCCATCATCCGCTTTAAAGGTCAGCACCACGGCTTCGCCATCTTCTTCCGGAATGTACATGCATTGATCTTGAATTTCAATGTAGCGGGAATCGTTCACCTTGACCCAGTAAGTCAGTTCATCACCGTCAGTGTCTGTAAACCACGGAACGATTTCATCTTTTGTAATCAGAAAGGCTTCTCCCGCTTCCAAACTGATTTCCGTTTTGGCACCGATATAAGTCGGTGTTGTGTTTCCCGTTGCTTGAACCGGCAGCGGCAGCATTGCAGCCGCTAAGAGCGCACACAAAATGGCTTTCCATTGTTTTTTCACTGTATCACCACTTTCTAAAATCCTTCGAAGCCCAAATCTCGACCAAGTCCGTTACAGGTATAGCTCCAGACGATCACATCGTCCTCTTCCAGTACATAAGAGGAACAGCCGTAGTTCGGGAACCAGCCGTTGACCTTGTACATCCAGCCGGATTCGTCGCCGCAATCAAACTCATACAGGTGATTGATGCCTTCGATGTAGTAACTTCCGTACATCGGTGTCCAGCGATACTCGATTTGGATATCAGCTCTGTCGCAGGCTCTATTGAGCACTTCAAAGACTGTTTCCCCTTCCTCGAATTCGATCTTGGATGTAGCAAGAATGGTACCACTGCCTGGGACATAAATGTCTTTGCCTGCTGTAAGGTTTTCCATGTTGTCCAAAATGGTATCGCAGCGGATTTCGATCGTTACATATTTCTTCTGGTCTTTTTCCTCGTCATCATCCTCTGCTTCGACCTCACCGTCTGTGACTTGTTCTGTTGTTCCCGTTGTTGGCTGAGTAGTGGATGGAGTCGTTGTCACAACAGTGCTGGTCTGAGGTTTCTGAGATTCAGCCAAAGCCTTATCGTATTCCTGCTGCTCTTTTTCCAGTGCAGCTTTGGACTCATCTGCCAAAAGCAGCTGTGCCTGCTGTGCTTTCGCTTTTTCTTCCTGTCGGAGAGTAACGACCTGCGTCAACTCCTCTTTACTGAAGCAGAAGCTGCCATCGAATTCACAGTTCTGCAACAGTTTGATTTGTGCATCGTTGAGCGCAGATGCTGCAAAGGCAGTGATCTCTGTTTCTACAGTACCATCCTCTTGCTCCACGATGCTGAGTCGTTCTCCGGCTTTGATTTTCTGCTCAGCTGCTTCGATCTCACCGGCATAAACGTAAATTGTCTGTGAACCACGCTGTGCGCTGATGGTGAGAACTGCCTGCTCTGCTGTGAAGCTTACCTCTTCGGTTTGCAGCTCAATGGAAGAATTGCTCTCCGCAAAAAGCTCACCGCTATGGAGATAAAACTGATCCGCATCTACCTCTACTTCGCTGTTTGCACCGAGAACCAACTGAGAGTCCTCGCCTTGCAGATAAAGCTGTGCGCCCTTTTTACTTCTGAATCTGTCGCCGCTGCGTACAGCTGCGCCATCTTCCACCTCATAAGCAATGCCGCTGCGCTCTACGGTAACGATGCCAATTTTCTTCGAAACACTAAGCGGTGGATTTTCAGACTCCACTTTGCTGGAATCGCCTGTTCCTTTCAGCGTTTTCACTGCCATCAAAGCACAGACTGCGATCAGTACGATAATCAGTACCATCAAACTGTTCAGTATTGTTTTTTTCTTCATAGTTCCTCCTGTTATTCGCCTTTGTTTGAGGCTTTCCGTTTTATTTTTTCAAGCTGTCGCTGTTTCTTTTCTGCTTGTTTTCTGGCTTTTTCTTCTCTCCAGAGAGTTAACTGCTGTTCTCTCTCCTGCTTATATATGAGGCGATTTTTAAAATCTGCCGACCGACCTGCCGGAGGAAGTCCTGCCTTCTCCAGCAGCGTTTCCCAACTGCCGAAGCGTTCTTTCAAGTAGTTTCCGCCGATGACTTCGTTGCTGTTCGGACTGCGCTTCATTTCCTCCGCATAGTGCTTCACATAGTTCAGCAGGGTTTCATCGCTGTCCTCAGCGTGTTCTGTTTGAAAAGTTCGCTGTTTTTCCGCAAGTGATTCTTCAATGCGTCTGTTCAGGATCCGCTCAAAGGCATCTCCTCGTTTTACTTTGTTTGTGTTCATATTTTTTCCTATCTATTTTTGTAATAAAAAAGGCCGCATCAGCTTTCGCTGATACGACCGTTTTTTTCGCATATTCTTTTCCTGTCCTGCAACAAGACGCACGTGTGCCTTGTTTGCTCCTTCAGGCACACATCGTCGGTATTCTGGCTTATATGGTTCAGAAACATTCAGCACCTGTTTTTCCGCCTTCCCAGTTTCCCAGTGACCGGATCTCTCCATGAAAAACAGATTTCCATATTTACAGCAACGGGCTCATGCCCCGGACTTGAACCGGGTTCCCTAATCATCGCACCTGCCTTAGCAGTCTTGGTGGATGACACGATGCAGGTATTCAGTTTATATTATAAGTTTCATTTAAGAGGCCCCTAAAGTCTGCCCAGGCACAGACAGACCTTAGGGATAAAGATGGAAAAGAAATTAGCAAAAACTATGCAAACATTGGCAGAAAGTTCATGAAGGCGGTAATGATAATACCGTTGAAGAAATCGGCAAACAAAGAACCAACCAGCGGTACGATGAAGAACGCCTGTGGAGCTGCGCCATATTTCTTTGTAAGCACCTGCATATTTGCCATTGCGTTTGGAGTAGCACCCATACCGAATCCACACATTGCAGAAGACATCACTGCCGCTTCGTAATCACGACCCATGACCCAGAATACAAGGTAACGTGCCACCAAGTACATCAGGATGGTCTGAGCCAAAAGCATAATCACCATCGGCACAGCCAACTCTGCCAACTGCCACAGCTTCAGTGTCATCAGTGCGATTGCAAGGAATACGGAAAGTGAAACATTACCCCAGATATTGATCGGAGTCAGTGGCAACTGAACATCATTCGCATCGCAGATATTTCGGATTACCGCAGCAACTACCATCGCTCCGATGTACGCCGGGAATGTAAATGTCATGCCGAAAATGGATACGCCGTTTACAAACTGTGTGAGAATGGTACCCAAACCTGCAGCAATGATCAGATAGATCAATGCGTTGGTGAAAGAATCGGAACCATCTTCACTGTTCATTACAACCGTGCGTTTTTCTTCTTCAGATGCAATACTGTCGTCCATGGAGTGCAGTTGATATTTTTTGATAATGCCGGTAGAAATCGGACCTCCGATCAATGAGCCTGTCAAAAGACCAAAAGTCGCTGCTGCAATTGCAAGAACATTGGCGCCTGCGATACCCATTTCTTCCATCAGCGGGCCATAAGAACCTGCTGTACCATGACCGCCTACCATTGCAATGGAACCGGTGCAAAGTCCCAAACGAAGATCCCAACCAAACAGGCCGGCAAGCACACTGCCCAACAAATTCTGCATCAACATTACGAATACCGCCAAACCGAGAAACAAAAATACTTTCTTTCCTCCTGCTCGCAACAATCTAAAGCAGGCTGTGTAACCTACGCTAGTGAAAAACAGGGTCATAAAGAAACCTTTTACCGTTTCATCAAAGCCAAACTGCATAATACCGGTGGCGTAAAGCATTAAATGAAGCAAAGCGAAAATCAAACCGCCTACAACAGGTGCCGGCACGCAACAGCGTTGGAGAAATTTACTTTTGCTAATTAGAAATCGTCCAATAACAAACAACAACATGGCAAGTGCGCTGGTCTGATACATATCGAGGGATACAGTCAACATAATTCAACCTACTTTCTCTTACCTTTTTCAGACAGAGATATCCCTTGAAAAATGACATGCCAGTAGAGCTACTTGGTTGTAGCACTGCCACAGTTTCCAGATAACCACAGTGATACCATAAAAAAATGCTTCCCGAATTTCTTCGGAAAGCATC
>JAZQXX010000113.1:0-1904 GCA_045633085.1 Negativibacillus sp. | reverse complement strand
ATCCGTTATGGTCATTGGTCTTGTGAATGCCGGCGTAATGACCCTGATGCAGGCAACTCCAATTATCATGGGTGCCAATATCGGTACCACCATTACCGGTGTTCTGGTGGCATTGAAGAACGATTACTTCAATATGCTCATGTATCTTTGTGCCTTTGCCGGCGTTATGATGGGCTTCTTCAAAAAAGAAAAAATCAAACTGGCCGGTTTGCTTTGCAGCGGTCTGGGTCTGATTTTTGTTGGCCTTAATATGATGAGCAGTGAACAGGCTTTCGGCAATCCTCTGGTGGAAACCATGTTCCAGAATATTTTCGCTGTCATTGATTTCCCATTGCTGCTGATTCTGGTGGGTATCATCTTTACTGCTCTGATTCAGAGCTCCTCCGCGGCAACCGGTGTTGTTATCACCATGGTTGGTACTGGTGTGCTCCCGCTGGATTTTGCGCTGTTTATCATTCTTGGCGCTAACATTGGTACCTGCGTCACCGCTCTGCTGGCATCGGTGGGAGCAAACGCAAACTCCAAACGAGTTGCACTGATTCACTTTACCTTTAATGTAATCGGTACTGCACTCTTTACCGCCATCGTATGGATGTTCCGTGATCCGATGATCAATATGCTGACTTCCATGTTCCCAGGCAATGATCCGATGTCCCTGCAGATGCGCGTATCTGTATTCCATGTCATTTTTAACGTGACAACTACTGCACTGCTTCTGCCGTTTGTATCCCAGCTGGTTGCTTATTCCTGCCGTGTGATCAAAGATACCAAAGCAGCAGAAAAAGAATACAGCCTCAAATATGTCGATGAGCGTCTGCTCAGCACGCCTATCGTTGCACTGATGCAGGTGAAAAAGGAAATGGATCATCTCTTCCACATGGTAGAGGAGAGCTTAACTCTTTCGTTCGATGCAATGGAAAAAAGCGTGGATACCAATGGTGAACTGATTGCTCAGAATGAAAACATGATTAACTTTACAAACAGCGCGCTGACCAAATTCCTGATTCAGCTTACTTCTGCTGTAGAGCAAAGCGATGAACGCATCATCGGTTCCTACTTCCATGTGCTCAACGACCTGGAGCGAATCGGCGACCATGCGGAAAACTTCTATGAAATTGCCGCTGAAATGTCCGGAAAGAAAATCGGCTTCTCTGAAAATGGTCTGGAAGATATTCGTATCATGCGTGAGAAAGTGATGCGTATGTTCTATCTTTCCAAAGAGGCCTTTGATAATCTGGATGAAAGCAAATTAAACGAATTATCCACATTGGAAGACAGTATGGACAGTATGAAGAAAAAATTCATTGCAAATCATTTCAGCAGACTTGCGGAAGGCAAATGCAGTGTGGCAGTCAGCCCGTATTATTCCTCTGCGATTTCCGGCCTGGAACGTGTTGCAGACCATCTTGTCAACGTAGGATATAGTATCGTCAGCCCGATTGGCGAACAATAAATCATTGAACTTCGGAGGATAAATTATGTTAATACTTGAATTGCTCTTGTTGGCACTGGGATTCGTGTTGCTTGTGAAAGGTGCAGATTGGTTTGTAGAAGGTGCTTCCGGTATTGCCGATAAATTTGGTATTCCACAGCTGGTAATTGGTCTGACCATCGTTGCAATGGGTACAAGTGCACCGGAAGCCGCTGTCAGCATTACTGCTGCGCTGAAAGGCAACGCCGATATCACCGTCGGCAACGTAGTAGGCAGCAACATTCTGAATGTATTCATTATTTTAGGCATTGCTTCTGTCATTACTGCAATCGCTGTTGCGAAAACCACCATCCGCTATGAAATTCCGATTATGCTGGCGGTGACTATGCTTCTGCTGGCATTTGGCGCAACCGGTGGTACTATCAACTTTATTGAAGGTATTCTTCTGCTGGTATGCTTTGTCGGCTACCTT
>JAZQXX010000112.1:0-2260 GCA_045633085.1 Negativibacillus sp. | reverse complement strand
TGCTTGCTCCTTTGGCAAAGTGTGGCAGAAACAGCTTCGACAGATAAAACGGCGCTGTCACACCGACTTTCAGCGCATATTCAAAATCCTCATAGCTTGCAGACTCAATGCCTTTGCTCTGCGGAATGGCATTGTTGATGAGATAATCCACGTGACCGTAGTCTGCAATCACCTTTTCTGCAAAGCGCTCCAAAGTCGCTTTATCGGACAGGTCGCCCTGAAAATAATCGTTTTCCTTCAAGTCGATGGTGCAGACCTTCGCACCCTCTTTAGCAAACTGCTCGCAGATGCATTTACCTATGCCCTGTGCACCGCCGGTCACAACTACGACTTTATTCTCAAATTCCATAAGATCCCCCTTTCATTGGTAAACCGAACGAACTATCTTTATCATAAAACATTCCTGTCATTTTGGCAAATAAAAATCCCGAAGCCGGTATCAGCTTCGGGATTTTTTGATTAGTCTTCGTAATCTTCTTCAAATTCTTCGTCCAGCTCTTCGTCTTCTTCCTCGAAGTCTTCATCGTCAGCTTCCAAATCCATCTGAGCGATTTCTTCTACAATAGCACGAAGTTCTTCCACGCCATGACCGGTTTCTGCGGAGAATGGGATCATCTGAATCTGATCTGCGTATGGAATCTCATTCTGCAGTGCCGCAAGACGTTCTTTCTGCTGTTTTGCAGAAAGTTTATCCTGTTTGGTCAGAACGATAACGAATGGGAATTCATTTTCGATCAGATAGTTGATCATCTGCAGGTCATCTTTGGTTGGTGGATGACGCATATCGACCAGCTGGAATACCAGCTCGATACGGCGACCGGCTGCAAAGTAACCGCCGATCAGATCACTCCATTTTGCCTTGTTGTCTTTGGCTACTTTGGCATAGCCATAACCCGGCAAGTCAGCGAAGCGTACGTTTTCCAAGCGGAAGAAGTTGATGGTCTGAGTCTTGCCAGGAACGGCAGACACACGAGCCAGATTCTTGCGGTTGAAGAACTTATTGATCAGAGAGGATTTACCAACGTTGGAACGTCCGGCAAATACCAACTCGATCATATCGCTTTTCGGCAGCTGATCAATGCGGCCGAAGGAGGTTTCAAATACCACGTTATTGTAATTCATATGTCACCTATACCTTTTCCATGATCGGCTGTTTTGCTGCTCTTCCCTTTGGTTTTGGCATATCAGGCAGTTTGGTTTCCTGTTCCACTGCTTCAACCACTTCGTTTTTCTGTGGCCAGATCAGTGCTTCATCCAGCACCTGAGAAACCTGAGAAGCAGTCACAAAGCGAATGTTTTCTTTCACCACAGGGTCAACTTCGTGGAGGTCCACTTTGTTGTTCTGAGGGATGATGACAGTTTTCATCTTGTTGCGGTATGCTGCCATAGTTTTCTCTTTCAGACCACCGATCGGCAGAACACGGCCGCGAAGGGTCACTTCACCGGTCATTGCAACGTCGTGACGTACTTCCATACCAGACAGTGCGGACACCAGTGCAGTGGTGATGGTGATACCGGCAGATGGGCCATCCTTTGGAACAGCACCTTCCGGGAAGTGGATATGGATATCCTTGGTTTTATAGAAATCTTTTTCGATGTTGTATTTATCGCAGACAGAGCGAACGTAAGTCACTGCAGCTTTTGCAGATTCTTTCATTACATCGCCGAGAGAACCGGTCAGTTCAATTTTGCCGCTGCCTTCAACAACAGCAACTTCTACCTGCAGCAATTCGCCGCCAACAGCAGTCCAAGCCAAACCGTTGACAACGCCAACCAGGTTTTCTCTGTTCAGGTCGTCGTCCTTGAATTTTCTTGGACCAAGCAGTGCTTCCAGGTTTTTATCGGATACACGGCAGGATTTTTTCTCCCCTGCTACGATCTCTTTCGCACATTTGCGGCAAACAGAACCGATCTCACGTTCCAAAGTACGAACACCAGCTTCACGGGTGTAGCCATCAATGAGTCCGTAGAGAGCTTCGTCGGAAACTCTTGCAGTTTTGCTGCTCAGACCGTGACGTTTCATCTGTTTTGGCAGCAGATGATCTTTTGCGATGTGGAATTTTTCTTCGCGAGTGTAGCTGGAAAGAGTAATCACTTCCATACGGTCGAACAGTGGGCCTGGAATGCTGCCTGCATCGTTTGCAGTGGCAAGGAACAGCACATTGCTCAGATCGAATGGTACTTCAAGATAGTGATCACGGAAGGAGAAGTTCTGTTCAGCGTCCAAAACTTCCAGCAGTGCGGAAGATGGGTCGCCTTT
>JAZQXX010000111.1:0-13334 GCA_045633085.1 Negativibacillus sp. | reverse complement strand
TAGGATTTGCGTTCAGAGCAGTACCAACAGCAGTACCACCCATGTTTACGCCGTACATACCTTCCAGAGCGATGTTCAGACGAGCGATGTCACGTCTAACAGCCAGTTTGTATGCACCGAATTCGGAACCCAGACGGATTGGAACTGCGTCCTGCATCTGAGTACGACCCATTTTGATGATGTCGTGGAATTCTTCTTCTTTAACAGCCAGAGCAGCTTCCAGGCGAACCATTTCTGCGATAGCTTTTTTCAGCAGTTTAGCTGCGGTCATTTTAGCTGCAGATGGGAATACGTCGTTGGTAGACTGTGCTCTGTTTACATGGTCGTTTGGATGAACGATGGAGTAGTCACCTTTTTCGCCGCCGAGAATTTCGATAGCGCGGTTAGCGATTACTTCGTTAGCAGTCATGTTTGCAGTAGTACCTGCGCCACCCTGTACTGGGTCGCAGAGGAACTGATCGTGAAGTTTGCCTTCTACGATTTCGTCGCAAGCCTGGCAGATAGCATCTTTGATTTTTTCGTCCAGTTCGCCTACCATGTTGTTGCAGATAGCGCAAGCTTTTTTGATTTCAGCCATAGAATTGATGAATTCTGGCTGCATTTTCTGGCCGGTGATCTGGAAGTTTTCGGTGCCTCTCATGGACTGTACGCCATAGTAAGCTTCTACAGGTACTTCTTTGGTGCCGATGGAGTCGGCTTCAATACGGTATGCCATAATGCTCAACCTCATTTCGTAAATTTGTGATACTTGTCCAAAAATGACGCAATACTTGCATCGTCATCATAATTATACCTCTCTGCTTTCTAAAATTCAATCCCTTGATGAAATTTATCTTGCAAAAAAGTGCATTTTGTCATTGATTTATCGAAGTTTTTGCAATATAATGAGAGTAGGACCGGGTTTTCATACCGGGATCTGTTTATACAATACTAAGGAGGCTGTTTGCTATGACTCTGAAAGAACAAGCTCTGAAACTCCATAAAGACGCTCAGGGTAAAATCTCTATCGAATGCAAAGTTCCTGTTAAAACCAGAGAAGACCTCTCTCTGGCTTACTCCCCAGGCGTAGCTGAACCATGCATGGAAATCCATCATGACTATGACAAAATTTACGACTACACCGCTAAAGGCAACCTGGTTGCAGTAGTTACCAACGGTACCGCTGTTCTGGGTCTGGGCGACATCGGTGCAGGCGCTGGTCTTCCAGTAATGGAAGGTAAAGGCATCCTCTTCAAATCCTTCGGCGGCGTTGACGCTTTCCCAATCTGCCTCAACACCAAAGATCCAGAAGAAATCATCAGAACCGTTAAACTGATGGAACCTACCTTCGGTGGCGTTAACCTGGAAGATATCGGTGCTCCTGACTGCTTCTACATTGAAGAAAAACTGAAAGAAATCTGCGACATCCCTGTATTCCATGATGACCAGCACGGTACCGCAATCGTTTGCGCTGCTGCTACCATCAACGCACTGAAACTGCAGGGCAAAAAAGCTGAAGACCTGAAAGTTGCTGTAAACGGCTGCGGCGCTGCTGCTATCTCCGTTTCCAAACTGATCATGGCTCTGGGCGTTAAAGACATCACCCTGTGCGACTCCAAAGGTGCTGTTTACAAAGGCCGCGCTAACATGCGTTCCTCTACCGCTGCTATCGCTGAGATCACCAACCCTAACATGATCAAAGGCACTCTGGCAGACGTTGTTAAAGACGCTGACATGTTCCTGGGCTGCTCCGTTGCTGACGTTCTGACCCCAGAAATGGTTAAAACCATGAAACCAAACCCAATCGTATTCGCTATGGCTAACCCAAACCCAGAAATCAAACCTGAACTGGCTAAAGAAGCTGGCGTAGCAATCATGGGTACCGGTCGTTCCGACTATCCAAACCAGATCAACAACGTTCTGGCATTCCCTGGTATCTTCCGTGGCGCTCTGGACGTTCACGCAAGAAAAATCAACGAAGAAATGAAAATGGCTGCTGCTGAAGCTATCGCTTCTCTGGTTTCTGACGAAGAACTGAACCCAGAATACATCATTCCTTCTACCTTCGATGAACGCGTTGCTCCAGCAGTTGCTGCTAACGTAGCTCGCGTAGCTATCGAAACCGGCGTTGCAAGAAAAACCGACATCACCCCAGAAATGGTAGCTGAACACACCCGTCAGCTGGTTGGTTCCAAAAAATAATTCTTGAACCCTTTCTTGACCCTCTCCTCACGGAGAGGGTCTTTTTTATTTCCGTTCGTTTTCCAGCACTGTGATCTGCTCGCAGATGCGCTTGAACACCGGTGCGGCGTAACTTCCGCCGGATTCCATGCCTTCCGCCAAAACCACAATGGCGTAGCGTGGTTCCTCTGCCGGATAGAAACCGGCAAACCATGCGTGAACGATCTCTTCTCCGTTCTCATCGTACTGACCCGTCTGTGCCGAAGCGGTCTTTCCTCCGGCAGCTGCGAAAATCGGCTTTGCGTTGATACCGCTGCCTTCTTCCACTGCTTCCACCATGTAGTGCTGAAGCAGTTCCGCTGTTCGCTGCGAGAAGATACGCTCCTGCGCCTGTTCCTGCACCTCCGGCACAGAACCGTCCTCTGTCCATCCCAAAATCAGCTGCGGCTGAACCGCACAACCGCCGTTTGCGACAGCAGAAACCATAGCCGCGATCTGCACGGGTGTTGCCAGCAGCTCACCCTGCCCAAAAGAAAGATTGGCCAAAGCCAGCGGTGAGCTTGCCTCTTCCGGCAAGTTACCTGCCACAGAACGGACGCCTTCCGCAAAGTCGCTGCTCTGCCCAAAACCGAGGTACTCTGCCATGGTCAGGATACTTTCTCCACCGATCTCCCGACCCAGTGCAATGAAATACGGATTGCAGGACTGCTCCAGTGCCCGTTCCATGTCAGTTTCACCGTGACCGGCTCGGTGGTGGCAGTACACCATCCTTCCGCCGATCTCCACACCACCCACACAGTTCACCGTAAAATCCGGAGAAAGCCCCTGCTCCAATGCTGCGGCAGCCACCGCCAGTTTAAAGCTGGAACCGACGTTATATGCCTGAAATGCCCGATTGAACAGCGGAAAATCATCATCGTCAAGACTTGCCGCCACATTGTTGGGATCAAAGGTCGGCAGGGATACGGACGCTTGCAGTTCACCGCTGTCCACATCCATGACCACGATAGCTCCCTTGTCCAGCATTTGTCCGCCGATGACCTCGCACAGCCGCTGGATCTCCCGATCCAATGTCAGCACCAAGCCTTCTTTGACCTGCTCTGTGGAACCGCTTTGTTCTGGCAGGACTCTGTCCAGTGCTTTCTGCGACGCATCGACCCCGTAGCGAAGAGTTACCCGCTCACCGGCTGCGCTCAGCTGTTCATCAAAGGCTTTCTCCAAGCCGCTGACTCCTGCACCTTCGCCGTTGAGATAGCCGAGGATATGAGCTGCCAACGGATGGCCGCCGTAACGTTCGTATACATCGAAACAGAGGATGCCTTCGCCGTAGATCCGCTGCTTTCCCAGCAGACTGAGGAAGGGCTTCCCTTCCCGCACTTGCTGCAAAATCGCAGAGCGTCGGCTTCCTGTCAGGTTGGCGGCCAATGTCTGCATGGCTTCTGCCGACGGCGAGATCGCCGCTGCAACATGAGCCTGTGTTTCCGTGAAGCGCTCTCCTTTGCAGTCATAGATGGCGCCGCGGGTCTGACAGATGTCCACCACGTAGCTGCTTTGGCTTTGTGCCGCCTGAGTCAGTTCCTCACTGAATGACAGCTGCCAAATCCGCAGGATCAGCACCATGGCAATGCTGACCATCACGCAATACAGCAATAAAATATTTTTGTGCATGAAAAAACCTCCTTACCCACACTTTGGGCAAGGAGGTCTGTTTTTATTCACTTAGCGCTGATACTGAGCCGCACACATATCGTAAACCAAGGTGGTGCGTGCATCAAGGCACATGAGGGTCACGGATTCCAGCGTGCTGTCTTCCTTGAGAAAATCCAAAATGGTCTGAACCGCGATGTTTGCCGCCAGATTTACCGGGAAGTGATAGGCGCCTGTGCTGATGGACGGAAAGACGATGTGTTTCAGTCCCAGCTCCACTGCTTTGTTCAGGCAGTTTCGGTAGCAGTCCGCAAGAATGCGTTCCTCGTTTGCTTCACCGCCCAACCATTTTGGGTTGACGGTATGGAGCATTTTCTTCACAGCCAGTCCGTGGGCTTCTGTCACCACAACGCCGCCCGGCTGACAGGAACCGTACTCGCTCAATTCCTCGCGGAGAGAAGGAGCCGCCGCACGGAAAATTTCCTCACTGACAACGCCGGCGCTGTCCAAAGCTTCCGTCACCGGATGGACCAGTGCATCTGCCTGGCATTTGGTGATGTCGCCCACCTGTACCGCAAAGCGTTTCATACGCATCTCCTCCTTTTCTGATATTAAGTATAACCCAAAAATGGGAAAAATTCAACGCAGGCTCCGGCTATCTGGTTTTTCGGAAGAAACGGTAGCGCAGAACGTGCTTGTAAGCCCAGTGGATACGACCCAGGGCGATGTCGAACATGACGAACACGCCGCAGCCCATGAGCCAGGTGAAGAATAGGGTCAAATCGCCGAAGGCACCCATTTCTTCCATGACGTCATCCAGTCCGAAGACGTTGATGATAATCCAGTAGGTCGCCAGTACCGCAGCGTTGAACACTGCAAATTTTGCCAGTCCCTGCAGTACTTTTGGCTTGATGCGGTCCAGGCTTTCCTTGACCACCGGGTAGAAGCCGAAGAAGCCGATGAACATCATGGCCGCTTCCTTGTCGGGACACATGAACAGGGACAGCAGGGATACTGCCGCATAAACCAATGCCGCGGTGGAACGTCCCATCTCCACCACCACCACGATCAGAACGATGCCTGCCATTGCCGGCAAAGCGAAGGTTCCGAAGGGGATCAGCCCTGTCATAAACATCAGCAGCATGCAAAGCGCCGATGCCATACCACCCAGCGCCACACGCGTACTATTTTTTACTTTCATAACTCTACGATAACTCCTACAAAATTGTTAGCAGCAGCCAATGAGGTCGCCGCCCATACATTCGCAGCAGCAGTCTGCGCAGATCAGGGTGTTGAACACATCGCAGACATCCATTCCACCGCCGCGGGTCACAGTACCGCCGTAGCCGTAACCGGTCGGACGGGCATTGCCGCGCTGCCATGCGATCTGCTGCATCGCATTCTGGAATTCCCGGTTGCCCGGATCCAGCTGACAGGCTTTGGTGAAGTAACGGTAAGCTTCATCCAGCCAGCCTTTGTTGTAGAGGATATTTCCCTTGAGGAAGTACCATTCACCGCTGCGGTTTGCCGGTGGAACACCGTCCAGCAGTTCTTCTGCTTCCACAATACGGTGCTGCATGATCAGTCGGCGAATATCCGCAAACTGAGATCCGCTCTGGCTGCTCTGACCGTACTGATAGGTCGAGCTGCTGCGCTGTCCGTAGCTGCTCTGCTGATAGCTTCCGGCAGAGCTTTGAGCTGCTTTGCGCTGTTTGGTGATGGTATCGTAAGCCTCGTTGATCTGTTTCATTTTTTCCTGCGCCAGATCAGCCAGAGGATTGTTGGCGTAATTGTCCGGATGGTATTTTCTTGCCAGATCGCGGTAAGCCGCTTTCACCTGTTCATCGGTAGCATCCGGCGCCACACCCAGTACTTTATAAGGATCCATAGATCAGTCTCCTTTAGTTTTATGTGAATTTCTTATTGTTTATTCTTTTCTTTCAAGCGGTCCACCGACTGCTTCAGTCCCAGCTCAAAGACGTTGCGGAGAATGCCGTCAAAATGGCTGACTTCCAGCAAATCGTAGGCGCGGATCAGTTCTGCAATGGTGAGATACAGCGAAGCCACCGCCTGTTCCTGCGGTGCTTCCCCTTCCACCGCCTCACAGAAGCGGAATGGGTTATAGCTGTCATTTGCCTTGTCCTCTTCCAGATCGTCCAGTGCGTCCATGAGGTAGATGCAGCGGCCCAGCAGATAACCGATGCGCTTCAGCACCAGCTGCTGTGTGCTGTCCTCGGACAGTCCACCTAAAACAGCTTCCAAAATTTTCGCCGTCGGTTCCGCTGCTCGGTCCACGGAGGAGCACTGTTCTTTTTCCAGTGCAGCCTGAGCTGCCATCTGTTCTTCCGTCACTTTCGCCAGCTCCGGAAGTTTCGCTGCGGCCTTGTCATAGGCTTTCTGTGCCGCCGGAAGTGCCAGCAGACAAGCTGCCTTTTCTCCTGCGTCACCGTCAGCGATGTTGTCCTTTAGCTTGTGGTACAGCAAAATCACCGCCATAGCTGCAGACAGCTCCAAACTTTCGCAAGGCTGACAGATGTTTCGTTTCTTCAGCGGATGCACCATACAGCGCTCTTGCTGAAATTCCACCATCTCGCCTTTGACACCAATAGCCAGCACTGCCAGAAAGGCCAAGTCGTAGCTGAGGGTCATGCGGGACAGCTGTCCGTAGGTCCTGCCCATTTCTTTGCAGAGCCCGCAGTAAACAGCACGATATGCTTCCTGTTCCTTCACCTTCAGCTCCGGGCTGTGCGGTTTGATGTAGCCAAACATATCATCCCCACCTTAGCATAGTATACTATTTTATTTTAGCAGAAAAGAAAGCGCTTTTCCATAAACAAACTGTGAATCTCTGCACTTTTCTTGGAAAAATAAAAAATCCCGTGGATTTCCACGGGATTTTTGCTTGTTTTGTTAGATGAGAGCCAGCAGAACGTAGATCCAGTGAGCGGATACACCTGCAACCAGACCGCCGAGGGTGTGGCTGATGATCGCTTTACCGGTCATTTCTGGGCATTTCAGGGAGTCCATCATTGCAACGTGAGTGGACAGGTAACCGGACCAGCACATGCACATTGCGGTGAATACTGCGATGTCGTTGCCGGTAGCCAGACCGTCAGCAACCATGCCTGGGATCAGACCGATCGCTGCGCCTGCTGCACCCAGTGCGGTAACAGGAACTGCTACACCTTTCGCGCTGGTGAAGCCGAAGAGAGGTTCCAGAACGAAGCTCAGTTTTTCACCTACCATTGGCAGGAAGCCGATACCTTCGTAAGCAGCACCGGTGAAAGTGCCGTCTGCGGAAGCACCGTTGGTGAGCATCATTACAACAGTACAGATAATGAGAACGCCAGGAATAACTGCCATACCCATATCAACACCGGATTTGCCGCCTTCCAGCATTGCGTTCATAAAACGACCTGCTGGACTGCCAGGACGAACCATACGGTAGTCGGTCATAACTTCTGCGTCAGTCATGCTGTGGTGAATGTCGCAGTACTCAGTGGTGCCGTAGTATTTGGAAGTGAACATCAGCATCATACGAACGCTGACAACAGAACCGATCACTGCACCCAGGTTACCGATGAGAGCTGCTTTTACAAAGCTTTCGCCGGTTGGAGAAGCGATACCCATCATAAAGGTGGTGATGATCAGACCCATACCGAATGCAGTACCGATGTTGCACAGTGCAGGGAGCTGATATTTTTTGAAGTAACGTCTGAAGCCGTGGTCGTCAGCCAAAGTCAGGATCGCTGGGTTATCGGAAAGGTAAGTTGCAAATACACCGATAACACTTGCGCCAGGCAGACCGTAAACCGGTTTCATCAGTGGGGAAAGGATCTTGTTCATAATAGCAACCACACCAAACTCAGTGAAGAGAGCTGCGATAGCACCCGCCAGAACGGCGATTGCCATGATGTAGAAGCAGGTGTTGATCAGCAGATCGAATGCGGTATTCATCATGGTGTTGAGCATGTTTACAACACCCATCTGGCTACCGATCCAGCCGAAGAAGGCGATAAACAGGCCGATGAAAATAAAGCTTTCAACGCTGACAACTTTTTTCATCTGCGGATGAACGGCTGTGAGATCACGATTTTCGTTATCCATAATAGTCCTCCATAAAAACAAAATGGTTGTTACGGAACAATGATAACATGAAGTGACAGAATATTCAAATCTTTTTTTCAATATTTTCACATCTTTTTGATTCTTGTGAAAATCGCACTTACCCGGCTTTTGTTTTTCGCTATTTTTGCATTGTTCCAGCGGTCGAAATGTGCTAAAATCAACTTATATACCTGCAAATAAATTACCATTGGAATCGAGGGTAAATCAATTATGTCTATTTTAAAAGTAAAACTGATCCGCGAAGGCGCTCAGCTGCCAAAGCGTGAAACTCCTGGCAGCGCCGGTCACGACCTGCGTGCCTGCATCGAAGAAGATCTCATCATTCCTGCTGGCGAAGGCGTTCGTCTGCCGACCGGCATCGCTATCGAAATGGAAAGTGCGGAATACGTTGCGATCATCGCATCTCGCAGCTCCATGGCTTACAAATACGGTATTTCCATGGGCAACGGCATCGGCGTCATCGACTCCGACTACCGCGGCGAAATCAGCGTTTTCCTGCGCAACAACTCCGATGTAGATTTCGTCGTTCATCCGGGTGACCGTGTGGCTCAGCTACTGCTGATGCCGGTGGCTCTGCCGGAGATCATTGAAGCCGATGAACTCTCCGACACCGAACGCGGTGCAGGCGGTTTCGGCTCCACCGGTCGCGCATAGCGGAGGGCTGTTTATGAATCTGATCTTAGCTTCCAAATCTCCACGACGCATTGAGCTGCTCAAACAGATCCACCCTGTTTTCAGCGTAGAACCTGCAAAAGGCGAAGAGATCGTACCTGCCGGTGCAACTCCTGCGGAAACCGTTATGGCTCTCGCAAAAGCCAAAGCCGAAGAGATCGCTGCTCATCACTACGACGATCTGGTGGTCGGTTCCGACACCATCGTTGCTGTGGATAACTTGATTTTAGGCAAACCGAAGGATCATGACCACTGTGTGGAAATGATCCGCAGCCTGTCCGGTCGTCGTCATCAGGTTTATACCGGCGTGGCACTGGCCCTTAATGGCAAAACCGAATGCTTCTACGACGTCACCGAAGTGGAATTCTATCCACTGAGCGAAGAAGAGATCCTCTGGTACGCTTCTCTGGAAGAACCTTACGACAAAGCCGGCGGCTACGGTATTCAGGGCAAAGGCTCCCTCATGGTAAAGGGCATCCACGGCGATTATTTCAATGTTATGGGTTTCCCTGTGGCATTGGCTGCACGAAAAATGCAGAAGTATTTCGACTTCACTCAGACAAAATAACAAACCCCCTCTCCGTTTTGGAGAGGGGGTTCTTTTATTTCGCAGTTTTTTCTTTGTTGATGAGGAAGACCACAGCACTGTGATGCTCCAAATGACCGTCCTCATTGTAGCTGCCGCAGAGAGTGACAGGACGCACGTTCTTGAACGCTTTCGGCATTGGCAGGTAATGAGAATGGTAGCTGCGGTTGATGGCAACCAACAGCTGATGCTCGTCATCCAAATGGCGGATGTAGGAACAGATGTTATCGTTGACACAAAGCGGAGTGAACTGACAGTCTTTCAGGAACTTCGCGCTCTTGCGCAGCTGACCCAGCTTCTTGAACCAATCCACCAGCTCTGCATTTTCGGTACCCCATGGGTAGCAGCAGCGGTTGAATGGGTCACGGTAACCGGAAAGTCCGGCTTCGTCGCCGTAATACAGGCTCGGAATACCCGGCAGGAAGTACTGCAGAGTCGATGCCAGCTTCAGGGAGTTGATACCCTGCCAGTAAGCATCATCGCTGAGGTAGTGATGTTCCGCCTGCCAAATACGGTCGCGGCCGTTGGATGGTTCACAGACCAGCTCAGTCAGAGCACGTTCGGTATCGTGAGTAGACAGCGGATTCATAGCACAATTCAGTGCAGGCAGCGGGTAGTTCTCCACGATGCTGTTCACAGTTGTTAAGAACTGTCTGCCCTTGCCGTCACGAACATAGTCCAGTACGCAGTTGCGGAACGGATAGTTCATCACGCTGTCCAGCTGACCGCCCAAGAGGTAGCGTCTGCGCTGACTGTAAGCGATTTTATTGGTCGCGTCTTCCCAAACTTCACCGATGATGACCTTGTCATCACCGTGGCTTTTTACTGCGCGGTTGATCTCGTCCAAAATGATGTCCGGCAGCTCGTCAGCTACATCCAGTCGGAAACCGGACGCACCGGCGTTCAGCCAGTGATGGATGACAGAATCCTTGTTGCGGCAGATAAAATCAAGGAAGGCATCGTCGTCTTCATTGACATTCGGCAGAGTTTTGAAGCCCCACCAGCTTTCGTATTCTTTTGGATAGTTCTTGAACTGGTACCATGGACGGAACGGGCTGTTCGGATCGCGGTAAGCACCGGTCTTTTGGCCGTAGCGGCCTTCTTTGTTGAAGTAAATGCTGTCGCTGCCGGTGTGGCTGAACACGCCGTCCAAAATCACAGAAATCCCACGTTTTTTCGCTGCCTTACAGAGGTCGGTGAAGTCCTTCTCTGTACCCAGCAGCGGGTCGATTTTCATGTAATCCGCCACGTTGTAGCGATGGTTGGAATGTGCTTCAAAGATCGGATTCAGATAGATGCAGGTAACGCCCAGCTCCTCCAGATAATCCAGCTTCTGCTCCACACCCTTCAGGTCACCGCCGAAGTAGTCGTTGCAGGTAAAGACACCCTTTGCATTTTCGCGGTAAACCGGCAGTTCTCCCCAATCGTCGCGGAGCTCACGGTCTTCCGGCACACCGATTTTCGGAATACCGGACTTATAGAAGCGGTCCGGGAAGATCTGATACAGGATACCGTCACCCAAAACGCTCGGTGTTTTCACGTTTTTATCGTAAACGGTCAGCTGCCAGCTTGAGCCGCTGCCGTCGATTTCCGCACATTTATAATCGTCCGGAGTCAAGGTGTGAGGCACACCGTTGTCCACAAAGCGGAAGTTGTAGAAGTACAGCTTCGGTCTTGCCGGACAGAACACACACTGATATACGTTTTCATCGGCGGTAAAACGAACCAACTCCATTGGAATATCCACATCCGGGGAATCGTCGGTATGGATGATAAGGTCCACACGCTCTGCTGCGATTCTTTTTGGCAGATAGACATGGAAGGTCACAGATTGACCGGATGGCAAAGCGCCGAAGGGGTCTTTAAACTGAGTCAGTTTACTGTCAAAAATACAGGTGTCCAATAGGTTACCGCCTTTCCTGTTTGAATTCGTTTTTCTTCAAAGAAAAAGGCGGAACAGTCCAATGACTGCCCCGCCTACCGGGTTCAAAATTACAGTCCCCAGATATTTTTTGCGTATTCGCGGATGGAACGGTCTGCGCAGAAGTAACCAGCCTGAGCGGTATTGTTCAGGGCCATTTTCTGCCAGGTATACAGGTCGCCGTAAGTTTCGAATGCTTTTTTACGAGTCTGGTTGTAAGAGTCGAAGTCTTTCAGAACCATGTATGGGTCGCGGAACTTCAGGCTGTCTGCCAGAGGTTCGAAGGTGTTGCCAGCGATGGAACCGTTGGTCAGCATATTGATCGCCTGGTTCAGTTCAGCGTGGTTGGAGTAGATCTCAAATGGATTGTAGCCGGTCTGTTTCAGACGGTTTACTTCCGGAGTATCCATACCGAAGACGAAGATATTGCCGTCGCCTACGTGTTCGCCGATCTCAACGTTTGCACCGTCCCAGGTACCCAGGGTAACAGCGCCGTTGAGCATCAGTTTCATGTTGCCGGTACCGGAAGCCTCGGTACCTGCCAGAGAGATCTGTTCGGAGATTTCAGATGCAGGCATCAGCAGCTCGGACATGGTTACGCGGTAGTCTTCCAGATATACGATGTTCAGGATATCGCGAACCTGTGGATCGTTCTGGATCTGCTGACCCAGAGAGCAGATGAATTTGATGATCTGTTTTGCCAGGTAGTAACCAGGAGCAGCTTTTGCACCGAAGATGAAGGTAACTGGCTGGTAATCTTTATTTGGATTTGCTTTGATCTCATTGTACATAGTCAGGATCTGCATTGCGTTCAGGTGCTGACGTTTGTACTCATGCAGACGTTTTACCTGTACGTCGAACACAGAATCCGGATTCACGATCTGACCGGTGTGTTTTTTGATGTAGTCTGCGAAGTCCACTTTGTTTGCGCGTTTGATCTCAGCAAATTTCTCCAGAACAGCTTTGTTGTCCTGGAATTTCAGCAGATCTACCATCTTCTCCTGATCTTTCATGAAGTCAGGACCGATGAGTTCGGTGATCATGTTGTTCAGTCTTGGGTTGGACTGATACATCCAACGGCGGGATGCGATACCGTTGGTCACGTTATTGAATTTGTAAGGGGTCACACGGTAGAAGTCATGGAGAACGTCGTCCTTCAGGATCTGGCTGTGCAGTGCAGATACGCCGTTGGTGCTGTGGGAACCAACAACAGACAGGTTTGCCATGTGGATGGTGTGGTTCTCGATGATGCCCATTCTGGAAACGGTGTAACCGTCCAGATGTGCTTCTTTATACAGCTGCTGTTTCCAGCGGTTGTCGATTTCCTTAACGATCTGGTAAACGCGTGGCAGCAGAGAACGGAACATATCTTCGTTCCAGCATTCCAGTGCTTCGCTCATAACGGTGTGGTTGGTGTAAGCGAAGGTACGGGTCACGATGTTCCAAGCCTGTTCCCAGCTGTAGTTGAATTCATCCAGCAGCATACGCATCAGCTCTGGAATTGCCAGAGTTGGGTGGGTATCGTTGATGTGGATAGCATTTTTCTCAGCGAAGTTATCCATGGAGCCGTAGGTAGTAACATGACGGCGAACGATATCATGGATGGAAGCAGAGGTCAGGAAGTACTGCTGTTTCAGACGCAGAGTTTTACCCTGTGGGTGGTTGTCGTTTGGATAGAGGATCTTGGAAATAACTTCTGCGTTGGTGTTGCCGCCGAGAGCGGAAGCGTAGTCACCGCGGTTGAAGGATTCCATATCGAAGGATGGGCTCTTCGCGGTCCACAGACGGAGCACGCTGACACCTTTGGTGTCGTAACCGGAGATCATGATGTCATAAGGAACTGCTTTAACAACAGTGTAGTCCTTATGCTGAACATGATGGTAACCGTAGTCCCAGAATTCTTCGATGTGACCGCCGAAGTGGATGTCTACTGCATGGTCAGGAATTTCTTCCAGCCATACTTTACCGCCAGGGAGCCAGTTGTCAGGCTGTTCAGACTGCCAACCGTCGATGATCTTCTGTTTGAAGATACCGTATTCATAGAGAATGGAGTAACCCATTGCTGGATATTCCTGAGTAGCCAGAGCGTCCATGAAGCAGGCTGCCAGACGACCCAGACCGCCGTTACCCAGACCTGCGTCCGGTTCCAGCTCGAAGAGATTTTCCATTTTCACATTGAATTTGTTCAGAACATCGCCGACAACATCCTGCATTTTCAGG
>JAZQXX010000110.1:0-5023 GCA_045633085.1 Negativibacillus sp. | reverse complement strand
CCAAAGGAGCAAGCATCATCAATATTTCTTCGTCCCGTGACCGAATGAGTCAGCCGCAGACAGAGAGCTACACCGCGGCAAAAGGCGGAATCTCTGCATTGACCCACGCGCTGGCAGTCAGTTTGGCAGGGAAGGTAAGAGTCAATTCCATTTCTCCTGGATGGATCGACACTGACTACACCGTTTATGAAGGTGCGGACGCTGTACAGCAGCCAGTCGGCAGAGTGGGAAATCCGCTGGATATCGCCCATATGGTGCTGTTCCTCTGTTCAGAAAAAGCAGGATTCATCACCGGTGAAAATATCTGCATCGATGGCGGTATGACACGCAATATGATCTATCATAATGATTTTGGCTGGACGCTGAATCCATAAAGAAACACCCACGGAGAAAATCCTTCCGTGGGTGTTTGGGTGTTTTAGTAGAAGAAAACAGGGGAAGCGAGGTTTTTCAGCAGAGCAACAACGCTCCACGCTGCGCTGACACTGGATTTTGGATTCACAGGGTCAGGGGTGGAGGTCACTTTGATCTCCGCTTTCATGTATTCACCTTCGATGGTGATGGAGTGGGAGTTTTCCGCTCTGCCCGGAACGCTGCGAATACGGACTTCGGTTTCCGGATTATCAGAAGCCAAAGCAGTAGCTACGGCAACATTGACATTTTTCGGGAAACCGCTGATAGCGTCCTGTACACCGCCGCAGAATACCAGTTCTTCTTCGGTTTCAGAAAGCTCACGGCCATTGAGGTATGGTGCGCCGTTAAGGCTACGAGGAGCTTTGGTGCTTTCGATGCTGACTTTGGAAGGTCCCATGAGAGCAAAAATCTGCATCAGATCAAAGCCACCGATGGCACCGTTGACAACGTAAATTTTATGTCCGCTTTCTTCGGCAGCAGTCAAAAGGTTCTGCTTAAAGGTTTCATCTGCCAAAGAACCCACGGACACCACGATCAAATCGCTGACATTGCGAAGAATTTCTTCACCGTATGCTTTGGCAGCAGGAATGCCGGCAATTTCTACAGTATAGTCAGGTTTCAGTGCGTACAGCTCCTCGATGGTAGCGCAGGCTTTGCTGCCCACATCTTCGGCAAGTTTTTGTGCGCCTTCCTGCCACAGGTCGTACAGTCCGCAGATTTCATACTGTTCAGACAGGAGTTTGTTTACATTGGTAGCTAAAATACGGCCAAGAGCGCCGCAGCCGATGATGGCAAGTTTCTTTTTCATATGGTTCACCTTCTATTTGTTTGCAAATGCGTCGATTTCGTGAAGAGCTGCGGAAACAACATCCATCTGCTCAATGGTATTGTAGAATTCCAAACCGAAACGGATGTAACCGCCGCGCATGGTGCAGTAGATTTTGTGTTCATTCAGAATACGGACAACGTCCGCTTCGTGTTCAGCAGGGTAGTATACGCAGATCACACCACCCCAGTGTTTCTCATCGTTTGCCTGTACCACAGGGAGTTTCAGGTCGACAATGTTTGCACGGAGGTGTTTTTCCAGTTTGCGGATGTGAGCGTCAATGTTTTCGATGCCTAGCTCCAAGATCAAATCCACACCGTTGGAAATGGCTTCAATACAGTTGTAGCTCAGATTGCCGGATTCAAAACGTCTTGCATGAGGATACCATTCCAAGCGATCGAACTCTGTGGTGATGGACGGTGGCGCTACATGGCTTACAGTACTCTGGTAACCTGCATAACAAGGGATGATGTCCTTTACAATGCGGTCAGAGCAGTAGATGAACCCTGCACCTAAAGTGCCGAGAAGACCCTTATTAGAGCCGGCAGCCAGCCAGTCGATGTGGCAATCCTGTACGTTCAGCTGCAGTCTGCCCAAAGCCTGAATGCCGTCCACCGCGAAGATCACGCCTTTTTCCTTGCAGGCTTCACCCAAACGCTTCAAATCGGAGTAGAAGCCGGTAGAGAACTGCACGGCAGATACGATGAGCACACGGGTATGTTCATCGATAGCAGCGATCATATCTTCTGTTGGGATCTCACGATTCACAGATTTTACGACTTTCAGTTCTACGCCATGACGCTCATGAACAGCGATCCATGGAAACAGGACAGACTGATGTTCCTGGTCTGCGATGACGATATTATCACCCGGCTGATAGGTCAAGCCATTGGCAAGAATGGAAATACCTTCAGCAGTGTTTTTAACGAAAGCGATCTCATGGGCTTCTGCTGCACCGATGAGTTTCTGCAGTTTTGGACGGGCGTTGTTAACGATATCCCAGGCGTGGGAAACAATATCCATGCCGTAATTGGCAATATAATCATCCATAAAGCGGCGGTAAGCGTCCTGCACACGTTTTGGCGGCAAAACTACCTGCGAAACATTGAGGAAAATCGCATCACCTAAAAAGCCATATTCTTCATCGATCAGTTTCTGATTCAGCATCATGTCACTGCCTTTCTCTCTTTACTGAGGTAAATTATAGCACAGCAGCTGCGCTTCTTCAAGGAAAAGCTAAATGGCTGGGGAGAGTTCCGCTCATTATCAGATAAAGAAGTTTAATTAAAAATAGGGGATTGTTTGTATTTTAGATAAAAAACAAGCTGTTTCATGTTGTAAAGTGAGAAAAAACAGAGTGGCAGGCCATTTTAAAAGGGTACAGCTTGTTTTTGTCTTGAATGACATGGTATAATCTTTATATGACGGACGCTTTAGGGGAGATTGTCCGTCAACAGGAAACAAAATCATGTTGCTTTCGGCAGGGGGAAAGAAGCCGAACGTGGAGGTTCTTTACAGAATCGCGGTAACATGGTAAACTAATGATACGGATGCGATATCTCCGTATTGAAAATTTAATGATTTTCATTGATCGAATGGAGGATGCTACCAAATGGAGTCTAAAATGAAAGACCTCAATGTGGAATTTTTGTTCCAGGCAGTATTGAAGCTGGAGTCCATGGAAGAATGTTATAAATTCTTCGGCGATCTTTGCACCATCAACGAGCTTAGATCCATTTCTCAGCGACTGGTCGTAGCAAAGATGCTGGATGACCGTAAGGTTTACAGCGATATCGTAGCGCAGACAGGAGCTTCCACCGCAACCATCAGCCGTGTCAACCGTTCTCTGAACTATGGCAGCGATGGCTACCGCATTGTATTCGACCGTTTGGAAGACAAACCTGCTTCGGAAAACTAAAAGCTGGAGGACCGACAGGAATGATGTATTCTGCTTTTGCCGGTTTTTATGATGAGTTGACCGGCAATATCTCCTATGCGGAGAGAGCAAGTTATTTTGATTCAATCATCAAAGAATTTAAAACAGAAGGTCCGATCCTGCTGGATCTGGCCTGTGGTACAGGCAGTTTGTCTGTGGAGCTGTCCCGTCTTGGCTATGATGTCATCGGCGTGGATAATTCTGCGGATATGCTGTCTGTTGCTTTGGAAAAGAAATATGAGGCAGAGCAGGATATCCTGTTCCTCTGCCAGGATATGACCGATCTGGACCTTTACGGCACCGTGGACACCACTGTGTGCGCACTGGACAGCATCAATCATGTGACCGACCCAAAACAGGTGAGGGAGATTTTTAAAGGGGTAAGCCTCTTTACCGTACCGGGCGGACTGTTTCTTTTCGATGTAAACAGCCCTTATAAGCACCGTCAGGTGCTTGGAAATAATACCTTTGTGTACGACTGTGATTCCGTTTACTGCGTATGGCAGAACGAATTTGAGGAAGCGACAGACACTGTGCACATCAGTCTGGACTTTTTCGCTTACGATGAGGAAACAGACAGCTACACTCGCAGCAGTGAACAGTTCAGCGAGAGAAGCTATGAGCCTCAGTGGCTGGAAGCATTGCTGGATGAAACCGGCTTCGACCTGTTGGCTGTGTACGGCGATGACAGCCGAGAAGCACCAAAAGAAGACACACAGCGCTTGATTTATGTAGCAAGAAAGCGTAAATAGTACAGAAAAGCAACACAAGAGGAGAAAACGAAACTATGGGTAAACTGGTACGTACAATCTCTCATGAAGGCGGCGTAATTTGCATTGCAGTAGACAGCACCGATGCCATTGCAAAAATGGAACAGGTTCATAAAACGTCCGCAGTGATCACCGCTGCTGAAGGTCGTCTGCTGACTGCAGCCTCCATCATGGGTACTCTGCTGAAAAGCAAAAATGACTCCATCACTCTGCGTATGGAAGGCAATGGTCCTGTTGGCCATCTGATCGCTGTCAGCGACGGCAGCGGTAATGTAAAGGGTTACATGACCAATCCAGTGGTTGAACTGCCACTGAATCCAAACGGTAAACTGGATGTAGCAGGTGCTGTTGGTAACGATGGCTTCCTGTATGTTATCCGCGATATGGGCATGAAAGAACCTTACATCGGTCAGGTTCCGATCGTATCCGGCGAAATCGCAGAAGATATCACCAGCTACTATGCGATCAGTGAACAGATCCCAACTGTTTGCGGTTTGGGCGTTCTGGTAAATCAGGACCTGACTGTAAAAGCAGCAGGTGGTTTCCTGGTGCAGCTGCTGCCAGGTGCACTGGATGAAGAAATCGACCGTCTGGAAGAAAATATCCGTAATCTGAAACCGGTTTCCAAAATGATCGAAGAAGGCATGACCCCACAGGAAATTGCTTTCAAAGTTTTGGAAGGTTTTGAACCGGAAGTTCTGGACGAGTACGACATGGGCTATATTTGCGATTGCTGCCGTGACCGCGTGGAACGTGCACTGCTGAGCATCGGCAAAGCTGAGCTGAAAAAAATGGCAGAAGAAGATCAGCAGGTAGAAGTTGGCTGTCAGTTCTGCGATAAAAAATACGTGTTCACTCGCCATCAGCTGAAAGAATTGGCAAAATAATTTTTGAAAAATTTTTCAGAATTTTTGAAGGGGCAGAGAAATCTGCTCCTTTTTTGTTTCGAAAAACCGCATGATCAAGCCGTTTTTTAATGCTTTAAAAAAGTTTGAAAAAACTTTCGGAAAAGTGTTGACAAAAAGGAAAAAGTACGCTATAATAACAAACGTCGTCAGGAGCTGATCGAAAGAAAGC
>JAZQXX010000109.1:0-2890 GCA_045633085.1 Negativibacillus sp. | reverse complement strand
GGCGAAGAAATCCTTCTTCATCATCGAACTGCCGGAATACAAACTGCCTTCTCTGAAACGTGCCTTCTTCTCCATGTGCTCCCGCGGCTGGTCCTATGTTGTGAAAGCTGCAACCGTAATCCTGCTGTGCAACACCGTTGTTCAGCTGATGCAGACCTTCACCTGGAGCTTCAGCGTGGCAGAAGCCGCAGGCGATTCCATTCTGGCATCCATCGCAATGCCATTCTCCTATGTGCTGATTCCAATCATCGGTGTGGCTTCCTGGCAGATGGCGGCAGCAGCTGTGACCGGCTTCATTGCGAAAGAAAACGTCGTTGGTACTCTGGCAGTCTGCTTTGTAGGTCTGGAAAATCTCATCGATACTGAAGAACTGGCTCTGCTGGAAGGCGCAGGCTCTGAAGTAGCTGCAGTATTCGCCATCACCAAAGTGGCAGCGCTGGCTTATCTGATGTTCAATCTCTTTACTCCGCCATGCTTCGAAGCTCTGGGCGCAATGCGCTCCGAAATCAGCGACCGCAAGTGGTTCTGGGGCGGCGTGGGTCTGCAGTTTGCGACCGGCTACACCGTAGCTTACCTGGTTTACACCATCGGTACCCTGCTGACTGACCCGGCAGCTCTGAACATTCCTGCTGCAATCGCAGGCGGTGCAGCAGTAGCAGCAATGGCGGCATACATCGCAGTTATCATCCGTAAAAACAATCCTGCCAAAGTTGTCGTGAAAGGAAAATGCTAATGACAAGTGACCTGATTGTAATTGCAGTTGTCGCACTGATGACAGGCGCGGCAGCCCTGTATATCCGCAGCGAGAAAAAGAAAGGCAGACACTGTATCGGCTGTCCCAACAGCAAAAGCTGCAGCGGCTGCTGCTCTATGAATAGCGAAAAATAAAAACCAGCCCTCCGTAAGGAGGGCTGGTTTTTTATCCTATATAAATGCAAATGCCACGGCAAAAATCAGGGAAGGCAGCAGATTGGCTACACTGATCAGATTTTTCCAGACCAGATTTGCGCCGACACAGAAAATCAGCACAGAACCTACCAGCGACAGATTCAGCAGCGCTGCTTCCGTCAGGAGCGGCTCCACCAGAGTGGCGAGAATCGTCACAGTTCCCTGAAAAATACCCACAGGAATGGCGGAAAACAGACAGCCTTTTCCCAGAGAAGATGTCATAACAATGATAATGACGAAGTCCAGCAGAGCTTTTGCGGTCAGAGTGCTGTAATCGCCGTAAAGTCCGTCCTGTACCGCGCCGACCACTGCCATTGCGCCGATACAAACGGTCATGGAAGCGGTGATAAAGCCGTCAAGGAAACGGTTGTCCTTCTGATTGCCGGATTTGTCTCTCAGCCATTTGCCGAAGTTCTCCATCTTGCCTTCCAGATTCCACATCTCGCCAAGCAGCGCTCCCAGCGCCATGCTGATGATCAGCATAAATGTGCCACCGCTGTGGAGTTTCCCATCTTCAATGGTAAACATCTGCTCCAGCACGCCGGCGGTACTGATGAACAGCACACAGATACCCATAGCTTTTATCAGAGTCTCCTGACAGCGTTCAGTCAGCTTCTTGCCGCCGACCAGCCCGAACACACCGCCCAGAACAATGGCGGCCATATTGATGATTGTACCCAATCCGATCAAAATATCACGTCCTTTTTGTTTGCTGTTGTAATGATAGCAGAGCAGCGGACTTTTGGCAAGGTGGTTTTGGGAGCTGAAAGCGCTTCCGCCCGAAGCTGATACATTGACATCTTTCTATGTATATGATATACTACGAATAGAAAATATTCTATATAAGGAGGTTCCTATGACGAATTACGAACAACAGGTTCTTTGCTTCAAGGCTCTCAGTGATGAAACAAGACTGCAGATTCTTGAAATGCTGACAATGGGCGAACTGTGCGCCTGCAATATCCTTGAGAAATTCAACTTCACACAGCCGACCTTGTCCTATCACATGAAGCTGCTGTCACAGGCAGGTCTTGTAAGCGGCAGAAAAGAAGGGAAATGGACCTATTATTCCCTTTGTGAAGAAGCTCTGCAGACGGCAGGAGCCTATTTTGAAGGTCTGCTGAATGCGATTCCGCAGAAACATTGCGTTCTTTGCGGAAAATCCAGAGAAGAATGGGAAAAATCCCAATGTGAGTGTTGTAAGGAGGAAAAAACAATGGAAACAACAAAGAAAATCAAATTGTATGTGCTGACCGGATTTCTGGGCTCCGGTAAAACATCCATGCTGCTGAAAATTCTGGACAATCTTTCCGGTCAGAAGGTGGGTATTATTCAGAATGAGTTCGGACGCATTGACGTGGACAGCGAGATTCTGAAACGGGATGGTCTTGTGATGACCGAACTGACCCGCGGCTCTATTTTCTGCACCTGTCTGCAGCTGAAATTTGCACAGGCACTGGCAGAAATGAGCAAGCAGGACATCGAATATCTCTTCGTGGAAAGCTCCGGTCTGGCAGACCCGTCCAATATCGATGAAATTCTGGAAGCGGTGAAAGTTCTTGCCGGTGATGTGTACGAAATGGGCGGTCTGATTTGCCTGGTGGATGGTGTCAACTTCCTGGAGCAGGTTGCCGACGAAATCACCGTTGACCGTCAGCTGAAACACTGTCACCGTGCGGTTGTCAACAAGGTGGATTTAATCAGCGATGAACAGCTGACAAAAGTTATTGAAACTGTCCGCAAATACAATCCGATCTGCGATATTGATACCACCACCTACGGCGATATTGGCACCACCTTCCTCCATGAAAATCTGATGGAGAAACAGTGGGCAGAGTCCGAAGCGACCACAAACTCTGTAGATACAAAGCCAAAAACCATGTCCCTGAACTTTGACGGAGTGGCACCAAAGGAAAAACTGGAAGCTTTCCTGAAAGAGATT
>JAZQXX010000108.1:0-1550 GCA_045633085.1 Negativibacillus sp. | reverse complement strand
AGGTAAGATTGTCCATGTTGTGGTAGATCGGCCTATTGACTATCTGCATGGGGACATCATTTATCCGATTAATTACGGCTACATTCCCGGTATTATTGCCGGAGATGGAGAAGAACAGGATGCATATATCCTGGGTGTTTCTGAGCCGATCATCGAATTTGATGGCCAGGTTGTCGCAGCAATCTGCAGGAGAAATGATTGCGAGGACAAACTGGTAGTCGCTCCTGTTGGAAGCGTGTATCACCAAGGTCAAATTGCAGAAGCTGTTCAATTCCAGGAGCAGTATTTTTGCAGCAGGATTATTTCGTGTTTTGAAAAATCCTGCGGTGTACTGCCTTATCGAATAGTGGATGGTCATCAGGAATTCCTGCTCGTCTTTGAAACCTATTCCAAATGCTGGAGTTTACCCAAAGGCCATATAGAGATGGGAGAAACAGATGTCCAAGCAGCGCTGCGTGAACTATACGAAGAAACAGGTATGACAGCCACACTAGATACCAGCAAAACAGCTGCTATTGAATATCCCATTTCTGACTTTGCCCGGAAGCAGGTTGTTTTCTTCTTAGGCGAGGTTTCCGGTGAAACGAAGGTACGAGAAGGCGAAATTGACAAATTCAAATGGGTAACCGCTACGGAGTTAAAGGACTACTTGTTCCCGGATACCTATGAAGCTTGCAAGGCATTGTTGAGGTAAGAATATGAGCGTTTTTCAGAATATCAACAGTAGGACTCTCATCGAAAAAGGCTGGTCCGGAGATCAGAAATACTGTGCCGTTACTACTGACGGACAGAAATACCTGCTACGCATTTCTACCATCGACCGATTGGAGCGCAAGCGCCGGGAATACGAGAAAATGTGTGAGGTTGCCCAGCTGGGCATTCCCATGTGTCTGCCCGTGGAATTCGGCACCTGTGACGAAGGCGCCTACTCCATCCAAAGCTGGATTGACGGTGTGGATGCCGAGGAAACGATCATGGCCATGGATGCAGATACGCAATACCGCTATGGTTGGGATGCGGGACAGATTCTTGCGAAGATTCACACCATCCCGGCACCAACAGATGCACCAAGCTGGGAAACTCGTTTTAATGCCAAAATCGACCGCAAAATTGCCATGTACGAAAACTGTGAGTTGAAATACGAAAGCGGCGGGGATGCGTTTCTTGACTACCTTGCCTGCAATCGGCATCTGCTGAAAGATAGACCCCAAAGCTATCAACACGGTGACTATCACATCGGTAATATGATGATCGACAAAGATGGTGTTCTTACGATCATTGACTTTGACCGGGATGACTTTGGTGATCCCTGGGAGGAATTCAACCGAATCGTTTGGTGCGCCCAGGCTGCTCCCGCCTTTGCCTCCGGTATGGTAGACGGTTATTTTGGCGGAAATGTTCCTATGGATTTTTGGAAATTGCTGGCGCTATATATTTGCTCCAACACCCTCAGTTCACTTCCTTGGGCTATTCCTTTTGGCGAGAAAGAAATTCAAGTAATGAGAAACCAGGCCGCACAAGTGCTGGAATGGTATGATGGAATGAAGAAT
>JAZQXX010000107.1:0-18554 GCA_045633085.1 Negativibacillus sp. | reverse complement strand
GGTGCGGCAGAGGTACTCCTCCGAACTACGCTTTTACTGTATTCTTTTATTATACACATTTTTCTATAAAATACAAGCAGTTTAACCGGAATCAATGTGGACGAAATCCAATCAAAAAGCTTGTGTAATAGTGACAGAAACAAGAAAAAACGCTGTGATTTCTCACAGCGTTTGTAAGTCTTATCGTTTTGGATTAACGATGTCACGCCAGTCAAGGTCACCGCGTTCCAGAGCATGAATCAGCGCTTCTGCAGTAGCGATGTTGGTCGCAACAGGAATGTTATGAACGTCGCACAGACGGAGCAGGTTTGCTTCGTTTGGTTCATTTGGTTTTGCGGAAATTGGGTCACGGAAGAAGAGCAGCAAGTCGATCTCATTGCAAGCGATGCGTGCGGAGATCTGCTGGTCGCCGCCCTGTGCGCCGCCCAGGAAACGTACAACGTCCAGGCCGGTAGCGTCGCCGATCAGTTTACCGGTAACACCGGTAGCACAAATCTTGTGGTGGCTGAGAATACCACAGTAAGCAATACAGAACTGTACCATCAGTTCCTTTTTAGTATCGTGAGCGATGAGAGCTATGTTCATGGTGGTCCATTCCTTTCCTATCTTGTACTTAATCGATTCTCAGAGGAATCCATTTTCCTCTAAGACGTCTTGCAATATTATCAAAGACCTCCACACCTTCGGAATACAGACCAACCTGTCGTCCGCGGTTGAGGTTTTCGCTCATTTCGGTATCTGTCGGGATCACACCGATGAGCTGCATTCCCACCATATCAATGATGGCATCGAAATCCGGCAGAGCTTCCGTCGGTTTCCAGCGTCGTGGAACCATGTTGATCAGCAGGCGACCTTCCTTTACGCCGCCCTGTACCAACAGATCGGCAGCCTTCGCTCCGTCCTTGACGGAAATCAGGTTCGGTGTCACCACTACAAGTCCCATGTCGGAAACGTCCATAACGGCATCGAAAATATCATCGAAACCAGCCGGACAGTCAATGAGAATGACGTCATAATAATCCCGCAGTCCGCTGATCAAGCGACTGAGAGTGCCTGCAGGAATCTGAAAACGAGTGCTGCCTGCAGCAGGAAGCAGATCCAAACCGTCGACGGAAGGACACTTCAGAATTGCTTTCGCCGGCTCGCAGCGTCCCAGCAGGACGTCGCCCAAGTCGTAAACCACCTGATTTTCCAAGCCGTTCATCAAGTCGAGATTGCGTAAACCGCAGTCGGTTTCCAACATCAATACACGACAATTCTGTCGTGCCAGTGCAGAACCCAGCATCGTGCAGACGGTGGATTTTCCCACGCCACCCTTGCCGGAAGTAATGAGTATTGTTTTTGCCATGTGTTCGTCCTCCCGGGGTGGATAAAATACGTCGTTACACAAAATATGTTATCATCTTTAACCGAATTTGTAAAGAGGAATGGAAGTTTTTTCTTTACACTCTGCACAAGTTCGACAAAAACTTGCACAATTTTTCTCTATGGGAGCAAAGCGTTTTCATTGCTGTTTTCAGCGTTTTCTGTGTTGAAACCGAAGTATTCATCGAGGATCTCAACAGCTACCGGAGCAGCTTTCTGACCGCTGGCACCGTTCTCAATAACAACAGCAATTGCAATTTCCGGATCTTCTGCCGGAGCATAGCAGATAAAGGTCGCATCGGTCGCACCGTTTGCCTGCGGGGAACCGGTCTTGGAAGCAACTGTAATCGGATAGGAACCCAGATAATAACGGGAAGAACCATAAGTCGTGTCGCGGGATACACTGATCATACCCTCTTTGACTGCATCCCAAACTTCTTCATCGGCTTCCACTGTATTCAGAACTACCGGCTCAATGGTTTCGACGGTTTCTCTCATGTCGTAGCTTTTGATTTCCTTGATGAGATGGAGCTTCATGCGCTGACCGTTGTTGGCCAATGTTGCCGTATAAGAAGCCAGCTGAAGTGGGGTGAACTTATTATCCAGCTGACCGATGGATGCCTGCAGAACGTTGCCGGCAGACCAGGTTTCCGGTGGGTCGTAATGGGAACGCAGTTCTTCAAACAGCTCCGGAGTAGAAGTTCTACCCAGCGCTTCCTCGATCTCGATACCGGTGGATACACCCAAGCCCAACTGATTGGCGTAATCTGCAATGCGGTCGATACCCAGCTGATAACCCACATCATAGAAGAAAATGTTGCAGGATACGGTCAGAGCAAAGTTCAGATCGATGAAGCCGTGATTGCCCAAACAACGAGGCTGATAGTCTGTAAAGCGAGTGTAGATATGATTACATTCGATGGTAGAGTCACGATCAATGAGGCCTTCGGTCAAACCAGCCACACCTACCGCTGGCTTAAAGATAGAACCCGGAACATAGGTACCCTGTGCTGCTCGGTTGAACAGCGGTTTCATTGGGTCAGTCGCCAGTTCGGAGTAGTTGCTGTAATACTCAGACAAGTCGAAAGCCGGGTAGTTTGCCATTGCCAAAATCTCACCGGTTTTGACATCAACGGCAACAACAGCTCCCGCATTAGCAAGGCCACCGTCATCTTCAGCCATGGTGTTCTGCATATGTGCGATCTGATTTTCCAAGCCGCGGTAAGCCGCAGCCTGAAGATCTTTATCAATGGTAGTAATGACCGTGTTGCCTGGAGTCGCAGCTTCTGTTACTGTAGAGGAAAGTACATTACCCTTCGAGTCGACTAAGATCTCGCGGGTACCTCGACTGCCTTTCAGCACAGATTCGGCTGCTTTTTCCAAGCCATTTTTACCGATACGGTCGTTGTACTGATACAGTGATTTATCGGCATTTTCGTATTCCTCGGCATTGATCAGACCGGTGATACCGATGAAACTGCTGCCCAACAGACCGTCCACATACTGTCGTGTGGTGGACTGAGCAATCTCAATACCCGGCATATCAAAGCTGTATTCCTGGATCTTTACTACCAGCTCCATAGGAATATCTTGAGCAAATGTATACGGCGTGGTGGAGTTGGTTCCGGTACGTTCCATTTCATAACGTACACCGGCAATTTTGCGGGCAAGACGACGGTCTTCCATCTCATGGAGGTCGTATTTTTCCAATAACTGCTCCATGGTAGTCTGCGCATCGGTGTCCGCGGTCAGATTGCCTGCAATACGTTTCAGATTGCGGATCTGACTTTCAGATTCTGCTTCATTGGTGAAGGTGAAAGGTTCCATGTTGGAAATCGGCAGATTATCGATCCATTCCTGTCCTTCCTGTTCCATCAAGCCGATGATTTTTTCAATAACAGCATTTCGCTGACTGGATGGCAGATAGGCAACATTGATAATGATGTCATAGCCTACCGTGTTGACAGCAAAAGGTCTTCCGTAGCGGTCAAGGATCTCACCGCGAGTCGGTTCCACCTGCTGACGGTAGGTAACACCCTGCTGAACTTTGTCTTTGTATTCATCACCGTGAACGACCTGCAAAGACATGAGCCGTACGCCAAAACCGCCAAAGACCATCAAAATGATCATGGTCAGGATAACAAGACGCCAGCCGAAACTGTTCTGTTTTTTCATAGATTCACCACACTTTGTGGAAGATTTTAATCGTGGATTTTCCGTCGGTAATAGCCGTAAATGCTCCGCACAAGGTAATACATCAGCGGAGTAACAATCAGAGTCAGCAGCATGGTCGGCAGCATATGCCGCAGCAAAATGATGCTGACATTCTCATAGTCCCACATAACATAGTAGAAGAAATATTCAAATAGCTGACGGAACAGCATTACTGTTCCAGTAAAAATCAAACTGTTGAGCCGGGACGGCTGCATATAATAAATGACCAGCAAGCCCACTGCAACGCAGGCTCCCATGTACAACAGGGAATTGATGCCAAACAGGGTGATACTGCTGGTATCGCACAAAACACCTGCTGCAAGGCCAAACAAACCGCCTGTCAATTCCCCTTCCATCATGGCGATGGCGATAACAAACGGCAGAACCAACAGGGGCTTACTTCCCCAAACGGTCAGAAAACCCGGTGTTGTCTGCAAAACATAAAACAAAAGCAAAAAGCCTCCGTAGAGGGTCATTTTTTGGATACGCAGTTTGGTTTCACGAATCATTCTGCGTCCCCCTGTGCGGTCTCGTCCGCAGGCTGTTCTTCTGCCTTCTGCTGACTGCTCAGCTCATTCATAGAGCTGCCCTGTCCTCGGAAGGAAGTGACCACAAGGACGTTGGTTACTTTTTCAATGTCTGCCGCTGGCTGGATCATAGCAGTCATAGACTTGCCATCACTTTCGCTGAACAGATTTACAATGCGGCCAATGACCAAATCTTTTGGGAACAGACCGGTGCTTCCGGCTGTTACGATGATATCATCTTTGGCTGCAGTACTGCTGCGTGATACCAGCTCCATGCTGCACAGACCTTCTTCGGCCGCTTCAATACGGCCGGTGACCGTACCCATGTCGCGGGTGCGGGCATTGTACGCACCAACATGCAGTGCAGGGTCAAGAATGGTGGTCACCTTAGAGAACGTCAGGCCCACCTCGGAGATACGTCCGACCAGACCATCTTCTGTAATGACTGGGTCAAGATATTCTACCCCATCCAAAGAACCTTTATCCACCACAAAAGAATGGAAACGGCTGTTTGGATCGCGGCTAACAACTGATGCCATGACATACTCATGGTCAGGATGTTCTTCTTTCAAGCCCATAAAAGCTTTTAAGCTTTCATTTTCCCAGCGGTACTGTTCCAGCTCCACCTGCTGCTCCATGAGAACACGAACCTGCTCCTTCAGCTGCTGGTTTTCCTCGTACAGTTCATCCGCACGGAAAATACGGGATTTTACGTGATCTGCAGCTTCTCCAACCGAAGCTGTCACTTTTTGGATCGGTGTAGTGATCATTCCAACGATGTCGCTGAAAAAGTTGCTGTTGCCCGGTGCAAAGCTGTTGCGGAACATCAGAACAAAGATGATCAAAGCCAATACCACAAACAATTTGAAAATCTTACTGTGAAAAAATTCGCTCATACTGCCCTCCCCTTAAAAAATTCTTTTCTTACTCAACATACAGAAAAACGGCCATCGGATCAGCCGACAGCCGTTTGGTTTCCATTTAGTAGTGCGGTTCGTCGTCAGCAGAGAGCAGCTCTTTCATAGCGTTGGTATTCTCCAGCAGTTTACCTGCACCCTGAGCAACGCAATCCAGTGGATTTTCCGCGATCTGTACCGGCATACCGGTTTCTTTGGAGATCAGGCGATCCAAACCGCGCAGCATAGCACCACCACCGGTCAGAGTGATACCGTGGTCGATGATATCTGCAGACAGTTCTGGTGGGGTTTCCTCCAGAGTTGCACGGATCGCGTCGAGAATGATCATAACAGAATCAGCCAGAGCTTCGCGCACTTCTTCTGGATAGATCATCATATTTTTTGGCAGACCGTCAGACAGGTTACGGCCTTTGATTTCCATTGGCTGTTCATTGTCATATGGATATGCGGAACCGATGTTCACTTTGATATCTTCAGCGGTACGGTCACCGATGAGGAGGTTGTATTTTTTCTTCACGAACTGAATGATGTCGCTGTCGAATTTATCGCCGCCTACACGAACGGAACGGGATGCAACGATACCGCCCAAGGAAATTACAGCAACTTCACTGGTACCACCGCCGATGTCAACGACCATAGAACCGGTCGCTTCGGATACAGGAAGGTCAGCACCGATCGCTGCTGCCATTGGTTCTTCGATGATAGCAACACGTTTTGCACCAGCCATCTGAGCAGCATCTTTTACTGCACGGCGTTCAACAGGGGTAACACCGGATGGAATGCAGATGATTACGTTTGGACGGGAGAAGATGGAGTTGTTGCAAGCGCGTTTGATGAAGATCTGCAGCATGCTTGCAGCAATATCAAAGTCTGCGATTACGCCGTCTTCCAGAGGGCGAACTGCTTTGATGGAGCCAGGAGTACGACCGATAACGTCTTTTGCTTCCTGACCAACGTATTTTACTTTATTGTTGCGGGTGTCTACTGCTGCAACAGAAGGCTCACGCATAATGATGCCTTTGCCCTTCATGAAGATCAGAGTATTTGCGGTACCGAGGTCGATACCGATGTCTTTGCCGAAGCCCAGATTCAAATCAAATCCTGCCATATTTTGTTCCTCCTAAATTTGTTGTCGTTTCTATGATGATCCACCGCTTTTCGGCGGAAACTTTCTTTTTGTCCATGTCATGGGCACAATGCTCCATGATGTTCATTCTTATATTATATCCGCAAAAACACGGAATCACAACCAGTATTTTTTGAATTTTTTCTGAATACAGAAATGTTGTAGGAAAATATAAAAAAAACGGCATTTATACAGGCTTTCTGTACAGAATATCCGTGACTTTTCCGGTCGCTGTACTTTTCATCTTTTCTATGCTATAATAAGTTGAATTCTTACGACATCAAGGAGGTTACTCCATGAATATTGAACGCATTCCGCTGTCTTATCGCGGGAAAAATATTATGGCTTACCGCAGCGGCAGAGGCAACGACGTTGTGCTGCTGATTCACGGCTCTGGTACAGACCATGCCCTTCTGAGCTGGGACGGCGTCATCGACCGTCTGAGCAAGAAAACCTGTGTCTATGCTGTGGATCTGCCGGGTTACGGTGAAAGTGACCCGCTGGAAGCTATTCCGGAAGAAGGCTTCTACCCTTACTATCACCACTGCCTGGAAGCAATCGTTGACCAGCTGAAACTGGACCGTTTTGTACTGGTTGGTCTGTCTATGGGCGGTGCTATTGCCATTCGCTATGCGCTGGAACATCCACAGCAGGTCTGCGGTTTGGTTCCTGTCAGCAGCTGGGGTCTGTCTGAAAAAGTCAGCCTCCACGGCTTGTCCAGCTGGCTGATCCACCGCAGCAACATCATACGCAAAACCTGCGGTAAACTGGTTTCTTCCCCAACTTTACTCAAACTCTTTGTACAGAACCTTCTCTTTGGACGCAAAAACACCTGCTCCAATGAGCTGCTGGAAGAAATTAAAACTCTTCTGGAAAAAGACTCCGTGCTGGATTCCATCGAATTTTTCCAGCGCAGTTCTCTGACTCCTAAGGGAGCTATCCCATATTTCGGCTTAGAGCTGTCCAAATTAAAGATGCCTGTTTTGCTGATCCAGGGCAAACGAGATCCACTGGTGCCTCGTTCCGGTGCAGAACAAGCCAGCCGCATCATCAACAACTGTCGTACGCATATCATGCCAAGCTGCCGTCATTGGTGCTGCAAGGAACAGCCTGAGCTGTTCTGTCAGGCGCTGTGGGCATTTGTAAAACGCGACTGCCTGTTCAGCTACAAAAACATGCTGCCAAACATTCCACAGCCTGCTGTTCAGCCAGTGGAAAAAACAGAAAAGCTTGCTGAAAACAACGAAAATGCACTGCATCAGAATCTAAAAAAACGCTGGGAAAAACGCCGCCGCAAAGCAACCGTAAAACGCTTGCAGGCGACCTATGTCCGCAAATGCAGACGCAAATAAAAAGCAAAGCACCGTTTGAAAATCAAACGGTGCTTTTTTGTTAGTCGTAGAAGCCTGCTGCTTTCCACAGCAGATGCAGTGCGTGGGAAGAAGCAATGTATCGGATGTATTCGCGGGCATCATCGCTGCGGGATGGGATCTGCAGCTTCAAAACCTCGCTGTACTTGTCACTGTCCACAGCAACATAAACCAAGCCTACCGGTTTTTCTGCAGTTCCTCCACCCGGACCGGCAATACCTGTTGTAGAGATACCGATGTCAGCACCGCTCAGCTTGCGGATACCGGCAGCCATTTCTCTGGCTGTCTGTTCCGAAACTGCTCCGTACTGCAAGAGAGTTTCGTGCTGAACACCCAGCACTTTTTCCTTTATCTCATTGGCATAGGAGCAAACACCGCAGTCAAACACAGAGGAAGCTCCGTCGACTTCGGTGATCCGTTTGGAAATGTAACCGCCGGTACAGCTTTCAGCTGTTGCGGCTTTCAATCCTTTTTCTTTCAAACGGGTCACAGCAGCGGTCTGCAGGTCGCCAATATCGACGCCGTAGATAAATTCGCCGGCGATTTCATTGACCTTGTCCATCATTGGCTGTAAAATCGGTTCCGGATCTTCATCACGACCTACTCGAGCAGTCACTCGAAGCTGAACCTCACCGGATTTTGCATATGGTGCCAGTGTTGGATTGCTGCTTTCCACCATTACGTCGTGAAGCTTGTGCTCCAGCATCGATTCACCGATGCCAAAGAGGTGGATCATTTTGGAGAACAGAATGGTGTCGCTGTCTTTCTGCAGATATGGGATCACGTAGTGATCAAACATCGGTTTCATTTCTCTTGGTGGACCCGGCAGCATGAAAGCAACTTTTCCGTCCTTTTCAATGGCACAGCCAGGAGCTGTTCCGTTCGGGTTCGGAAAAATAGTGCAATCCTGCGGCATCATAGCCTGCTTGCGGTTGTTGGCTGTCATCTCTCTGCCGATCTTGCAGAAAAATTCCTCGATATGACGGAGAGATTCCTCATGGAGAACAAGCTCTTTTCCGAACCATGCGGCAATGGTTTCTTTGGTCAGATCATCGTAAGTTGGACCAAGACCGCCTGTGGTGATAACGATATCGCTGCGGGAAAATGCCTGATCCAAACTTTCCTTCAATCTCTGCGGATTATCGCCCACTACCGCCTGATGGAAAACATTGATCCCGTTCTGTGCCAAACCCTGTGCAATGTAGGTAGCATTGGTGTTCACCGTATTTCCCATGAGCAGTTCCGTGCCGATGCAGAGAATTTCTGCGCTTTTCTGTTTCATAAAAAATCCTCCCTCTCCGTTGTTGTTTTCTTCTACTTTCAACATAGCACAACCGAGCCTGCGGTGCAAGGGATTTTCCGCAGGAAAATTTGCAGTTTATTCTTCCACAAAGCCTAATTTATTGTTATAATAGACCTATAGAAATCTACGAAAGGAGCTGAGGACAGCCATGATCCAGCCAAATAAGGTACGTATCGAAATTTACGGCGTGAAATTCGTCATCAATTCCGAAGAATCACCGGACTATGTAAAATCCATCGCAGGAGAACTGGACAACGCCATCCGCAGCTATATGACGGGACATCCCCGTTCTTCCCTCAGTGATGCCTATCTCATCAACCTGCTGGACTATGCAGACCGCCTGAAAAAGTGCGAGCAGAATGCGGATCATCTCCGTGCACAGCTCAGCGAATATCTGGAGGAATCCGCCCGTGCCCACATCGAAGTGGACGAATACAAACGTGAGATCGACAAGCTGAAACGGGAGATCAATCTGCTGCGCCAAAGCGGCGCTGAGCCACAGAATAAAGCACAATCCGAATAATAACAGGACCCAGAGGCTTCTCTGGGTTTTTGTTTGATAAGCCCTGTAAAGGAGGACTTTCTATGAGCAATCTGGAAATTCTGGCGCCTGCCGGCAGTATGGACAGCCTGCTGGCTGCGCTCAACGGCGGTGCGAATGCGGTGTACTTCGGTTACGGACAGTTCAACGCACGCCGCAATGCCAAAAACTTCGATGAAGAACAATTCCGTGAAATGTCCCGTGCCTGCAAAGCACGCGGTGTAAAAATGTATATGACCCTCAACACTCTGGTCTTTGACCGCGAGATGGAGGAACTGAAAGACAGCGTTCGTGCTGCTTGCGAAAACGGTGTTGATGCCATTCTGGTACAGGATCTTGGTGTTATGGAATTGCTCCGTCAGTGGGCACCGGATATCCCACTGCACGCTTCCACACAGATGGCAGTGCACAATGTTTCCGGTGCAAAACAGATGCAGGAGCTGGGCTTTACCCGCGTGGTTCTTGCCCGCGAAATGAGCGCTGAAGAGATCCGTGCTGTGGTGGAACAGGTTCCTGTGGAAACCGAAGTCTTTGTTCACGGCGCACTGTGTATGTGCCTTTCCGGCCAGTGTTATATGAGCTCTCTCATCGGTGAACGCAGTGGTAACCGCGGTTTATGCGCACAGCCATGCCGTCTGCCATTCAGCAGCGGCCGTGGTGACAACGGCTATGCCCTTTCTCTGAAAGACCTGACTCTCGTTGACCGCATTGAAGAGCTGAAAGCTCTCGGTGTGGATTCTCTGAAAATCGAAGGCCGTATGAAACGTCCGGAATACGTATGGGCTGCTGTTACCGGCTTCCGTCAGGCACTGGACGGCAAAGAACCAAACATCGAGCAGCTGGAAGCTGCCTTCTCCCGCAGTGGTTTCACCCGCGGCTACTTCGACGGCAAGTTGGGCATGGATATGTTCGGCACCCGTCAGCATGAGGACGTTCTTGCCGGTCAGAAAGTTCTGAAACAGCTGTCCAATCAGCTGGAAAAAGAATATCCGCACATTGGGTTGGACTTCCGCTTCGTCATGAAAGCAGGTCTGCCGATCACTCTGACTGTTACCGACATCGACGGCAACAGCGTCACTGTTTCCGGCGATGCGGCAGAAACCGCAATGAACCGCCCAACCAATGAAGAACTGGTTCGCCGCAGTATGGAAAAATTGGGCGGAACCTTCTACCATCTCAACGATTTGACCTGTGAACTGGACGATGGTCTGATCTGCCCTGCTTCTCAGATGAATCAGCTGCGCCGTGAGGCTTTGGAACAGCTGACCGAAATCCGCAGCACCATCAAACCATGGACCTTCGTTGATGCACCAATTCCGGAACATCCGAAGAAGCTGTCCCTGCGTCGTCCTGCATTCCGTGCGCAGGTACGCAAAGTGGAACAGATCACTCCACTGATGGCTAAAACCTGTGAACTCATCACCGTTCCACTGGATCAGCTGGAAGCAGATTTTGCACAGATCCCTGCGGAACTTGTGGAAAAAATCGCAGTGACTCCACCTCGCTTGGTCTTCGGCGACGATTCCGCACAACTGGAACAGCGTTTGCTGGCTATGAAATCCAAAGGCATCCGTCACCTGTCTGCCGGCAACATAGGTATGGTCCATCTGGCAACCCGTCTGGGCTTCACCGTACACGGCGAAACCAGCCTGAATATCGCAAACTCCCTGTCCCTGAATCAGTACGCCGATCTCGGTTTGTATGACGCGACCTTGTCCTTTGAACTTTCTCAGCAGAAGGCAAAAACTCTCGGTGACTACCTGCCACAGGGCTTCTTTGCTTACGGCAAACTGCCTCTGATGGCGACCCGCAACTGTCCGATCAGACTGAAAGACTGCAAAAACTGTCAGCAGTGCGGCACCCTCACCGACCGCAAAGACGAGGTCTTTGAAGTACGCTGCACCCAGAGAAAATACTCCGAAATTTTCAACGGCAAACCGCTGTATCTGGCTGACCGTTGGAACGAATGGGCAGGTTTTGACTTCGCTCTGCTGTACTTCACCGGTGAAACTGCAAAAGAAATCGACTCCGTTATCCGTAGCTACACTCAGACTTTCGAGAAACGGGAAGACATCACCCGCGGTCTGTATTACAGAAACGTGAAATAGCAAAAAATCCTTGCAATCCTGCGGGATTTCTGCTACAATATCTTCACAAATAAAACAAGGCTTTGATGAGGAGGAGTACTGAACGCTTCTGACACAGAGAGATTCCGGTCGGTGCAAGGAATTGGAAGGACGTTTTGGAAGGTAGCCTCGGAGCTGCGGAAGGAACAGAAATCATGGATTTCTCAGTAGACTTCGCCGGATTCCCACCGTTACAGGGGACACGAGTGCAGGGGGATTCCCTCTGAATTTAGGTGGTACCACGGATTTATCATCCGCCCTAAGCAAATCATGCTTGGGGCGGATTTTTTATTTGTATCAGCCCCAACAAAATCAAAGGAGGAGCTACTCTTGAAAGAACTGAACAAAGTTTATGAACCAAGTAAATTCGAAGACCGAATTTACGAGTTCTGGATGAACGGCGGTTATTTCCACGCTGAACCAAATCCAGAAAAAGAACCTTACACCATCGTAATTCCACCACCAAACATCACCGGTCAGCTGCACATGGGTCACGCACTGGATAACACTCTGCAGGATATCCTCATCCGTTTCCGCAGAATGCAGGGCTACGAAACCCTGTGGATGCCAGGTACCGACCATGCTTCCATCGCTACTGAAGCAAAAATCGTACAGGCTATGGCTGCTGAAGGCATTACCAAAGAAGATCTGGGTCGCGACGGCTTCCTGGAAAGAGCTTGGGAATGGAAAAAACAGTACGGCGGCCGTATCGTAGAACAGCTGAAAAAACTGGGTACTTCCTGTGACTGGGAACGTGAACGTTTCACCATGGACGAAGGCTGCTCCAAAGCTGTTAAAGAAGTTTTCGTTAACCTGTACAACAAAGGTCTGATTTACCAGGGTGAACGCATCATCAACTGGTGCCCACACTGCCAGACTTCCATCTCCGATGCTGAGGTTGAATACGAAGAACAGGCTGGCCACTTCTGGCACCTGCGTTACCCTCTGGCTGACGGCTCCGGCTATGTACAGCTGGCTACCACCCGTCCAGAAACCATGCTGGGCGATACCGGTATCGCTGTAAACCCTAACGATGAACGCTACAAAGCGATCGTTGGTAAAAATGTAATCCTGCCACTGGTTGGCCGTGAAATTCCAGTTGTAGCTGATGACTACGTAGACATGGAATTCGGTACCGGTGTTGTAAAAATCACCCCTGCTCATGACCCTAACGACTTCGGCGTAGGCTCCCGTCACAACCTGCCTATCCTGAAAGTAATGAACGACGATGCTACCATGACCAAAGACTGCGGCAAATACGCAGGCATGGATCGCTACGAAGCAAGAAAAGCAATCGTTGCTGACCTGGAAGAACAGGGCTTCCTCGTAAAAGTAGAAGACCACGCTCATAACGTAGGTACCTGCTACCGCTGCTCTACCACCGTTGAACCTATGGTTTCCAAACAGTGGTTCGTTAAAATGGAACCTTTGGCAAAACCTGCGATCGATGCAGTTCGTAACGGTGATATCCGTCTGATTCCAGAACGTATGGACAAAACTTACTACAACTGGATGGAAAACATCAAAGACTGGTGTATCTCCCGTCAGCTGTGGTGGGGTCATAGAATCCCGGCTTACTACTGTGAAGACTGCGGCGAAGTAATGGTTTCCAAAGAAGATGTTCATGTTTGCTCCAAATGCGGCAGCACTCACGTTCATCAGGATCCTGACACTCTGGATACCTGGTTCTCTTCTGCTCTGTGGCCATTCTCCACTCTGGGTTGGCCAGACAACACCGAAGAACTGAAATACTTCTACCCAACCAGCACTCTGGTTACCGGTTACGACATCATCTTCTTCTGGGTAGCAAGAATGATCTTCTCCGGTCTGGAACACATGGGCGAGATCCCATTCAAAACCGTTCTCTTCCACGGTCTGGTTCGTGACGCACAGGGCCGCAAGATGTCCAAATCTCTGGGCAACGGTATCGACCCACTGGAAGTTATCGAACAGTACGGTGCTGACGCTCTGCGCTTCACTTTGGCTACCGGTAACACCCCAGGCAACGACATGCGCTTCAGCGATGACAAAGTTCTGGCAAGCCGTAACTTTGCAAACAAACTGTGGAACGCTGCTCGTTTCATCCTGATGAACATCACCGATGAAAACATGAAAGTGGAAGTTCCTGCTGAACTGACCATCGAAGATAAATGGGTACTCTCCAAATTCAACAAACTGGTGAAAGAAGTTACCGACAACCTGGAAAAATTCGAACTGGGTATTGCAATCAGCAAACTCTACGACTTCATCTGGGATGTATTCTGCGACTGGTATGTTGAGCTGACCAAAACTCGTCTGTGGGAAGGCGGCGAACAGGCAGACCCAGCTCGTCAGGTACTGGTTTACCTGATGGACGGTATCCTGAAACTGCTGCATCCATTCATGCCATTCATCACCGAAGAAATTTGGCAGGCTATCCCACACGAAGGCGAAACCATCATGATTTCCCAGTGGCCAGTTTACAAAGAAGAACTGAACTTCGCTGCAGAAGAACAGGACTTCGAAAAAGTAATGGATGCCATCAAAGCAGTTCGTGCACGTCGTTCTGAAATGAACGTACCACCTTCCAAGAAAGCAACCCTGCACATCGAAACTGCATTCGAAGATGTATTCCGTCAGGGTCAGGCCTTCCTGGAAAGACTGGCTTGGGCAGATGCTGTTGACTTCAGCAAAGACTTCGATGCTGATTCCTGCGTACAGGTTATCACCGACAGTGCAAGAGTATTCATCCCTCTGGCACAGCTGGTAGACCGCGACAAAGAAATCGCTCGTCTGAACAAAGAAAAAGCTGACTGCGAAAAAGACATCAAGTTCCTCGCCGGCAAGCTGAACAACCCTGGTTTCGTTGCGAAAGCTCCTGAAAAAGTTATCGCTGTTGAACGCGAAAAACTTGCAAAAGCAGAAGAACGCATGGCGAAAATCATGGAATCTCTGAAATCTTTTGAATAAGATACACAAGCCCCGCTTTACCACGGGGCTTTTTTCTTGCAAATTATACAAACTTATGCTTAAATGGAACTTGGGAGAATTCATTGAGAAAGGACTGATTGGATGCGTTTGGCAGCGATCGGCAGCAATTGCATCGACTTTTATAAAAACTTAGACGGAGGCAAGCCTTTCCCTGGCGGTGGTCCGGTCAATATGGCGGTATATACCATTCGTTTAGGTGGAAGCAGTTCCTATATCGGACCAGTGGGCACCGATGAATACGGCAAAATTCAGCTGAATGCCATGAAGGACAAAGGTGTGGATTGCAGCCATGTTTCCGTATTGGAAGGCAAAACTGCCGTTACAACAGTGGAACTTGTTGACGGTGATCGTAAATTCACCGCCTACGACCAGGGTGTACTGGCTGATTTCCAAATCAGTGACGAAGAACTGCGTTTCATTGCTGAAAATCACGATGTGGTGGTCAGCGACCAGTGGGGAAAAATTGCAGAATATTTCCCAAAACTGCAAAAAATGGGCATTCCAACCGCTTATGACTGCTCAACAAGAGTCAGCAGTCCATCTGCTTTGTCTGTCATGCCTCATTGCGACTACCTTTTCTTCTCCTCTGACGACGGTGACTGCCGTACAGTACGCGAGTTAATGCGCATCGTCCATTCCATGGGACCGAAGCTGGTCATCGCTATGCTCGGTGAAGCAGGCAGTCTGTGCTTCGATGGTGCTGAGTTCCACAAATGTGGAATCGTACCTTGTGAGAATCTGGTCGATACCCTCGGCGCCGGTGACAGCTTCATTTCCGGCTTCCTGTATGGATTGACAGAGGGCTTGAGCATTGAGAAAAGCATGCACAAAGGTGCAGCAAATGCCACCGAAACCTTGAAATACTTCGGTGCGTGGTAAATTAGATTTGGGGGAGATTTTATGATCATCAACAACAGCTGGAAAGAGCCAGAAGGCGCTTGCCTGAGAAATTTCAACGAAGCTGCTGATACTGACAGCGTCAACGGTGCTTTGGCTCTGCGTCCACAAATCGAAGCCATTGTTGACACCATTTGGCAGCAGGGCTTTGATGGAATCTATTTCATCGGCATCGGCGGTACTTATGCTTCTGCCATGCAGGCAGAGGTTTATATGCGAGGAAAATCCACCCTGCCTGTATTCGTAGAGAATGCCGCAGAATTCCTAACCACCGGCAACAAACGCTTTACCAAAAATAGCGTGGTCATCCTGTCTTCTGTGTCGGGAAATACCAAAGAGATGGTCCAGTTGGTGGACAAAGTCCATGAAATTGGTGCAAGAGTATTCAGCTTTATTGATACTCCAGGCTCCACTTTGACACAAGCAGATAAACAGGATTTCCTGGTTGTTTATCCTAAAAATGAACAGCTGAAATTCTACATGGTCTGCAACTACCTCATGTACAAAAACGGCGAGTTTGCAGATTATGAGCGCTACAACAGCGAAATGGAAGCCCATCTCGCTAACGCATTGGTTGAAACCGAAAAATTGGCAGACTGCTGGGCTTATGACTACGCCAAAGAAAAATCCGCTGCTGTCATCGCACGACCTGACCTGCCCCATTATTTCATCGGCAGCGGCAACCAATACGGCGCTACTTACTCCTATGCCATGTGCTACTGGGAAGAGCAGCTGTGGATCCGCACAAAATCCATCTCCTGTCAGGAATTTTTCCACGGAATGCAGGAGATCATCGTCCGTGATACACCTGTGACCCTTTTTATGGGTGAAGATGAACAGCGTCCTTTAGCTGAGCGTGTGGCTGCCTTTCTGCCGAAAGTCTGCGGCAACTACACCATCATCGACACGAAAGAATTCCCTCTCAGCGGAATCTCCGAAGAATTCCGCGGCAGCATCTCTCATTTGGTCATGCACGCCGTCAATAACCGTGTGGATGCCTACATGGAGCTGTTCCTGCGACATCCGCTGAGCATCCGAAGATATTACCGACAGTTTGATTATTAGACCACTTCCCCACCCATTTGGGTGGGGATTTTTTTGTGTCTTTTTCTCTGTACGACAGCTTTCGCCGAATCTTTCAGTGAAAACACGCTATCCTTAGAGCAGAAAATTCAGGAAAAGAGGGGTATCTTTGGCAGCCAAAACTTATGTTGACATCGAAATACAAAATGAACTGCTTGTCGCCCGGCTCAACGGAGAGCTGGACCACCACAGTGTTCAGCCGCTGCGGCAGCAAATCGACGCTATGGCGCTGCAAAATCAACCGACGGAGCTGATTTTGGATTTCAGCGGCGTATCTTTTATGGATTCGTCGGGAATCGGCTTGGTCATGGGACGCTACAAACTGGCACAGGAACTTGGTGCAACACTGCGATTGTGCGGTCTGACTGCGTCAACTCGCCGGGTCATGCAAATCGCCGGCATGGACAAACTGGCGAAATTTTAACTTCGCCATACATAGGAGGTCATTATGAAAGCATATAACACCATGCGGCTCAGCTTTGATTCACGCTCCGCCAATGAGGCCTTTGCGCGAACCGCTGTCGCTGCTTTTCTCTGCCCGCTGGATCCTACCATGGAGGAATTGCTGGATGTAAAAACCGCTGTTTCTGAGGCGGTCACCAATGCCATTGTCCACGGCTATCGGGATTCCATCGGAAAAGTCAGCATCACCGCTTCTCTCTATGAGAACAATCGGATCGTGATTAAAATTCAGGACAAAGGCTGTGGCATCGAAGATGTAGAAAAAGCCAAAGAACCGCTGTTTACCACTGCTCCCGAAGAGGAACGTGCCGGTTTAGGCTTTGCCGTAATGGAAAGTTTGATGGACAAGCTCCGTGTCACATCCCGTCCGGGAAAGGGTACTACTGTCACCCTTGAGAAACACATTCGCTCCAAAGAGGCTGCCCATGAGCATCAGCATTGACTCCGCACGACAGGAAGCCATTGAACAGAATTTGGGCTTGGTCCACGCCTGTGCTCAGCGTTATAAAGGCAAAGGTATCGACTATGACGACCTCTATCAAGCTGGCTGTGTGGGTTTGGTGAAGGCTGCGGATGGCTTTGATGAAAGCCGCGGTCTGCGTTTTTCCACCTATGCAGTACCGGTGATTTTAGGCGAGATCCGCCGTCTGTTTCGTGATGGCGGTGCTGTAAAAGTCAGCCGATCCTTGAAGGAACTGGCCCTGAAAGCCAAACGAGAACAGGATTATTTTCTTCGGACACAGGGTCGGGAACCATCAGTAAGTGAGCTGGCAAAACTGCTCTGCGTGGAGGAAGGTTTACTGGTGGAAGCCCTTTGTGCCGCTGCACCTCCCCTTTCCTTAACTCACGAAGAAGATAGTTCCGAGTTTGACCTTCCTGTGGATTCGCCGGAAGAAGCACTGTCCGATTCCATTGCATTGCGACAGGTGCTTTCTCTGCTGGACCCCAACGATCGAGAGCTGATTTTCCTGCGATATTTCAAAGGTCAAACACAAACAGTGGCCGCACAATCTTTGGGTATGACACAGGTTCAGGTTTCCCGCCGCGAAAAGAAAATTTTACAGGCATTGCGTGAGAAATTGTTATAATATTCGTGCTTTTATCAGCTATGAGAAAATTTTATGTCATAAATTGTCGGGAACTGTTTACAAAATCCCCTTTTCTCTTTATAATAAAAGAATAGATGATTCTATTCTTTCATAATCAATGCTGTGCATAATCCACACAGCGAAGCATAGAAAATTATAAGGAAAGACGGTGATTTTTGTGTCCCACGAAATCGTTCTGATTCTGGACTTCGGTGGTCAGTACAATCAGCTGATCGCTCGTCGCGTTCGCGACATGGGTATCTACTGCGAAATCATTCCTTGGCGTAAAGCTACAGTAGAAACCATCAAGGAAAAAAATCCAATCGGTATCATCTTTACCGGCGGTCCAAACTCCGTATATCTGGAAACCTCCCCACACATCGATCCAGCTGTGTTCGAACTGGGCGTTCCTGTTCTGGGTATCTGCTACGGTCATCAGCTGATGGCTCATACTCTGGGCGGCAAAGTTGCTTCCGGTGAAACCAAAGAATACGGTAAAACCGAAACTTACTTCGATACTTCCTGCAAACTGTTCAACGGTCTGCCAGAACAGTCCATCACTTGG
>JAZQXX010000106.1:0-2212 GCA_045633085.1 Negativibacillus sp. | reverse complement strand
AGAGTATTATGCTGCACAGATCGCTGAGGCTATGGGCATTGACGCGGTAGCATACAATCTTTCAAAATGGAAAGATACTCTGTGCTCAACATGCGAACTGTTCACAGGTCTTGATTATGCATATATGCCGGTAGGACGTATCGTGAAAAGCGGGGGCATGAAAGCTGTACGGGAGTACTATGAATCACTTGGCGAGCAATTTGTATCCGCTCTTGATGACATGATTCTCCTTGATGCTGTGATCTGTAATACGGACCGACATTTCGGGAATTTCGGATTTCTGGTAGACAACAGATCAAACCGGATAGCAGCCCCTGCTCCGCTGTTTGACCACGGGAACTCACTTTTCAATCTTGCAGGACGCGCCTCATGGGAAAATGATGAGGCATTGGACGAGTATGTGTCAACACTGGTTCCCGCTGTATACGACGATTTCATGGAGGAAGCGCGCAGTGTACTTACCCATGAGAGAAACGAGAAGCTGAGGCATTTGCTGGCGTTCAGATTCAAGCGGCATTCGAGATATAATCTGCCGGGCAGCAGACTGACGATGATGGAAAAGCAGGTGCAGAAGAGAGCGAAGCTTCTGCTGGATTAACAGAATAGAAAAACGCTGTACAGTGCTCCGGAAGATGAGTCACTATACAGCGTTTTTGTGTGCAGGTGGTTTTTTACTGTTTACTTACTGACTTTTATCAGCAGATCTTTAGTTTTCTTTCTGTGAACCGACGGGGTTTATGATACTGTATCCGACGTTGACATCTCTCAACACTTGTCAGTGAATCATAAACAGCGCAATTCCCACTACGGAAAACAGCAGGCTGAGCACCGTATCTCCGGTAAACTTTTCTTTGAAGAAAATACGGCTCAGAATCGCTGTCAGCACGATGACCGTCGCACTGAGCAGGGGGAACTGAATGGACGCGTCCATATAACTCATGCAGCGGAGAGAGAACAGGTTGCCCGTAACGTTGCAGACGGTATATGCGGCTGCAAGTACAATCAGAAGGACGAAAAAGCCGAGGGTCATCTTTTTTGTACCGATTTCCCAGAAGGTGTTTTTGAAGGAATCCGGTTGGCCCTTCAGCTTTCCGGCAAAGGCAAATGCCAGCAGAATGGCGGCTGCGGCAATCAGCTGGATAAGACTGCTGGTTTTCAGGAAGTTGTCCTCCGCGGCTGCCAGAGCGACCGGATCGGTTTCGGTGAGTTTCACATGATTCATGCACATTTTACCGATTACACTGATCATACCGTTTGTCAGGAAGACCACGGTACAGTTCAGCGCAAACTTCAGCTTGTTGACGCTTTCCACTTTGTCTTCCGTCTTTTTCAGGAAGGAGGGAAGGAGGGAGAGACACAGCACAATGAGGCCCAGCCATTTGAATAGGCCGTTTTCTTCGTCAAGTGCGATAATTCCATAGAAGAACGGAACAACCATACCGCCGGCCAGACAAAATGTAGTGACCGTAGAAACTCTGCCGCATCCCATCGCCGTAAGGGAGCAGACGCCGCACAGCATTCCGCTTGCAGCATTGGCAGCAGCAAACAGGCAGATGGCAAGGGTCAGTCCGGTGGGGAGTCCGGATTTTATCATCATATAAATCTGGCCGCACAGACAGCAGATCATCTGATTCCAGAAGCATACGGTCAAACCGCCGACCGTACGTGACTCAAATGACTTTGAAAAGATAAACTGTACGGAAAAAAACGAACAGGCAATAAACAAAAGCAAATATTCCATGATGACCTTTCACTGCGGCAGATGCCGTTTCTGCAAAAATTAGGGTTATTGGAAACATGATGAATTATACCACAACAGGTTCTGCTTTTCAATATATTCCTTGTTATGGAGGTTCAATTTTACTGTTTACGGAGAAAACCACCGCGACGGGCAGTTATGCACTGACTCTGCGGCGGTGGTTTTTCTTGTCGGTAAAGTCAGAGTGAAATCAGCGCTCAGACTTTACAGGAAAACAGGAGGGTTTTCAGGAGGAGAAAATGAAGTTTATACTCTTCTGCGAGTTACTGCGTAACCTGCTGCGGAAATAATAGCTGCGATTGCTGCGATCACGCCGAAGTCGAAGGTCTGGGGAGCTGCGGGAACTTCAACAACTTCAGTTACGGTTTCAGCTGCAGCGGGAGCTTCGGTTTCAACTGCGGGTGCTTCGGTTTCGAGAGCGGATTCATCAACAACAGTACCTACATAGGTGAG
>JAZQXX010000105.1:0-3753 GCA_045633085.1 Negativibacillus sp. | reverse complement strand
CCGCAACCGCACTGCCGCAGCCAAGTGCGCACTGCAGCCAGATCCAGTAGATTTTATCCATCGTCATTCCCCCTGTTGAAAATTTAGCGGCACATTTCCCAAATCACAATAGATGCAGCAATCGCCGCATTAAGAGATTCTGCCTTACCTGCCATCGGAATGATAACAGGTGCTGTGCAGGCGTCGATTACCTGCTGTGTCAGACCATTGCCTTCGTTGCCAATGACTGCTGCACATTTCCCGTTCAAATCAAGTTCTGTAATAGGAACGCTTTTTTCGGACAGTGCAGTAGCATATACAGAGAAACCATCTGCTCTCAATTCGGCAATGGCATCTTCAATGTTTTCCACGACTTTGATCGGCAAGCGGAATACCCCGCCCATAGTAGAACGAAGTACTTTCGGAGAGGTCAAGTCTGGGCAATCTGCAGAAAGGATCAAGCCGTCAATACCAAAAGCTTCCGCAGAGCGGATGATGGTACCGATGTTGCCCGGGTCCTGCAGAGAAGACAACAAAAGGACACGCTGCCATTTCATTGTATCAACTGATGCGCCGTTGTCAAGTGCCTGAAAGACGCAAAATACACCCTGAGGGGTCTGAGTGTCAGAAATTTTTGCAGAAAGCTCATCTGTGATAACAAAAACCTGCTTTGATTCTGCTAAAACAGCTGCACATTTTTCCAGCATGTTCTCCACGATAAAAGTCTGCTGAGGCTTTAAGCCGCTTCGCACAGCGTCCTCGCAAAGACGCTGACCTTCCGCAACAAACAGTCCTTCTTCCTTGCGGTATTTGCGGCTGCTGACTAATTTGGCACAGTGTTTCACCTGTTTGTTATCTTTCGATGCAATAATCTGATAGTTGTCGTATGCCATGACTTCGTCTTCCCTTCCTTTCCATCCGAGATAAATAGTCTGTGACAAGAAAAGACGCCCGTTGTCATAAAGACCCGGGCGTTTGTTATCGATTAAAGAGCAGCTTTTGCTTTTTCAACCAGAGCGGTGAAAGCAGCTGGATCGTGGATAGCGATCTCAGACAGCATTTTTCTGTTCAGTTCGATACCTGCTTTGTTCAGGCCATTGATGAACTGAGAGTAGTTGATGCCGTTGGTTTTGCAAGCAGCAGAAATTCTGGTGATCCAGAGCTGTCTGAATTCACGTTTTTTCTGTTTACGGCCAATGTATGCATACTGACCGGATTTGTATACTGCCTGTTTAGCAGTTTTAAACAGTCTGGATTTGCCGCCAAAGTAACCTTTAGCCAGTTTCAGAACTCTTTTTCTTCTTTTGCGAGTCATCATCGCGCCCTTAACACGAGCCATATCTATATACCTCCGTAGTATTCAGTCGAAATTTATATTATTTGAAAGGAATCAGCAGTTTGATTGCTTTAACGTTGGTCTTATCTGCGTAAGCAGCTTTTCTCAGACCTCTTTTACGTTTGCTGGTTTTGCCTGCGTTGTTCAGCAGGTGGCGTTTGTAAGCATGAGCACGTTTGATTTTACCGGTTTTGGTCAGTTTGAAACGTTTTTTAGCACCAGTATGAGTTTTCAGCTTTGGCATGGTGAATAGTCCTCCTTAAGATTTACTTGTTTGGTTTTGCAGACATGAACATTACCAGACTGCGGCCTTCCAGTTTTGGAGCTTTATCAACGACACCTGCAGTGCAAGCCTCTTTGAATCTGTCCATAACTTCGTTGCCCAGTTCTGGATGAGCCAGCTCACGTCCACGGAAACGGATGGCAACTTTCACACGGTCGCCATGCTCCAGGAACTTGATGGCCTGGTTCACTTTGGTATTGAAGTCGTGAGTATCGATTTTCAGAGAAAGACGAACTTCTTTAACTTCAACAACTTTCTGTTTTTTCTTTGCTTCTTTTTCGCGCTTAGCCTGTTCGAAGCAATATTTACCGTAGTTCATAATGCGGCAAACAGGTGGCTCAGCCTTCGGAGCGATGTTCACGAGGTCCAGACTCTCTTTTTTAGCCAGTTCCAGCGCTGCCTTGGTAGGCATGATGCCCAGCTGAGCACCGTCAGCACCGATAACACGGATTTCTTTGTCGCGGATCTCTTCGTTGATCAGCATATCGTTCTTTTTGCTATTGTTGCTGCTAATGGTAAGCACCTCCGAATAAAAAATGAAGCGCAGGCAGAAATCCGCCTACGCTTTCGTATCACATAACATGACCCAAACTTCACAGTTATTCTGTTTCATTTGGAGAAAGGTATTAACTCAGCTGCGCCTTCTTGCGAGCCGGTGAGAACGGATTTATGTTCTGCTTTGTTGTTCTTGCTTATTATAGCATGGATTTTCCTGTTGTCAAGTACTTTTTGCTCAAATTTTTAATGTTTTTTTGTGATACATTGAATAAATGAGTGTTTCCTTGATTTCCTTGTTCAACAGACGGTTCAGAATACTGCGGTAAAGAGTCAGCTGCGGACGATATTTCTCCACGATCTCCTCTTCCGGCAGATGGTCTGTTTTGTAATCCACCAGTATAATAGCACCCTTTTCTTCAAAAATCAAGTCTGCAATGCCCTGAACTGTTACTCGATGGTCACCGATTTCCGGGATCACGTCACCTAATTCTTCTCTGCCCATATCCATTAAGAAGGAAAACTCCCGTTTCACCCAATCTGCTGCTTTGATTCGGGCATACAGATCCGACGCATAGTAAGCACGGATATCCTTGCGGTGCAGGCTGGCAGCTTCGACTTCTGTGAAATAGCCTGCTGCTGTCATGCGTCGGATCTCCTTCTCCAAATTCTGTTCCGCGGCGCTGTGGTCCGCACAGGACAGGAAGTTATGGGTGATGGTACCTCTCTGAGCCGCTGTCATTTTTCTCTCTTTAAGGAACTCAGGTTCCTTGGAAAACAGGCTGTCGCGGTCTCGCTGACCTTTGGAAATTTCCGTTACCGTCAACTTGGATGGGATCTTAGTCGCCGCCGGATCACTGTATTTCATGGAACAAATCCCCTGAAGATACAGTAAGGTCACGTCATCCACTTCCGCCTGACGCTGCATGGTATTATCCTGTTCCTCTGTTTCTTCCGCTCTGCTGCTGTGCTCATGGATGATGCGGAACAAACCATCGTTTTTATCATAGTTCTGAAGTACGATGTCGATCCACTGTGCATAACTCATCCCTTGTCGAATCTCATATGCGCTGCAGACTTTCTTTTCTTCTTTTTTGGAAGGCTTCTGCACTGAGGTGATGATGAGCTTTTCTTTGGCACGGGTCATGGCAACATAAAGGATCCTCATCTCTTCCGCCTGCATTTGCAGACGTGTGCTGAGTCTGAGTGCTTCCAGCGGAACCGTCGTGTATGAAGTATCCTCGTTAGGATCATTGGAAATGCAGGCAAAGCCCTGTTCCGGATGGAGCAGGATATTTTGTGATAAGTCACGAGTATTGAATGGTCTGGATGTTTCACTGAGGAACACCACCGGGAATTCCAGACCTTTGGATTTATGGATGGACATAATGCGAACAGCGCTGCTTTCAATAGCAGATGGCGGTGCGGAATTCAGTTCTTCTTCCCTTTCCTGCACACGTTCCAGCCAGCGCAATAAGCCGCTGAGACCGCTATAGCCCCACTCTTCGCAGCTTTTCGCCTGTTCGATCAGCAGACGAAGATTCGCCTGTCGCTGACTTCCGTGCTCCAGTGCGGAAACAAAAGCCATCAGTCCGCTGTCCTCAAAGATATATTGAAGCAGCTGCCAGCTCGGTGCCGCAGACGCACGCAGACGGTAATC
>JAZQXX010000104.1:0-4946 GCA_045633085.1 Negativibacillus sp. | reverse complement strand
ACCGATCACCATGCTGGATACAACGCTGCCCACGATCATAGAGATGTAGCTGCCCTGGTTCATCAAGGCTTCAATGCTGCAATCTGGGAATTTGTTTTCCAGCTCCTCAAATGCTTCCAAGCAGTTGTTGGCTGTTTCATTGGTACCGGTGGTGCTGTTTTTGAAAATGGAAAGAATGACAGCCTGTTCCTGGTTCAAGCGAGCATAGCTTTCATCAGCATTGTCAATAATGGTAACGGTCGCAACGTCTTCCAAACGGATATCGCCAACACCGTCAATGCTTGTCAGCAGTGCGCCTTTCAGCTCATCAACACTTTCGTACTCTTCTCCGACTTTCAGCAGCCAGGAATTGTCATCTTTGTCGTCAATATAACCTGCCGGCATAGAGAAGTTCTGCGCGTAAATCAGCTGAGAGAGAGTCGAAACATTCAGAAGCTGATCCAGATTTGCATTGGCCAAAGCTTCTTCTTTGGCTGTTTCATACTGGGTTTTCGCTGCTTCCAGCTGCAGTTCACCGTTTGCCAACTGAGAGCTTGCGGTTGCAAAACCAACAGCTGCTTCCATCTGTGCCTGTGTCAAACCGGCCGCTGCAGATTCTACGCTCTGAAGCATTTCCGGCAAACCAACTGCAAATGCAGATATATCTGCAATACCATCTTCCACATCAGAGATTGCACTGCGCATATCGTCAAGCATATCTTCCATATCGAGGCGGGAAGATAGAGAAAGATCACCGTAAGCCATGTCATCTCTGATATCGTCCATCAAGGATTCCAAGGTACGGATCACAGAACGCAGGCTCTGACTTGCACTTACTAGGTCATCCCAGTCCACATTGCCGCTGAGCTGTGCTCGAATACTGTAAAGCTCATCAGCAATACGATCCAGTTTGCGTCCGGTCGAACCGTCGGTAACTTCTTCACGGAAATCTTCGATTTCATAGAGAAGAAGATCGATTTCTGCGGTAATGTTATAGGCAATATCTTTTGCACCGTCTTCAAGTGGGTCAAACAGTGCACCGGCGAAAGTGTTACCAAAGCTGGACTGAGCGCTCTCAAGCTGTGCTTTACCATCTTGAACTTCCTGCTCAGCTTTTTCCAACTCTTCCCCTGCCTCAGCCAAGGCTTCATTGACACTTTCCAGCAAGTCTTCATTGAGAGCATCGATTTTCTCTCGATCCAACTGGATGTGCACGCTCTGTTCTACCAAACCAAGAGGAGTAACACTTGCAACGCCTTCCTGTCGTTCAATGTACGGCTGAATATCATTTTTAACAAAGGAGGACAATTCATAAATATCTGCACCGTCCTTGCTGACCGAGATATACATCGTCGCCATCATGTCCATACTCAATTCCATAATGGACGGTGTACCGCAGCCATCCGGCAAACCGGCTGCCGCTTCCTGCGTTGCCGAGGAAACCTTTACCATAGCCGAGTCCATATCCGTGCCATCCTCAAATTCCAGCTGGACCATACCGTAGTTCTCCGACGAGGTGGAATACACGTTTTTTACGCCAGAAATCGTACCCAAGGCACTTTCCATTGGCTTAATTACGTCACTTTCCACACGTTCCGGGCTGGCACCCGGATAGGTCGTTACTACGATCAGATATGGCAGCGACATCTCCGGAAGCAGGTCCAGTGTCATTCTGGTAACGGAAACAAAGCCCAACAACAGGACCATGATGACACCGACCAAAACAGTAAACGGTTTTTTAACACTTATTTTTTCCATAACAAACCTTCTTTTCTCAATGATTCGACAATAGAAACGAATAGATATTAAAATTATACCTCTCCTGTCCTGCGAAAACAAGTAAAGTTTCTGTGAACTGACATAGAAAAGATACCATTTCCCGGGAAATAAAAAATCCCGCCGGTGGCGGGATGGTTCTTTATGCGAAAATTTTATCCATTTCTGCGTAGCTGAGTACATAAACATCAGCCAGCTCCTTGATTTCTTCCTGCAGGGGTTCGGTATTATCGCGAATCGCTACCACAGGGAAGCCGGCAGCTTTACAGGTTTTGATCGAGTAATGGGCATCTTCAAAAACTGGGGTCATTTCTTTTGCAGTGCCAAGATGAGAGCAAGCAGCTTCAAAAATATCCGGATTGTTTTTGTCTTTACCAATGGAAGGCACATCGAAAATCTCGGAGAAATAATGGTCGATACCGGTGGATTTCAAAGCAACTTCACACATGGATCTTGGAGTTGCGGAAGCAATGCACATTGGAATACCGCGGGATTTCAGCTCATCAAGCAGCTCAATAACATGAGGCAGCAGCTGAACTTCGTTGCGGTAGAAATCTGTCATGCACTGCAGCATACCCTCATTGATCTGCTCCAATGTCATGTGAGGTGCATAATGGGACTGCAGGTATTCTCTGTTTTTTGGATAGCCCAATTCCTGCATAGGAGCCTGCATATTTTCTTCCGGCTCTAAGCCCAAAGAACGTACAAAACGTACAGTCAATGTACGCCAGGTACTCATTGAATCCAATAACGTACCGTCCATATCAAAAATTGCACCCTTGATTTCCATGCTAAACTTCCTCCCAATTACTTAACCATGTTGACTAAATCATTATAGCACAACAATTTGTTAAAAGATAGACTAACATTGTGGAAATATTATCATTCTACCGCAGCTCTATTTAGCTAAAGTAGACAAAGGTCCATTCCTTCCGTTCGAATGCCCTAAGCGATCATCTACCGAAACGCAATCTATACATTTCACTTTTTCAAAAGATTATTGTTCAAAACTGCTGGAAATACCATTTTTAGACTGGCTTTTTTATGAATGATTGCTTATAATAGGAGTAAGCTCGAAGCTTGCAACTCTTATGCTGCTTCACAATGAAATGGAGGTACCTTTATGGCAAAATCCAGACTGATCGGTGACTACCCTGTCATCGGTATCCGACCTGTCATCGATGCTCGACGCGGCCCTTTGAAAGTCCGCGAATCTCTTGAGGAGCAAACCATGGCTATGGCCAACGCTGCTAAAAAACTGTTTGAAGAAAACATTTTCTATTCCAACGGTGAACCTGTGAAAGTTATCATTGCCGATACGACCATCGGCCGTGTGGCTGAAGCTGCTGCCTGTGCTAATAAATTCCGCCAAGCCGGTGTTGATATTACTTTGACTGTTACTCCATGTTGGTGCTACGGCTCCGAAACCATGGATATGGATCCTCAGACCATCAAAGGTGTATGGGGCTTCAACGGTACCGAACGCCCTGGTGCTGTATATTTGTCTTCTGTTTTGGCGGCCCATGCACAGAAAGGACTGCCTGCCTTCGGCATTTATGGCCACGATGTACAGAATGTAGATGATGTTGCGAACATCCCTGCTGACGTACAGGAAAAACTGCTCCGTTTCGGTCGTGCTGCTGTTGCAGTTGCTACCATGCGCGGAAAAAGCTATCTGCAGATCGGCTCCATCTGTATGGGTATTGCCGGTTCCATCATCGACCCTGATTTCCTTGAAAGCTACTTAGGTATGCGCGTGGAATCTGTGGACGAAGTGGAGATCATCCGCCGTATTTCCGAAGAAATCTACGATGCTGACGAAGTGGCACGTCTGAAAGTTTGGATGGAAAGCCACTGCAAAGAAGGCTGGGACAAGAACCCAGAGTTTGTTCGCACTTCCCCTGAGAAAAAAGCTGAACAGTGGGACTTCCTTGCCAAAATGTACTGCATCATCAAAGACCTGTTCAACGGCAATCCAAACTTACCGGAAGGCCGAGAAGAAGAAATGGTCGGCCATAATGCGATCGCCGGCGGTTTCCAAGGTCAAAGACAGTGGACCGACTTCTATCCAAACTGCGACTTCCCGGAAGCACTGCTCAATTCCACCTTCGACCACGACGGTGCCCGTGAGCCTTATATTCTCGCAACCGAAAACGATGTCCTCAACGGCGTCAGCATGTTGTTTATGAAATTGCTGACTAACCGTGCGCAGATGTTCTCCGACGTACGTACTTACTGGTCTCCTGAAGCTTGTGAAAAAGCATCCGGTTATAAACTGGAAGGCAAAGCAGCTGAAAACGGCGGCTTTATCCATCTGATCAATTCCGGTGCTACCGCTTTGGATGCCTGCGGTGAATGCGTGGACGAAAACGGTCAGCACATCATGAAAAAATGGTGGGAAGTTAACTCCAATGATATTGAAGCTATGACCACTGCAACTACCTGGCCTGCTGCCGACAACGGCTACTTCCGCGGCGGCGGTTTCTCTTCCAGCTTCACCACCCGTGCTGAAATGCCTGTTACCATGATTCGTTTGAACCTCATCAAAGGCCTTGGCCCTGTCATGCAGATCGCAGAAGGCTGGACCGTTCAGCTGCCGGATGACGTAAGCCATACCCTGCTGTACCGCACTGACCCAACATGGCCATGTACTTGGTTCACTCCACGCTGTGACGGCAAAGACGGCAGTCCATTCAAAACCGCTTACGATGTGATGAACAACTGGGGTGCAAACCACGGTGCCATCAGCTACGGACACATCGGTGCTGACGTGATCACTCTCTGTTCTATACTTCGTATCCCTGTTTGCCTGCACAATGTACCGGAAGAAAAAATCTTCCGTCCAGCTTGCTGGAATGCATTCGGCATGGATAAAGAAGGCCAGGACTACCGTGCTTGTCAGACCTACGGTCCTCTTTACAAATAAATCACTTCTCTTCCCTCCGGCTCACCCCGGAGGGATTTTTTGTATAAAAAAGGACTGCACTTAGTGCAGTCCTTTCATTTTGTGATGATATGTGACTAAATTAGTCAATTGGCTTCATAGTAGGGAAGAGCAGAACGTCACGGATGGATGCGCTGTCGGTCAGCAGCATTACCAGACGGTCAACACCGAAGCCCAGACCACCTGTTGGTGGCAGACCGTATTCCAGAGCGGTTACGTAGTCGTAGTCAACCTGCGCTTTGCAGTT
>JAZQXX010000103.1:0-3242 GCA_045633085.1 Negativibacillus sp. | reverse complement strand
GCGATCTGACCGATAGCAATCCGGCCAACATACTCGTTGTAGTCGATGGAAGAAACCAGGTACTGGAATGGACCATCGATGTCACCTTCTGGTGCTGGTACTTCAGAGAGGATGGTGTCGAACAGAACGTTCAAATTTTCACCTCTTACGCCTGGTTCCAGGGAAGCGGTGCCTTCTTTACCGGAGCAGTACAGGATTTTGGATTCCAGCTGTTCTTCGGTTGCATCCAGATCGAAGAGCAGATCGTAAACTTCTTCACGAACTTCTTCGTTTCTTGCGTCAGGACGGTCGGTTTTATTAACAACGATGATAACTTTGTGACCAAGTTCCAGTGCTTTCTGCAGAACGAAACGGGTCTGTGGCATTGGACCCTCGAAGGAGTCAACCAGCAGGATAACGCCGTTTACCATTTTCAGAATACGTTCAACTTCGCCGCCGAAGTCAGCATGGCCTGGGGTGTCGATGATGTTGATTTTTACACCGTTATAGGTGATTGCGGTGTTTTTAGCCAAAATGGTGATGCCACGTTCTTTTTCCAGGTCACCGGAGTCCATAACACGCTCCTGTACTGCCTGGTTTTCACGGAAGGTACCGCTCTGTTTCAGCATCTGGTCAACCAGAGTGGTTTTACCGTGGTCAACGTGGGCGATGATCGCAATATTTCTCAAATCTTCTCTAATCAATGTAATTCGCTCCTTCTTTGTCAGCGTTCCAATATAAGATTACATTCTTTCCAAAAAATAATTATACTTCTCTTTTTTCCTGTATTCCAGTGCCTTTTCGCAATTCCCTTGTATTGCATAAAGGTTTTTTTCTGAGGGTATCACTTTTTGTGGAATTTTCAGGGTCAAATACTAAAACAAATGGAAAAGCAACCAGAAAACTGCGATCAATATCGGCTGATGTAGCACATAGACCCAAAGGGTATGTCTGCCGATAAACTCTAACCACGGCATACGGGATGGATAGAGCCACTGCGGAGCTTTACCTTCTTTGACCCAGCTGCCCAAATAATAGCCACAAATGAACAGGAAGAACCATGGAATGATCGGATAATAGTCGGAAGAATAGAAACCCGGTGTCAGCAGACCCAATGGGAACAAATACGGATTTTCTGTGGTGATTTGAAGTGCAAACAAGCCTTTGATCCCCAACCAACCACCATGAGGAAGATTGTAGGTCAGTCCGAAAAGCAACGCAGATCCCGCTGCACCGATTCCTCTTGGAAGCTTATCCAACAGCGGTTTCAGCAAAGCGATCAAAATCATGCAGCTGCCCATCAAGTGGAGAATACCAAACTGAATGATCAAATCCGGTACTGCGATAGCAGTCACTGCTGTCATCACAAGTCCCCAGCCTAAGACTTTTAGACCTCTTTTCCAGCTGGAACGGGAGTAGCGACTGGAAATACCGGAAATCAGCGTAAAGGTACCGCCGATCAGCGGTGCACCTAAATTATTAAAAATCGGATCGCGGAACCAAGCCAAATCCACTCCAAAAATATACACCAAGCTAAATAAACCGTGATATACTACCATCAGTAAAATAGCTGCGCCGCGCAGCAGGTCCAATCCGTATACACGGGAGGATGTTTTCTCCATATTTGCCACCTCATTTGCTGTTGTTCGTTTTATTTTTCCCAGCCTTTTCTTCATTACACAAAGAAAAAGTCCGCCGGCATGACCCGCGGGCCTGTGAGCCCCTAGTTCTCCAGATTCAATTCCTCCGGAATATAGGTTTCGATGATGCCGCGAGCTGTATCGTTATCTTCCAGCATCAGCATGATCAAATATTCTCCACGGGTGAAAATCACCGCATTTTCGGAAATCTCAGTGGAGTTATAGATATCATAGCCGGAGAAGGAACGGATTCGACTCTCCTGCCAAGTCTTCATTGCTTCTCGCACGGTTTCAAGTTCACCGTCGATCGGCTTGATGATATAAACATCGGATGCACCGAAATCGGTTTCCATGTAGCGGATATGGTACTCCTCAATGGTTTCCAAATCAAAGCCCATTACATCGCTTACGATATCATCGTTTGCATCGACCAGACCGGTGCTGCGGTCCAGCTGTGCATAGATTTCTTTTAATGCTGTTTTCGGCTCAGCTTTGGTAATAACAGGAGCTTCAGCCTGATTTTCAGTATTGTCCTGCGGCAATTCTGCTTTCTGTTCAGAAGAATTGCAGGAACACAGCGCTATCAGCATAAGAATGCTCAAAAGCAGCGCGAGCATATGTTTCATGATAAACTTCCTTTTTTTCAAATTAAAGCCCAGTGTCCACAGACACCTTCCTATGAAAATTATAGTGATTTTCCCCTATCTGTCAAGAAAAGTCCTGTCAAAAGCGGCAGAAAACCCCTCTTTTCCGAAAAAATTTACAATTTTACTTCCTATTTTATTCTTTTATGTTATACTGAGAAGGTCACTAAGAATCAAAGGAGATGTATTATGAATAACCCTATCGTATGGATTTTTGCAGGAATTTTTATCACATGTATCCTACTTTCCCTCGCATTTTACCTGTATCGCAATTCCTTTTTCAGCAAAGGTGAATACGGTAAACACTTTGTCAATAAAACTCTGAAACGCCACGCTTCTCCTCGCGGAATGACCGTTCTGTCCGATGTATCCATCGGCGACGAACAGGAAAATGTTCACTTCGACCATGTGCTCATTGGTTACTTCGGTGTACTTTTTGTTCAGTCCATTCAGGGCGCCGGTGCTTTCTGGGGTGATGGCAAACAGGATACTTGGGCATTCAGCGACGAAAAGAGCAAAACCAAACTGCTCTTCAAGAACCCATTTGATGAAATGGATTCCAAGCTGGCAGTCTTCCGCCGCGTACTGGCAAAAAATAAGCAGTACAAAGTCCCAGTAGACAGTGCGGTTATTATCTGCACTGTTGGTGATGCTCCAAGAATGTATCTCTCCAACATTCCAAACGGCAAAACCATCTTGCTGGACAGCCAGTTCTCTGCTTTCCTGCGCGATGAACGCTTCGAAAAAGACAATGGCGTTGATGTTGATGCTGTTGCGAAACTGTTTCAGAAATAATCCATAAGAATATAAAATCCCTCCGCAGTTGCGGAGGGATTTTTGATTTTATCGGAACAACAGCTCTTCACCGTCGCTGTCCAGTACCACAGTGCTGTCCGGAGCAATTTCGTCAGCAATGATCTTTCTGCCCAGCATGGTTTCCACATGGCTCTGCAGGAAGCGTTTCAGCGGTCTTGCGCCG
>JAZQXX010000102.1:0-4055 GCA_045633085.1 Negativibacillus sp. | reverse complement strand
GCTTTTCCGTCTTTGGACATTCCCTCTTCCGCAGCACTGATCGTTGTGGGTATGGTCATCAGCGAGGTCGTTTCCGCTGCTTTTCTGACTGTTTGCTATCGCATCCAAGTCCCCAAACTGAAAGGAAAGGACGATATTCCTTCCTGTACCGTTCTGAAAGACATTGCCAACATGGCTTTGCCTGTTTCTATTTCCACACTCATCAGCCGGGTGCTCCATTCCGCCAACACCATTTTGATTCCTCGAACCTTGGTTTTATCAGGCTGCAGTTTGGAAGAAGCCATGGAACAATTTGGTGTGCTGTCCGGTATGACGCTCCCCATGCTGATGCTTCCCTCTGCGGTACTGAACCCGATGATCACTGTGCTGACTCCCCGATTTACGGCAGCTCATGCGCGAAACAGAACACAGGACCTGCGCCGTAAAACCGCCAAAGGACTCCATGTGGTTGGCTTGTTTGGAATTCCTGCCCTGTGTATTCTCGCAGGCTTCGGAGATTTCCTTGCTGAGCTGCTCTACCGCAACAAAGCTGCCACCAACTATTTGCTACCACTGGCATTCAATACCTTCCTCAGCTTTTATTACATCGTCTGCGAAAGCGTCCTGGAAGGAATCGGACAGCAAAAGCATTCCTCCATCCTTGCGGTTGTATCCACTGCCTTTGGCGTACTGCTGACGATACTCTTCGGCGCTGTTTGGAAGCTGGGAATGCTGGGTTTCCTCATTGGTGAACTGACGTCTTCTGCCTTTGGTGTTCTTGTTTCTTTGATTTGGGTCAAGCGATACATCGGTTTACAGTTCCGCTTCCACAACTGGATCGGTATCCCGCTGATTTCATCATTGACAGCTTTGTTTATTTCAAAAATGCTGTTCGCATGGCTGCTTGCACAAGAGATCCTTCCCTTGCTTGCTTTTTCTTTCTGTATCAGCCTGTTGCTACTGCTGTACTCCATTTTCCTACGTTTGCTTGGCGTCAACTACCCCAACTATCTGAAACATCTGCTGACAACATAAAAAGACCCCGCATAAGCGGGGTCTTGGATTCTTTATTTGCCGATGGAGAATGCATAAGCAGTTACGTGTTCGTAGAGTTCACCTGCACGAAGCACAGCAGTTGGGAAGTGCTCATAGGAAGTTGCGTTTGGCCAATGCTGGGTTTCCAGACAGAAACCGTGGAAACGACCGTAAACTGCGCCGTCTTTGCCTTTTACGCCGCCTTCATGGAGGAAGTTTGCGGTGTACAGCTGCACGCCAGGCTGAGTGGTGTAAACTGCCATGTGGATGTCGGTTTTAGGAGACCATGCTTCTGCGCAGAGGCTGAACTCGCCGTCCTGTGCCAGAATAAAGTTATGGTCGTAACCGCTGACATTCTGTACGTTGATGTCATCGGATTCGATTTCTTTACCGAGAGCTTTCCAGTCACGGAAGTCCAGTGCAGTGCCGGCAACATCAAGGATTTTACCGGTAGTCAAGCAACCGGTATCGTTTTCGGTAAACTGTTCGCTGTACAGTTTCAGCTCCTGTTCGCAGATGCAGCCGCTGTCGTGACCGCTGAGGTTGAAATAAGCGTGGTTGGTCAGATTGATGACAGTATCTTCATCACAGAGTGCGTGATATTCGATGAGCAGCTGATTGTCATCATCGAAGGAATACGCTACTTTTGCCAGCAGGTTGCCAGGGTAACCTTCTTCGCCGTCTGGGCTCAAGCGGGAGAATACAACTTTATCTTCCTGCACGGAATGGCTCCACAGTTTCTTGTCGAAGCCTTCTTTACCGCCGTGGAGGTGGTTCTCACCGTTGTTGAGGAACAGCTGGTAGTCTTTGCCGTTGAGGGTGAACTGACCCTTACCAATACGGTTTGCATGACGGCCAGGTACAGAACCAAGACAAGCAGTCTGTGCTTCCTGTGCTGCAGCATCCACGCTGCCCAATGCAACATCCACCAGAGTTCCGTCTTTGCCCGGAACTTTCAGGGACATCACAGCCGCACCGTAGTTGGTGATGCTGACGCTTGCTCCGTTTGCGTTGGTGATGGTATAGAGAACGGCTTCTCTGCCGTCAGACAATTTGCCGAAAGATGTAACAGTAATGCTCATGGTAATTCCTCCTCAAAGGTTTTTTCTTCATTATAGACCAAAACAGCGCAAAAGAAAAGCACCCAAGCGGGTGCTTTTTTGTACTTATTGTTTTGCCTGAGCTTCTGCACGTTCACGGTCAGCTTCCTCTTTGAGGCGGCGCTGTTCCGCTTCGATTTTCTGCTCTTTGGCTTTGGTGGTCTTACCGCGCAGACGCTGGATCTGTGGGATGACCTTGTTGAAGCCGGTGTAGAAGAAACGATTGTACACTTTATCGAACTCACCAATGAATTCGGTAGCGCCTTCCTGACGGCAGAAACCTTCTTTAAATTTGAACAGACCGTTGGTCTTTTCCAAAATGAATACGCCGCCGAAATCGTAAATTTCAGAACCGTTTTCCAGACCCCACTGAATCATGTCAGCCTGCATTGCATAGTTTGGCATCAGGTTACGCTTCTCGTTGGAGCTTGCGCCGTAGATGTACCATGTCTTTTTGCCGTAATGGATACAGATCGCACCGGAGAGAGCTTCTCCTTCATGCTCTGCAATGTAAACGCGGCACTGTTCCGGTTTGTAGGCATTGAGCATACGCTCGAAGTATTCATATGGGCGGTAACCGATCTTATCGCGGACAGCAGTGATCTTATACAGCTCATAGAAAGTTTTCAGATCAGCAGCGTCACGGCTCCAGCGTACGGTAACGCCTTTGCGTTTGGACAGGCGGATGTTGTAACGGGTCTTTTCGCTGAAGTGAGTCATCAGTTCTTCCCAGCTCAAACCGCCGATGTTGAGGATCATGTTGTAACGTGGCTGGATCAGTTCGAATTTATCGCACTGTTCGTTACGTACCAAATAGCCCAGTTTTGCATAGGTATCTTCCAGCTCTTTGTTTCGTGGAAGTTCCGGGTCCATACGGAACATGAACGCATGATGCTTTTTCGCAACTGCATCCACTTCTTTCACCAGTTCCTGCACCAGCTCAGTATCTGCAAAATCACAGATCGGGCCACGGGTCGCATAAATCATGGACGCTTTGCCGAACACTTTGCGGATCAGCAGGGACATAGCTGCAACGATCTTACCGTCGCGTTCCACATAGACCTGCTCATCTGCCCATTCTGCTTTGACTTTGCTCCACGCAAGGTCCTGTGTTGCATTGGCCCATGGGCTTGTTTCCATGTATCGGGTATATTCCGCTACCTTAGCGGCATTGTTTTTATCAAGAATCGGCATTTCTGCACCTCTTCCTTACTTTGTATTCATGCAGCGCTGTGCAATGGCCAAATCAGACTCGTATGGCTCGAAGCCACCGCGAACCTTCTGGTAAACTTCCTCACCTTTTGCTGCAAGGATGATCACATCGCCTTTCTGGGCCTGAAGAATGGATTTTTCTACGGCAGCAGTACGATCCTCAATGATTTCGTATGGAGTACCGTATGGTTCCAGATAGGAAGCGATGTCTTTACAAATGCCAGCAACTTCTTCAAAGCCAGGATCTTCCGCAGTCAAAATCATGTAGTCTGCATACTGACCGGACAGCTGAGCGATCTCTCTGCGGCGGTGGAAGTTCTTTCCGCCCGGAGCACCTACAACAACGACGATACGTCTGCCCGGATAGTCCAGTTTCAGAGATTCATACAGCTTGGAGAAGCTGAGATAGTTGTGTGCGTAGTCAACGATAACGGTAACGCCGTCTTTTTCAAAGAGGTTCATGCGACCTTTTACTTCGCTGGTGAACAGACCTTCTTCGATGCTCTGTTCGTCCACATTCAGCGCTTTTGCCGCACAGAATGCAGCCAGTGCGTTTTCTACATTGAAGCGGCCAGCCATGGAAATTCTCAGCTGTTTTTCGTAGCCATCCTTGCCATGGATGGTGAAGGAAAAACCGATTTCTTCTTTCTGAATATCACTTACCCAATAATCGCAGGAAGGATCGGTACCGTAAGTCAGGACAGTTTCTGCATGAGCTTTAGCGGTGTT
>JAZQXX010000101.1:0-4180 GCA_045633085.1 Negativibacillus sp. | reverse complement strand
AGAGATACCAGAGCACCTCCAGCACCCAGCGCCAGAACGGAAGACAGGATGTTGTCCAGTTTCACAGCGATGAAAGCAGCTGCTACGATGCCGAGAAGTACCAGTGTGTTAAGAGAAAAGAGAGCAGTCATTATTCCAGATCCTCCCCATATTTGTCGCAAGCCATTTCTTTTTCCGGTCTTACGCCGTGCCAGTAAGCACCTTTTGCCAGAGCATGGGAAGCGATTGGGTTGGTGATGATGTAGAACACGCCCAGAACCGCCAGTTTTACAGCCATTTCGCTGTTGCCCAGCATGAAGATGGAGTACAGGATACCGCCGATGATAACACCCAGCACACCGAAGGTGGTGATGTTGGTGCTCACCTGCATTCTGCAGAAAGCGTCAGGCATGCGGAGCATACCAACTACGCCGGAGAATGCGAAGAACAGGCTCAGTACGATCAGAATGTCAATTACAATTTTCATTACAGTTTACCCTCCAGATATCTGCCCACCAGTGTGGAACCGATGAAGCCGAGGATCGCGGTTACCAGAGCAATGTCCAGATAGATGCCGCGGCCGCTGTACAGCGCGAAGAGGATCAGCGCCATGTCTGCCAGGATATCCACGCAGTCTGCGCTGATGGCGCGGTCAACAACGCTTGGACCTTTGCATACACGGTACAGCAGGCACAGAGCCAGAACGACAAAGCAGATGGCAAAGAAAAGAAGTTCAGTCATTACCAAATCCTCCTGATCCAATTTTCCATGGTACCTTTGATAGCGTCGCCTGCTTTTGCAGCATCGGTTTCCGCTACATCGATCCAGTGGATGTAGTAGTAGAGCTTGCCTTTTTCCTCAACCATGTCCATGGTGATGGTACCAGGGGTCAGGGTGATGGAGTTTGCCAGCATAGCCTGTGCGTATTCGGAATTGAGATCAACCGGAACTTTTACGATACCAGGGTTGACTTTGCTTGGGCTGAACGCGTATTTCAGCATCGCGATGTTTGCTTTTGCCAGCTCAATTGGGAAGATGATGAGGCAGTAGCATACGAAGTTCAGCAGTTTTGCAGGGTTCAGCAGCCAGAAGGCTTTTTTATGCACGAAGAAACGTGCGCTGAAGAGGGCAACCAGCAGACATACGAGAACGCCTGCACCCAGAACCTGCATGGAAGCCTGTCCTTTTACCAGCGCTACGATCTGACCGGTGATGAGCAGCCAGAACAGGTAGCCCACCAGCCAGGTAGATGCAACGGCTGACAGAGTTGTCTTTTTCAAAATATCACCTCTTATGTTTATTTCATGAAACAATTACTGAGAGATCTTCGCGTTGATCTTTTCACGGAGCCAGCCCATGAATTCTTCAACGCCGTCACCGGTACGGTTGGAAACGCGGAACACTTTGGCATTTGGGTTGATGTCGGTGGTGTTGCGTTCTACACGGGCGTCGTCAAACTCGAAGTATGGCTTCATGTCGTATTTGTTCATGACCAGCGCATCGGTGGTAGCGAACATCAGTGGGTATTTTTCCACCTTGTCGTCACCTTCCGGAACGCTGAGGATAGCCACGCGGAAGTCCTCACCGATGTTGAATTCGGCAGGACAAACCAGATTGCCGATGTTTTCTACGAAGAGAACATCGATCTGATCCAGGTCGAACATCGGAAGCATGTGCTGGATGCTCATTGCTTCGATGTGGCAGGCACCGTCGGTCTGCAGCTGAACGACTGGAATGCCCATTTTGTCGATGGCATCTGCATCGATCTGACCGGCAACGTCACCTTCGATGACACCGATCTTGTATTCGTTGCGCAGAGAGTTGATGATGGAAGTGATGAGGCTGGTTTTGCCTGCGCCCGGGGAACCCATCACGTTGATGAGGCAAACTTTTTTATCGCTGAGCTCTGCTTTTACCGCATTGCTCACGTCCTCGTTCCATTCCATGATCTGTTTTACGATTTTAATTTCCAATTTATTCTACCTCCAGACTTTCGACAAAGTATTCTTTGCCGCCGATCAGTTTAAAGTTGATACTGTCGCACTGACTGCAGCGGATCTTCCGTCGGTCGATAGGGCCTTCATAGCCGCAGTCCAGGCAGCGGATGCTGACAGGTACTCGTTCCACCACCAGCTTGGCATTTTCTGCAATGGTGCCTTTGCTGGCGATGTCGAAGTAATACTGGATGCACTCCGGAATAACGCCGGACAGTTCGCCGATTTTCAGACGAATCTCCAGAACGCGTTTTGCGCCGTGTTTCAATGCTTCCGGAACAGCAGCCTGAATGATGCCCTCGGTGATGGCAAGTTCATGCATGATGAACTCTCCTTATCTATCCATGCAGGAGAAGCATGGGTCGATACTTGCAATGATCAGACCTGCGTCAGCAACGGAGTTGCCGCGGAGCATGGTTGGGATGGTCGGAGCATTTTTGAAGGTAGGAACGTGCAGGGACAGACGTTTGTTGAATTCGGTACCGTCGGTAACAACTTTGTACAGCAGCTGGCCACGAGGAGCTTCGTGACGAACCATGTACTCGCCTGGCTGGATTTTTGGAATTTTCATACCCAGGTTGATTTGGCCTGCTGGCAGCAGATCCAGAGCCTGACGGATGATTTTGATGGATTCGAAGTTCTCCAGAACGCGGATAACCACACGGGAGAATACGTCGCAGCTGTGGTAAACAACTTTGTCGAATTCGAAATCTTCGTAGCAGCAGTATGGAGCGTCTTTACGAACGTCAACTGCCATGTTGGATGCTCTTGCGTGAGGACCGATCGCACCGATACGGATTGCGTCTTCGGTTGGCAGAACGCCTACACCCTGAGTACGCAGAGCAACGGTTTTGTCGTTGAGCAGGATATCTTTCAGGCGGAGCATGGAAGCTTCTACTTTGTTCAGCATTTCCAGTACGCGTTTGCGGGTGTCGTCGTTGATGTCACGACGGCTGCCGCCGATCGCAACCATACCGTAGTTTACACGGTTACCGGAGATCTCTTCCAGAATATCCATGATCATTTCACGGTCGTTCCAGCAGTGCATGAAGAGGCTGTCATGGCCGATGAGGTGCAGAGCGATACCCAGCCACAGGTAGTGGGAGTGCAGACGCTCCAGCTCAGACATGATTACGCGGATGTACTGACCGCGTTTTGGCACTTCCATCTTCTGAATGTGCTCCAGAGCCATTGCATAGCCCAGAGCATGGGAGTGGGAGCAGATACCGCAGACACGTTCTACCAGAACCAGAGTCTGAACGAAGTTTTTCTGCTGTGCCAGTTTTTCAATACCGCGGTGGTTGTAACCGATGAATACTTCCGCGTCGGTGATCAGCTCGCCGTCAGTGTACAGGCGGGCATGAACCGGTTCTTCCAGCGCCGGATGGTACGGGCCGATAGGAACTACATAGCTCATTTATTTCTCCTCCTTCTTATTTCTTTCATTGATCAGCTCTTCCATTGGGGTCACGATGATGTGGCCCTGTTCGTTGATCATGTTTTCAGGCAGGAACAGACGTTTGGAAGTATCCAGACCTTCGAAAACGATGGCCATCAATTCCATGATCTCGCGTTCTGCCCATTCAGCACCCAGATCGTAGATGCTTACGATGGATGGCAGACTCCATTCACCTTCAACGGTGTAGGATTCGATACCTGCGCCTACTTCGTATTCGTAGGAAACAACAGGTTTGCCATTTTCGTCGATGTGACCGTGGATCATAGTCAGAGGAATGCCTGCTGCTCTCTGGCGTTCAGCTACAGCGATGACTTCATCCTTGGTAATATCGATGCGTTTGTACTCTTGCATTTGCATTATTCCACCTCGCAGTCATATTTTTAAAAGTCTGTGACTTAATAGTAACGGGTTTCTTTGGCGCTTTCTAACAGATACGCGGCAGCTGAGCGCCTGCCAGCTTGCTCGCGATGCGGCTGCCGCCAAAGGCGGTGCGCACGATGACCTTGCCCGGATGAGCTTCGGTCACTTCGCCGATGACAGCGGCGTTTTCTCCTTCCGGGAAGCTGCGCAGGATACGCAGAGCCTCCTCGGCTTTTTCCGGAGCAACGACTGCCAGCAGCTTGCCTTCGTTGGCACAGTACAGCGGGTCCAGACCCAGAATGTCGCAGGCGCTTTCCACGCTTTCGGACACCGGAATGTCTGCTTCCTCCAGCTCGATGGACAGGCTTGTGTTCTCCACGAACTCGCA
>JAZQXX010000100.1:0-1919 GCA_045633085.1 Negativibacillus sp. | reverse complement strand
TGATATCACCGCTTTCCAAGGCAGCATCCAGTTCATCTTCATCCAACAAGTCAAGGCGTCCGTCAGGCATCATGACAACATCAAGATAAATATCTGTAAACCAGCTGTCGCGGCTCTGCAGAAGCTGATTCTCCAGAGTAATATCAAAGTAATATTGTGTGATGTTTCCCTGCGCATCCACCATTGCCGTCAGCCACCAATGAGAATCCTCCATCGCAACCTGCAGCCAGTGGTAGTCATCTTGATAAATCACCACGGGTTCTCCACGGAATTGACCAATCCCGGTCTTTGCTGCTTTCATAATATGAATCAAAGCAGCCTCACCTTTCTGACCGTTTTGTTCCCAACAGCAGTGGAAATCTCGTCGTTCCAAAATATTTTTCCAATGATAACGGCCCAGTTCCTTCCGCTTCAACGAAAGCACCTCCTATTTCTCCATGCAAACTGCACAAATACTCACCCATAAACTTTGTCTATTATTCATTTTAGCACAAATCGAAGAAAATGGCTATAAAATGCGGATTTTTTCAAAAAAATCGCTTGACAAAGCGGCTTGTCTGCATTATAATGATGAAGCTGTCATAAATTCCATAGACAGCAGGTGCATTTGCTGAATTGCTTCCGATGGAAGCTGCCTGCCGAGGAAATAGTGATGAAGTTGATTGCCACAAGGCATTACGATGAATTCATTCGCTCTTTCCTTACTGGAAAGGGCGATTTTCTTTATTTTGCACCTGAACAAAAACTTCAGGAGGTGAATTGATTTGCCAAACGAAAAAGTTTTGCTTCAGAAACAGCAGTACGTTGCTGAGCTCAAAGAGAAAGTAAATAACTCTGTAGCTGGCGTACTGGTAGACTACAAAGGTATCTCCGTAGAAGCTGATACCAAGCTCCGTAAAGAAATGCGTGAAGCTGGCGTAGAATACCGTGTTGTTAAGAACACCATGCTCCGTCTCGCACTGAAAGATTCCGCTTACGAAGGTATGTCCTCCGTTCTGGAAAACACCACTGCACTGGCAGTATCTGAAAATGATCCAGTTGCTGCAGCTCGTATCCTCTGCAAATACGCAGAAGATTCCAAAGGTGCTTTCTCCGTTAAAGCTGGTTTCTGCGACGGTAAAGTGCTGTCCCAGGCAGAAGTTGAAGAACTCGCTAAACTGCCTAACCGTGAAGGCCTGCTGTCCATGCTGCTTAGCGCCCTCACCGGTAACCTCAGAGGTCTGGCTTGCGCTATTAACGCAATCGCTGAAAAAATGGAAGCTCCAGCTGAAGAAGCTGCTGCTCCTGCAGAAGAAGCTGCTGCTGAATAATCAGCCGCTCTTTGACCCTGAGTTTCTCGGCTATCGAGCCGAACCCATTTTAATTTAAAAAATATCTATGGAGGTATTATCATGGCTTCTGAAAAAATCCTGAACATCGTAGAAGAAGTTAAAACCCTGACCGTTCTCGAACTGAACGAACTCGTTAAAGCAATCGAAGAAGAATTCGGCGTTACCGCTGCTGCTCCTGTTGCAGTTATGGCTGGCCCAGCTGCTCCAGTAGTTGAAGAAAAAACCGAATTCGACGTAGTACTGACTTCCGGCGGCGCTTCCAAAATGGGCGTTATCAAACTGGTTAAAGAAATGACCGGTCTGGGCCTGAAAGAAGCTAAAGCTCTGGTAGACGAAGCTCCAAAAACTGTTAAAGAAGCAGTTTCCAAAGCAGACGCTGAAGAAATGAAAAAACAGCTGGAAGAAGCTGGCGCAACCGTAGAACTGAAATAATTTCTATTTTGCACTTTTTCAAGCAGCCATCCGAATGGGTGGCTGCTTTTTTTATTCGTTAATTTTTTGTGAAGTCATTGCAATCCTGCCAAAATGTGATAGGATAGACTTGAAAAAGCCTTTATTTGATGAAGGTCGTGAGACAAAGGAGGTTAT
>JAZQXX010000099.1:0-5689 GCA_045633085.1 Negativibacillus sp. | reverse complement strand
CCGCCTTCCATAACAGCTACGCAGGAGTTGGTAGTACCAAGGTCAATACCAATGATTTTGCTCATAATTTTTACCTCCAAGTAAAGGAAATCAATATAGAAATTTAATTTGTTACTAAATTAGTTTGCAACCTGCACCATTGCGTATCTTACGACACGGTCACCGATGCGGTAGCCTTTCTGCAGTACCTGAACGATTTCATTGTCGCCGTACTGTTCGTCTTCGATGTGCATTACTGCGTTGTGCAGGTTTGGATCGAAGGTTTCGCCCGCTTCACCGATCATTTCCACGTTCAGACCGCTGAGAGTGTTCATAAAGGACTGGAAGATCATATCCATACCTTTTTTGAAGGTCTCATCTGCACATGGAGCACTCATTGCACGTTCAAAGTTATCGATGATCGGCAGGAATTTCTCCACAGCATCTGCGGTTGCTCTTGGGTAGATGGCATCCTTTTCTTTCTGGGAACGCTTACGGAAGTTATCATATTCCGCCAGCATGCGAACATACTTGTCGTTCAGAGCAGCAAGCTGTTCTTTCAGCTGATCTGCTTCAGAAGCTTCTGCTTTTTCGCAGGTTTCTTCTGCTGCAGTTTCTTCCAGAACTTCTTCCTGTTCTGCGGCTTGATTTTTGTTCTCAGGCACTTACATTACCTCTTTCGTTGTGTAATAGTCTATCAGTCTAATCTGTTCTCCATACTTTCGGAGAGCAGTTCGCTCAACAAATTAGCAAAGCACTGCATTCTTGGGATCAGTCGGGCGTAGTCCATACGGACCGGACCGATGATACCGATGGTGCCGCAGCGTTCGCGGCCGATGCGGTACTTGGTGATCACCACTGAGGACTCGCTCAGCTCCTGTCGGCTGTTTTCCTTACCGACAATGACCTGCACATCTGCTCCCTGCTTTGGAAGCAAGTTCTGCACTTCCTTGTGATTATCAAGGAAGATCAGCAGGTCACCTGCAGCTTCTTTCAGCTCCTCATAATGCAGAAGATTGGTGTGACCTTTCGTATAGAAGTGGCCGTTGCTGATCTCTCTGCACAGCTCGTAGATCGCACTGAGGAGTGTATTGAAAGCTGCGGAGTAATCTTCCGCACCGAAGGAAACGGAGCTTGCGAAGTGGCTGGCGATGTCGTTGAGGCTTCGTCCTGCCAGTCGCTCATTGGCAAAGTTGGTGAAGAACTGACACATGGCAGAATTGACTTCAAACGGCATTCTGCAAACTTTGTTTTTGATAACACCATTGGATGCAATGACCATAATGATAACGGTCTTTTCTGCTGCCGGGATCAGTTCAATGCGTCGTACGCAGACATTCTGCGGTGTGCTGGTGGAAAACACGGAAGCACAGTGTGTAACATTGGCTAAAGCCTGTGCAGCGTCTTCCAGCAGTCGGTCAGGGTCAGGATTGGCAACGTTGAACATCGCCTGGATCCTTGCCTGTTCCAGTGTTGTCAGCTCCGGAGGTTCCAAAAGATGATCCAGATAGTAGCGGTATCCCAAATGGGAAGGAACACGACCTGCGGATGTATGAGGCTGTTCCAGCATACCCATATCGAATAGATGTGCCATATCGTTTCTCACTGTTGCTGGAGATACGGTGATGTCCAACAGAGTAGTGATTCGTTTGGAGCCGACCGGCTCACCGGTTGCTGTGTATTCTTCAATGATAGCCTTGAGAATCTTTTGCTTTCTGCTGTCCAATTCCATTTGCTATCACCTCTTCTTTCTCTTTAGCACTCGATAACCTCAAGTGCTAAACATAATTTACCACGAACTTCTTCCCCTGTCAATAGTTTTTTGCCGGATTCACAATTTATTTACACTGTGCAAATATTCCAAATGGATTTTTCGTATCTTATCCATCTTTTATTCATAAAGCAAAAGAAAAAGGACTCTTTCGAGTCCTTTTTCTTTTGCTATCGTATTTATTTCAGCGCTTCCCACTCAGCCTCTTTGAAACCCACCAGAACTTTATCTTCGGTGATCAGAAGAGGACGTTTTACCAGCATTCCGTCTGTTGCCAGCAAACCGATCTTCTCTTCATCGGTAAAGAGCGGCAATTTATCCTTCAGCTCCATCAAACGATACAGCTGACCGCTGGTATTGTAGAATTTTTTAATTTCCAAACCGCTGCGGCTGATCCATTCGGTCAGCTCTTCGCGAGTTGCTTCCTCTTCGGCAATGTGACGTGCAGTATATTCAATTCCATTTGCATCCAGCCAAGCCTTCGCTTTTTTGCAGGTGCTGCAATTTGGATACCATAAAAACAGTGCTGGCATTTCGTTTCCTCCTATTAAACAGCAGAGAAATTCTGCATGATTCATATTCTACCGCCATTATAACAGCAAACAGCTGCGAAGTAAACGAAATTTTCTTTCCAATAAAAAAAGCTCCATCTTGCAATGGAGCTTTTTGAACTATTTTGTGATTTTACGACATTCCAGATAGAAGCGTTTGTCTTCCGCTTTACCCATGGAGAAGGTTTTTCTTGGAAGAATGTTATCGACCAGAATGGTTTCAAAGAGCACCTCTTTGCCCATTGCCGGGAAGATGAAGCCCACATTGTCTTTCAAGGAAGACAGCTGCTGCACGATACTGCTGCCATGAACATAGTCCACTTTGCCGGAAAATTCCTGCACATAAGTATCAATAAAGTTCTGAATGGTACCGGTCACCATGTTGGAAGATGGTTTCTGGATCCACATATGCTTCACTTCACCCTGCAGGTACATGTCAACATGCTGACATTCCTGACCGTTTTCATCTTTGCATGGCTCGTAAGAAATTTTGCAGCTTCTTTCCAGCTGACGAACAAAATTCTGAGTATCAACGCCAAAGACAATACGGTTGATTGGTTCAAACTTCAAAGATTCATCGTTCAGATTCACCAGCTCGCACAGAGCGTAACGCGCTGGATGATTTTTCATTTTTTCTTCAGACAAGGAAGCTTTCAGTGCTTCATAGTGGCTTTTTGCCGCTGCCAAAGACATATTACCGTCACCAACAGCGTAAACCATGGTTTCCTTTTCAGGCATACCGTATTTTTCTTCGAAGAGCTTGCGATCAGCCAATGCTTCCAATTTTTCATCAATAGCTGCAGACTGTTCCGGAGTCACAGCCCAACCCTTAATGGAACCGCCGTCTTTCATCAGTTCGAAATCATACAGAGGCTTCATTTCATCAGTATGACCGCGAAGAGAAGACATTACGGTATCCTCTCTGTCATCCATCAGCAGAATGATGTGAGAAACTTCCAGCGGAGCATTTTCACGGAACTGACGGCGGAACTGAACCAGATTTGTGGTACGTTCCGATGCACGAACTTTGGTTCCTGCATCTTCATGGTAATCGTATTCTTCCAGATCCACGACACCAACGATACCTCTGCGGATACGACCATCGTGAATCACACGTTCCACATAGATATAATCCTCTACTTCCACCAACATATGACGGCGGAGGTAGGTTCTCATGGCGCGATACAGTGCACCGACACGCTGATCCAAATCCGACTGCCAAAGATTGCTGTCCGGAATGATCATATTCAATGTGGAGGGATTGCTCTTGACCTGCTCCTCCACATCACGCCAATATTCTGGCTGGGAAGAGAACTGGTCGCAGGCAATCACGCTCCAGCTTGTCATATCCTTCACATTTGGAACGAGAATTTTTCCCTTTCCAAAGCCTGTGTTATTCATCGTTTTCCTCCTGAACTACAGATAGAATACATTCTATCTGCATTGTACTTTTTATCAGAAACCGCCAAAAAGTGCGGATTTATTGCAAAACTACTTTATATTGTACAATAGATTTCTTCAATAGTCCATAGGAAAACCAGAAATTTTTCTTATTATTTTGCTGTATGATAGACTGCTGTTCCATCATATAATTTATCTTTGATTGACCCCAATAATACCGCCAATGGTACCGGACAGAAGCATAGCCCAAAACTTCACCAATGTGTATGTTCCAAGCTTTTGCTTCCATACAAGAACCGCAATCAACAGTAGGATCACAAACAGCAGAAGCCCACAAAGTAATCCGTAGAAGAACCCCTTTTCCCTGCTCATCAAGGAACAGAGAAAACCTGCCGCCATGGAGCTGAAACAGCCGATCAACAGTCCTGCCGGAGAAAAGACAGACAGCGGCAGCGGGAAACAGCTCAATGCCGCCGCAAACAGCAGCATCAAAAGAAACATGGTCCCGATTCCACCTAAGGTTGCTAAAAAGACGCAAAGCAGAGCACCTTCTGCACCCTTTGCTTTTATTTTACCCCGAAGTTTCCCAAAGGCTCCACTGCGATTCTTTGTCATAAGCTTCCAACCACCCTGTAACATAAGATAGTTTACTTTATGTTTCCAAGGTGGTTGATATACCTAAAAAAGAATCACGCTTCTGTTTTCTACTCGACAGTGACCGATTTCGCTAAGTTGCGCGGTTTATCAATATCACATCCGTGAAGTTTTGCCATCTCATACGCAAAAAGCTGTGCATAAACGGTTGTCAAAATCGGAGCTACACAATCGCTGCAGGATGGTGTGTTCCACACTGTGCAAGTGTCATGCTGCTGTTCCATTGGACCAATCAGCAGGATCTCTGCACCTCTTGCCTGTACTTCCTCCATGTTTGCCAGTGTTTTTTCCAGAACGGAACTCTGTGTTGCAGTCACCACAACAAGACATTTCTCATCAACCAATGCAAGTGTTCCGTGTTTCAGCTCACCGGCTGCATAAGCTTCCGCATGGAGATAAGAGATCTCTTTCAACTTCAGTGCTGCTTCCATCGAAGAAGCGTAGTCCATCAAGCGTCCGATGAAGAATACGTCACGACGATCTTTTTGAGTTTGCACAAAGCTTTCTACCAGTGGTCGATTGGACAGGATCGCTTCGACTTTTTGTGGCAGTAAGGCCAATTCATTCAGTTTGTCTTTCAATTCATCATCTGAAATAACTTCGCGTAAGTGGGCAAGATCCAGCGCAAGGATCTCAAACAGCAAAACCTGTGTCAAATACGCCTTTGTGGACGCTACTGCAATTTCAGGTCCTGCCATGGTATACATAACATGGTCTGCTTCGCGGGCAATAGCGGAACCGATGACATTGCTCAGCGCAAGACAGCGAAGACCCTGAGCTTTTTTATGGGTCAGTGCCGCAAGAGTATCTGCTGTTTCTCCTGACTGACTCACAGCCAGAAAGACCTCGCCTTCCATTGGCAGCATAGTGCTGTATCGATACTCACTGGCAACCACCGCCAGAGAAGGAACACCTGCCACTTGCTCCAATAAATGCTGTCCCATTACCGCAGCATGATATGCTGTACCGCAGGCAGCGATCATCAGACGTTTCAACTGTTTGGCCTGTTCCTTGTTGAAAGGCATCGTATTACGGCGAATGCAGCCATTTTTCAGGTCAACGTAATGTTCAAGAGTCGCTTTCAGAACTTCTGGCTGCTCAAAAATTTCTTTCAGCATAAAATGCTCGAAGCCGTTTTTCTGTGCAGCAGAATGATCCCAATCAACATGACTGACTTCCGTAAAAATCTCTTCTCCATTTTTCCAAAAACGGATAGAGTCTGCCATTAACACCGCAATACTGTCCTCTTCAAGATACCAAATATCACGAGTATATTCCAGCAAAGCAGATAAATCGCTGGCAAGGTACACACCGTCTTCATTCTGCGCTGCCA
>JAZQXX010000098.1:0-1819 GCA_045633085.1 Negativibacillus sp. | reverse complement strand
TCCCCAGTTGTTGTACAAACAACGCTTTCCGTTGTATTTGATTTGTTTGCGGAGGTTCATGCAGTCAACCTCCTATTCCATATCATCGTCGTAGTCGTAATCGCTGCCATTCTCATAGGCTTTCTGTTCCAGCCAGTATGGATCGGTTTCATCCTGCTGATATGGAACTGCACCAAATTCTTCGAAGATTCGGTCACGCAGCCAAATCTGTGGGGTGATCAGCGCAGTAAAACCAGCACCGCAAGGGCAGTTCCATTCGCCCATCGGACGTCTTGGGAACGCCATCAAAGCCATGATGGTCATAATTGCAGTACCGCTGACAACAACAGCTGCTTCAAATACCTGCTCGTCCATCATATTGCGGACAACTTTATCCAAACCGCGAACCAAACGTTCCATGTAATCTTTGCCGTTTTCACCGTTTGGCGGTGGGTTGTTCATGTTGTCACGGAGCCAGTTGTTGAAGTCCAGATCATCTTTCATTTCTTCCAGTGTTCTGCCTTCAAAGTCACCCAGATCCATTTCACGCAGTTCAGGAATGCTCATAACTTCCACGTTATCAAAGAGGTACATGGAAGTCTGCAGGCAGCGTTCCAGTGGGCTGGAGTAAACTTTTTCAATGTTTGGATATTTGAAAGAACGCATCTCTTCCAGCTGCGCAAAACCTTCTTCGCAAACAGGCATATCGGTGATGCCGATATACTGACCGTTCAGATTCGCTTTGGTGAAACCGTGACGAATAAAGTGAATTTTATAGGATCTCATGGTGAATGTCCCCTTCCTTTTTATTAAAACTTGTAATTATTTTACGTTTTGTTAAAAGTTTCGACAGATTGTTCATGGATTCGGCTGAATTTTCGCGAGGCTCTTTACATTAGGTTGTCCTTGTACTATAATTTACGATACGTAAATATCCTCAAAAAAGGGCAATCTCTAACGTTTTTTGAGCGTTAGATTGAGTAATAGAACAGGAGGCTCCTCTATGAACGCCGATTTCCCACGACTTATTACCCTGCTGCGCAAAGAAAAAGGCATCAGCCAGAAACAGGCTGCCGGTGAACTGGGTATCTCTCAGGCACTGCTGTCCCACTACGAAAAAGGTATCCGCGAATGCGGTCTTGATTTCCTTGTGCGCTGCTCTAAATTCTATGACGTTTCCACCGACTATCTGCTGGGCGTTTCTCCAGACCGCAAAGGTCAGGCGCTGACTGCAGAAAACATCACCGACCCGGATTCTGTAAAAGATACCGTGTTCTTCGGTAATGTTATGCCGGTATTGAACAAAAAACTCATCGCCAACTCTATGGGCGTTGTCTTTGATCTGATTGGTCAGAGCGAAAGCGATCTGCTCAACGATGAGATCTCCCGCTACCTGATGGCAGCTGTTTATCGCTGCTTCCGCATTCTGTATGCAAGCAATCCGAAAAATGAACAGAGCATGTTCTCTATTCCGGAAGAACTGGCAAGCGGCTATGTATCTGCTGCAATGAGCCTGTCCGAAGCAAGAGCAATGCAGATCGCCAAGGGTCTTTGCAACAAAGATGATCAGATCCAGAACATCAACGAAGTGAAGATGACCACAGATTATCTGAACGAAACCTATCCTCAGCAGAGTGCTTCTCTGATGAACCTGATCATGAACATCGAAGGCGAACTGAACTTCCCAAGACCGGAAGAAGATGACGATTAGTTTAACATTATTATAGTACCATTTTTCGATGTCGAAATAAAGTATAATTTATAAAATTTCTGCGTATGTCTTCAGGGTAGCTGTCAAATCAGACAGCTGCTCTGTTTTTTCCCATTTCACATCAAATTT
>JAZQXX010000097.1:0-5717 GCA_045633085.1 Negativibacillus sp. | reverse complement strand
TAGCACCAGACCGTTACTAATAGCTGTCAGAGATAGCTGACGATGCACAATGTCATTTCGCATGTCACCGTACTGAACGATCGGTCCTACCATGATTTTACCGAAAAAAGTACAGAACAGCGCGAAGTTGAACCAGTTCTTTTCAAAAGGTTCATCGCCGCGGTAAACGTCGATGACATAGCCCATGGAAGTCAGCGAGTACACCAACAAGCCCAACGGCATCGCGATGTGGAAAATCTCCTGCTGCAGACCAAAGACAATGATCAGCGCCATATTTTTCAGCACACAGGCGATCATGGGCAGCTTGCGCATGGACACATCTTTTTTCGCCTTTAGGATCAGAAAGGCCATCAGATAATCGTAAGTGATGGACAACAGCATCAAAAGCAGATTGGTCGGGTCCATCATAGTATAAAAGGCCAAAGACACCAAAAGAAGAACCGGCGTCTTCAGAACCTTAGGTACCGCGTAAAAGAGTAGGATGCTCAGCGGCAAAAAAACAAATAAAAACGAAAGTGTGGTAAAAGCCACAGCATCAGCTCCTTTCGTCTGAATGGAACAGTTCTTCGCAGGTACGGCAGAAATCCTCATAGCTCAAGATCGCATTGAGGATGGTGACCAAAGAATTGGTCGTCAAATGCTCCGGAAGGTTCAGTGTCTTCAGAAGCAATGCACGCTTTTCACTGGAGTTTGCTCCGCCGGTCAAACCGAAATCAAAGAAATCCATTTTTGTGATCGGACGTTTTGCTTCATCAGTGATCGTGCAGGCAGCCCCTGCTCGAGTCAGTGCTTCCTCCAAAATCGCAATAGGAATCCCTTCAACACCCAATTTTCCTTCTTTGGAAGCCTTGATCTTTCGCTTTTCCTTGCCATAAAGGTCCGGAATATAGGCATCGGTCACATTTTTTCCACCGCAAATGTTGTGGATAAAACGGCGAATCCGGAAACCTGCGTTATCAGAGTCCGTTAATATGATAAGCCCTGTTTTCTCCGCTAAAGTACGGAGCAGAGCTTGTTTTTCTTTATCTTTAAAAATACCAAAGCCGCCGGTAGGAATCACAACGCCGTCAATCACTGCTGACAGTTTTATGATGTCATACTTTCCTTCTACGACGATGGTTTTATCGGTACGAATCAAAGTCGTTCTCCTGTTCTATTGATATTCTTCCTCCAACTGACGGATCAGAGCTGCTTTCTCAATGATCAGCTCCTCCCCGTGACTGATGAGGAAGTATTTGCATTTGATGCGTTTCAACACCGCCAACATCTGCCAGGCTGTGTTGCTGTCAAAGGTCGCTCGGTGCAGATGGACATCCCCCAGCAGACAGTATTCCTGGTTGACGGTCAAAATCAAGCTGCCGCCTACATGAACAGATGGACAGTTTCGGATAACCAGTTCCACGCCGTCGTTCAGTTTCAGCAGGTCGTGGACCACACGGCCTTTTCCAATGGAATCGGCACAAAGGTCACCGACATACAGCTGTTTATAATCCAGCTTATGAATGTTCTCGGAATGATCTCCGTGATAATGGGACAGCACGATGACCTTGTTGTCGATATTTTGCAATATCTCCGCACTTTCTGCCGCACGGCCCACATCGTACACATAGGTGTTCTGCTCCCCTTTGATCAGGTACACCGCCGCAGACAAAGGTACCTGTGACGGCTCAATGTATTGAATGTAATCGTTGATTTGTTTCATGGTGTTCCTTTACAGAGGCAAACTGTACAGTACAAAATCTGCTGTCCATTCCAGACCCTGCTGTGCTGCAAGACAATAATCGGCAAAAATATCGTGGGTATCTCTGCCAAACGTTGTGATACCTTCCGCCGATTTTGGATAGCGTTTCTTCAGTCGGGTCAGCTGTTCTTCACTTCCTGCGTTGATCAAGATGACCTCTTTGGAAGCGTCTGCTTTCATCAAAATTTCCTGCGCCTTCGCATAGTCTTTTTTATCAATGCAGGCCAGTACACTCAGACGTGGATTCAGCTCTGGGTGGGCAATGAAGTAAGCGTCCACACCGCCCATTTCTTCCGCTTCCTGCATGATTTTTTTCATTTCTGCACAGGCTGTGCGAAGAATTTCTTCCGCTAAATGGTTATAATCCTCTTTTTCATCATCCCATGGGAACAGATACGGACGGGACCACAGACGGTCACGGCATTTCTGTTTACTGTTTGCACGAAGTTTGTTGGAAAACTTTATGCTCTGACCAGGATAAAGAATGGAATACTGCAATTCATCATAGTGGCAGTATTTCAAGCACAGATCCATGCGGACATATTTTGTGCCGGCAGCCTGACCCTGTTCTTTCCAGCCCTCATAGTAAGCAACGGTCCAGAAATAAGGCTCCTGCTTCAGATATAAAATATTCTGGGCTGCGGATTTAAAACCCAGCTCTTTCCATTCTTTCTGTTCAATGGTCTGTTTCATGGCTTCATACATCAAATCAAATGCCATGCTTTCCCCTCCTTATCCTCTCACGATCATCAGAAGCTGCGCTACCACCTGCTCCAGCAAGACTGCATTGTCTGCACGGGAACTTTTCATACGCAGGTCGGTCTGTGCCAGACAAGCAATGGATCTGCGCAGAACTTCTGGAGAATATTTTCTGCAATCACGCAGGCTGTTGCGGATAACGAAATCTCTTCCGCGGTATTCAAAATTCTTAGCGATCTCCGCCTGACCTTTTCCAGCATCCAAGGCAGTTTTCGCAATATACAGATCCAAATAGGCACCGCTCAGTGCGGACAAAATGACTGTCGGCTGATAGCGCAAGTACAGCAGCTCCTGCACGATGGACATCGCCAATTCTCCTCTTTCCGCGAGAAGTGCTTTTGCTAAGTCGTAAATTCGGGCAGATACCGCCTTAACGGTTACAGCATCAATATGTTCCTTCGTCAGCTCACCGCCGCCGGCATATGCACAGATCTTGTCCATTTCATTGCTCAATGTCAGCATATCATCTTCGCAGCGTTCCAGAAGATACTGACACAGTTCTTTGCTGATGCTGCAACCACTGTCTTTTGCACGTTTCTGCAGGAATTTGGCCATGTCACTTTCACTGCGTTTGTTCAGCTCCATGACTACGCCAACATGGTCTACCTGCGCCACCAATTTCTTGGCTTTGGCATTTTTCTTCGGCAGGAACTCAGGGTCGTTCACGATCAAAATCAGTACAGTCGTAGGCACCGGAGATTCCAGCAAGGAATCGAACATCTCCTTGTCGCGGCTGTTCAGTGCTCCGTAGTTGAACGGCGAGATGACCACACAGCGCTGCTGTGCCATAAATGGCATGGATTCTGCTGCGGCAACTGCCTGTTCCATGTCCAGTTTGTTTCCGTCAAACACATGGAGGTTAAACTCCGGAAAGACAGCACCCACGGCACTGTCCTGCAGCTTGCGGCAATATAAATCTTTCAGATACTGCTCTTCACCGTAGAGCAGGTAAATAGGTGATAAATTACCCTCTTTGATTTGTGCCAAAAGCTGGCTTTCCTGTTCCAGAATCATCGCGGACCTCCAAGGTAAATTTCAAAGTGCCGCCCCATGTTTTAGTCCAAAGCATGGAAGCATCACCGTAAATCATCGAATCATCGCCCAGAATCGCTGTGTATTCCGGTTGATACATGGTTATTATAGCATACTTTTCGTGTAATTTTAAGAACTTTCTTTCGTTGCCGCAGAGAAGTGCAGCATTCTCGGTAAAGCTAACGGTCCAGTCATTCCAAAACCGTACTGTTTCCGCCGGATTACGGCTGTATTGAACTTCTCTAAGATCAAAGGCAGGAAGCTCTTCTACCGAAACGATATACTTCGGTTTCCATTCGTCCACAAATTCCAGCAGATGAATCTCATGGAGTTCCTTGTTTGCTGTTAAGTAAAACAGATCGATTTGTTCCACCTTTTCGCTGCGAAGAATGCGGCGAAGTTCATGAATGTCCTGCTCCTTCTCGATACTCCCGATCAGAACCGCACTGTTTTCTTTACATAGAAGCAACGAACTTCTGCAGCTGTAGCCCTGCATGCTTTCTGCGGTCATACTGTTCCACAACAGACCAGCGCTGAGAAGCAGCGCATAAATCGACGTATAACAAAGAACCTGTGGCTTCTTTGATCCGAACAGATAAAACAGCAGCCATAGTACATAGCAAAATATGATACCGAATAGCAGTAAATTATTTTCGCCGTAGTAAACCCAATCCCATTCTGCCACAACGGAAAGCAGATGGTACAAAACCCCGCCCAAAAGCTGAGCTACCAATGCGAAAACAGTGGCAAGCAGCGGAATCGGCAGAATGATCGCTGCAACTGCCAGCAGCATGATCGGTCCAAGCAAAGGAAAAACAATGACCGACGAAAGGACTGCAGCGAAAGGCAAACTTGAAAAGAAATACAGCAGGAACGGTGCTGCCAAAAGATTGGCTGAGATACTGATTGCAATAATATCCAACATTCTCCTGCACAAACCATAGGCTCTTGTTTGTTTCGGGAAGATGATGATCTTTGTCAGTTCACAGCGAAGAATCGGTGCAAACAGCAAAATTCCAAGGACTGCTGAAAACGACAGGATAAAGCTTTTGCTGAACATGAGGATCGGTTCCGGGATCAGGACACACAGCATCGCTGCTCCCCAGCTGCTCAAGCCGTCATAATCTCGTTCAAGGATCTTTGCGAGAAAAGCCAACGCTGTCATAATTGCTGCACGCTGTACGGATACCGTAGAACCTTCCAGCAGGAGTAAAACCAGCAGAAACGGAACACTGAGCAGCGCACAATATTTTGGATTCAACTGAAGCAAACCAAAGAAAGCAAAGAGTGCTCCCGCCATGATCGAGAAATGGAAACCGCTGACCGTCAGCAAGTGCAGCGCGCCGCTTTTGTGGAAAACTTCTTCCACTTCCATGGAAAGTTCTGCTTTTTCACCAAGCAGAATCCCCAGCATCAATTCCTGCCCTTTTCCGTGGAACAGAGTTTCAATGCGTTGTTGAACAAGGCTTCGTAAACGCAGACATTCCGCCTTTAGTCCGCTTGCCATGCCTAAATCCGTCATGGAATCCGTCTGTGCCTTCAGAATGATTCCATCGTTCCAGTACTGTTCTTCATATGCCGTGATATGAAGCAGCGCTGAAAAGCGATTTCCTGCGTCCAATGGCTCCATATCGTAGGACCACAGGTCCATTGTGACTGTTTGTATTTCCAGCGGAACTTCCACACTGTAACACAGAGCTGAATCGTAAATCCGACAATCTGTGATCATGCCTTCTGCCAGCAGTGTTGTTCCATCATAGACTAATTGCCGATCAGTATTCTGCTGCCAAGTGTACACCGAGGTACAGGCTACCATCGATGCAATAGCTGCAACGAGCAAAGATTTCCATGATTTTCTGCTCATCACACTGCATAGCAAAAACAGAACCAAAACAAAGGAAATGACAGCTGAAAACTCCCAAAAAGCAAAAGAAACCGCTGCCATCACAAGATATACACATCCTGCGAAAAACAGCGGTCGATTCATCATGAGAGATTCTCCTTTGATTGAGGATTATTCAAAGAACATTGGAAGTGGTTCCAGGAAGATGATGTCATCACGGTTTGCAGCATCACCTTCTGCCAAAACAGCAGCTTTGCCAGCGATAATACCTTCTGCAGCATCAACAAGAGCTTCCAGTGCACGGAGAGATTCACCAGTAGAGATTACGTCATCCACGATCAG
>JAZQXX010000096.1:0-6445 GCA_045633085.1 Negativibacillus sp. | reverse complement strand
CAGAATGTCTGAAAATCAACCGCTAAACGACCGGAGGTGTCGTAATGAATGTATTCATTCTTGGAGTAGCCCGTCAGGGAAGTAAAGACCTGCTGGCTTCTCCTTATATGGAAAAGGAGCTGAAGCTGCTGGGCATTCTGCCGACCGTTTTGCCGGTAGGTGATGAAAAGCAGCTGAAAGCAGCGATCCAAAAAATCGTCCTGATGGGCGGATTGATCCTCAGCCCTCTGACCGGTAATGCAGCCATCGACAAGCTGCTTTCTGATCAGATGGCAAAAGCCTGCGGTGTTCCGTTGGAATTGAACCAGTCTGTTTTCGAACAGATCGCAGAACGTAATGTAAAACTGACCCGTGAAGAAGTTGCTCAGTTGGCAACTCTCCCACAGGGAGCACAGGTTTATGCGCTGCAGGACAGCACTTATCCTGCATATCAGCTGGACGGTGAAAACATCCATGCGATCCTTCTGCCGCCGGATCCGGTGGAACAGAGCGCGGTGTTTATCAACACCGTATTCCCTACCTTTGCACAGCAGAAAAAATATCCTTGTGAAAGCCACATTCTCCGCGTGATGGAGAAAAGCCTTCCAGAGGTAGAAGCTGTCATCAAAGAGGGATTGTCTTCTGAAAATCCATGCATTGCAGCATATCCGGGCAAAGAAGAAGTGATCGTTCGCGTGTCTGTTCGCGCAGAAGATGCACAGCAGGCAGCAACGGCATCCCGTAAAACCGCACAGACAGTAGCTCAGCGCCTCGGCGGCTCCGTATATGGGGTGGATGTAGCGAACATTGAGCAGGCTCTTATGAAGCTTCTGGAGAAAAAATCCCTGCATCTGTCTGTTGCAGAAAGCGGAACCAACCAGCGTGCAGAAAAACGTCTGCTCAGATGCAGAAAAGCAGACAGTGTCAGTGTTCGTTTCCCACAGGATGCCATGAATAGTGCAGCCTATGCGGATGTTGTCAGCAAACATGGTGTTGTCAGTCAGCAGGCAGCAGCAGCTATGGCAGTTGCTGCATCTGACAGCAATCAAATCGGTGTCGGCATCAATCTGCCAACAGCCCGTGAGAAAGCGGCTTCTGCTTACGTAACAGCCAGCTTTTCCGGCCATACTCTTAGTAAAGAAATTCCGATCAGTGGATTTAAATCGGTTCAGCAGCTGGCAGATGCCTGCATTTCTCATGCGCTGAACTTAGCCCGTCAGTTCGCAGAAGCACACCCTGCCCTGCCAAAAGGAGCAGAAGCGGCTGCAGCTGCCCTGACTTCCATGGTCGGAACAAAGGAGAACAACATGAAAGCACAGAACGAAGGCAAACCTTCCCTGCTCAAACGCTTTGTGCGAGGATTCTTCCCTCAGAAAGCAGACAGTACCGGAGAAAAAATGCGTAAATTGGGTATTATTCTCTGCCTCTGTGTATTCTGCTGCTCCGTAGGCTATCTGCTTGATCACCGCCAGCAAGGTATCAATGCGGTGGAAACCAATCAGCAGCTGAGCAACATGAAGGAAGACTTCAAAAACGGTAATTTGGACAAATACGAGATCGACGAAGAAAAGTTGGCAGCGGTTGCCCCAGAGGTTTTGGAAGAATACAAGCCATTTGTTGCAATCAATGATGATATGCAGGGATGGATCGAAATCGAAGGTACGAATCTGTCCTACCCTGTTGTACAGTCCAAAGATAATACCTACTATCACCGTTTGAACTTCCAGGAAGAGTATGACTACTACGGTGTTCCTTACTTGGATTACGAATGTGACCTTTCTGTGGATCCGAATCAAACCAGTGATAATCTGATCATCTACGGTCACAACATCGGCAATGACGGTTTGATGTTCAATCCGCTGTCTTACTACAAACAGCTGCAGTTCTATAAAGAACATCCTGTGGTTCGTTTTGACAGCATTTATAAAGAACAGGAATATAAAATTTTCGGCGTTATGATCGTCAATGCAGAACCGGAACAGGATAACGGTAAGGTATTTAAATACTGGACCAAAACAGAATTCCGCAGCGATGAAGCATTCAACGAATATGTCGATGAAGTACGTAAACGTTCTATGTGGGACATTGATGTAGATGTTCAGCCAGGCGATAAGCTGCTGACTCTCTCTACCTGCTGCTATGACTTCCGTCCGAATGCTCGCTGTGTTATTGTTGCAAGAGCAGTTCGTGAAGGCGAAGACAGAGCTGTGGATACTTCCACAGCGGCTCAGAATGCAGACGCATACTTCCCACAGGCATACTACGACGCACTGAACGAAAAAGCAAAATATGGCCATGTAAAAGGCATTAAGATCGATGGCAAGGCAGAACAGATCATGGAAGTTGGTCAGACTCTGCAGCTGAAAGCTATCACCAATCCGGCCGATGCACCGATCAATACTGCAACATGGGATTCTTCTGCACCGGCAGTAGCGACTGTTGATGCGAAAACCGGTTTGGTTACCGCAGTTGGACCGGGTGAAGCCAACATTACCGCAATGGCAGACGATGGCGGTTATGCAGCAACTGTAAAAGTGATCGTCAGAGGAAAGAGCACTCTGGAATATCTCTACTTCGATGAAGATGAGATCTATCTGGATGTAGGCGACGAAATGGCAGTGAGCGTTTATGCAAGACCTAGCGATGCGGCCCTGAGTCTGGAATGGCACATCAGCGGCGACAGTCTGTCTTACTCTGTCAATAAATCCGATCCAAAAACTATCTACATCAGTGCAGATGCTGAAACCAGCGGCGGCACAGTGATCACTGTTACTGACAAACTGACCGGTTATTCTGCGACCTGCTATGTATATGTGGGCGATGAAGATGTTGGACAGAATGCAGGACAGAACAATGGTCAGCAGGGTTCTCAGGGTGGAAACCAGAGTGGTGGATCGAATAATCAGAATTCACTGATCATCACCGACAGATACGATACTGTTTTAAATAATGGTAGTGGAGATCCATGGGAGTTCGATAAAGCTGGTAACTACGGAGGTCTGTTTGTTAATGACGAAGACGCAGCAGACTACTATTGGAGTTCCAGTAATAGCAATGTTGCTTATGTCGACGAAGATGGTGAACTGATTATTGTTGGTGAAGGTGAAGCAACCTTGACAGTGGAAGGTCCAGATGGTGTGAAATCCCACATTAAAGTTTCCTTCAAGAAAGAATCCAGTGGAACTGTAACCCCACCACCATCCTCCGGTGGTCAGACAGAAACTCCATCTACCCCACCGTCTTCCGGTGACGGAGGTTCTGGAGGTTCCGGCAGCGGCACAGTTTGCGAGATCTGCGAAAAATCCGACGGTACTCACCGCGGCACCTGTGAAGCTTGTAAAACCATTCACTGGGAACACACAGCAGACTGTCCAACTCTGAAGGAAACAGAGGAAGTACAGTGTACCTGTGACGGTGAAGTGAGCTACGGACAGAAACAGCATAAAGAGGGTTGTCCTCTGTATGCTGCAGAAGCCGCAGCGGTTTCTTTAGAGGATGAGGAAACTTCCGAAGAAAACACCGAAACCGTTTCTGATGAAACAACAACGGAAACTTCTGAAGAAACACCAAGCGAAATAACCTTAAGCGAATAGTTTTTAGAAAAGCACCCGTCACTGACGGGTGCTTTTTTGTGAGATTTTATTGCATATTGTATAAATTATATTGTTAGCTTTTGAATAAAACAGGAACATAGTTCCAAAAGTCTTGCAAAAGACTTTTGGAAGGTTTAAAATAGAAATGATGCGGAAGATGCATCATATTTTGTAATGATTCCGCTTTTAGCGGTTAATGAGAAAGGGTGCTTTAGTAATGACTTCCTTGAATAAAAAGACAATTGAAGATGTTTGCGTAGAAGGCAAACGCGTCCTGGTTCGCTGCGACTTTAACGTGCCTCTGAAAGAAGGCAAAATCACCAACGACAAACGTATCGTTGCTGCTCTGCCTACCATTAAATATCTGCTGGACAATAACGCAAAAGTGATCCTCTGCTCTCACCTGGGCAGACCAAAGGGCGAATTCCTGCCAGAATTCTCTCTGGCTCCTGTTGCTGCTCGTCTGTCCGAGCTGCTGGGTAAAGAAGTAAAAATGGCAAAAGACGTTGTTGGCGAAGATGCAAAAGCTCTGGCTGCTGCTCTGGAAAACGGCGACGTTATGCTGCTGGAAAACGTTCGTTACCACAAAGAAGAAACTAAAAATGCTCCTGAATTCTCCAAAGAACTGGCTTCTCTGGCTGACCTGTATGTAAACGATGCATTCGGTACTGCTCACCGTGCACACTGCTCCACCACCGGTGTTGCAGACTACCTGCCTGCAGTATGCGGCTACCTGATCCAGAAAGAAATCAGCATCATGGGTGATGCTCTGAACACTCCAAAACGTCCTCTGGTTGCAATTCTGGGCGGTGCAAAAGTATCCGATAAGATCGGCGTAATCAACAACCTGCTGGACAAAGTTGATACCCTCATCGTTGGCGGCGGTATGGCTTACACCTTCTTCAAAGCAATGGGCCACACTGTTGGTGAATCCATCTGCGAAGACGATAAAGTAGAACTGGCAAAAGAAATGCTGGCTAAAGCAGAAGAACGCGGCGTGAAATTCCTGCTGCCTGTTGATAACAAAATCGGCGACAACTTTGCTGAAGACTGCAACAAACAGGTAAATGACGGCCGCGACATTGCAGACGGCTGGCAGGGTCTGGACATCGGTCCAAAATCCATCGCTCTGTTCTGCGACGCTGTAAAAGACGCTGGTACTGTAATTTGGAACGGTCCTATGGGCGTATTCGAATTTGCTGCTTTCGCTGAAGGTACCATGGAAGTTGCAAAAGCAATCGCTGCAACTGACGCGATCTCCATCATCGGCGGCGGTGACTCTGTAGCTGCTGTAACCAAACTGGGCTTCGCTGATAAAATGACCCACATCTCCACCGGCGGCGGTGCATCTCTGGAATTCCTCGAAGGTCTGGAACTGCCAGGTATTGCTGCCCTGAACAACAAATAAGTTTGAACTCTGAGCGGCACGGAGGCACCTTCGTGCCGCTTTTCCAAATCACAGAATCTTTTCCTGCAACAGGAGGCTTGTTTCCATGAATATAAGTGCATTTATGACACTGTTTTCTGCTGCTCCGCTGGCACTGTTTATCACCATTGCGATTTATGTCATGTATTCCTACGGTTTGTATAAAATGGCAGACAACACAGGGATCAAATCGGCATTTATGGCATGGATCCCGCTGCTGCGCCTGTATATTTTGGGTCAGCTGGCAGATCGCTATAACAGTACCATCGAGAAGAAAAGTTCGTACCGTTTTGTGCTAATCCTGCTGCGTCTGCTGGGAATCGGCTTGGCTGTGCTGACGGCTGTGGGTACCTTTGTTGTATGGGTGACCGGTTGGACTATCGCAGCATCGGTGTTGGTGATTCCGGGTGCAGTGCTGTCCGGATTGATCGAATTAGTCTGCCGTGTGTTGGAATTGATTTGTTATTATAAAACTTTCTGTGATTATGAACCGGAATATTCCGTTTTGTATTTGATTTTGTGTGTACTTGGCTTTGAATGGATCCCAATGTTCCGCTGTCGGAACAATGTGCCGGTAGGCATTGCCGGACACTGTCATCCAAAACAGCCAAGATACGATGTGGTTTAAGAAAGGAAGATCTACTATGAAAAAAGAACTGCGTGCTGCGGTTATCGCAGGTAACTGGAAAATGAACTGCGGTCCTGCCGCTGCAAAAGCTCTCATCGAAGACTTGAAACCTCTCGCTGCAAACGCAGAATGCGGCGTTGTTATTTGTGTGCCATTTGTTGACCTGCATGTTGCTTTGGAAGCAACCAAAGGCAGCAATATCAAAGTTGGCGCACAGAACTGCCACTGGGCAGAATCCGGTGCTTTCACTGCAGAAATTTCCGCAGGTATGCTGAAAGAACTGGGCGTGGAATATGTAATTCTTGGCCACTCCGAACGCAGACAGTACTTCGGTGAAACCGATGTAACTGTAAATCAGCGTCTGCGTGCTGCTCTCAATGCAGGTCTGAAACCAATCGTATGCGTTGGTGAAGTTCTGGAACAGAGAGAACAGGGCATCACCGAAGAAATCGTTCGCATGCAGACTAAAGTAGCTCTCATGGGCGTTTCCGAAGAAGAAATGAAATCCATCATCATCGCTTACGAACCAGTTTGGGCAATCGGTACCGGCAAAACTGCTACTGCAGAACAGGCTGACGAAGTTTGCGGCCAGATTCGTAAAGTACTGGCTGAACTGTACAGCGAAGCTGTAGCAGAAGCTACCACCATCCAGTACGGCGGCTCCATGAAACCATCCAATGCAAAAGAACTGCTGGAAAAAGTTCATGTTGACGGCGGTCTGATCGGCGGTGCTGCTCTGAAAGCAGCAGACTTCGCAGGTATCATCGACGCTGCGAAATAATAGGTGAAAACCATGAAAAAACCACTTATTTTAATGAT
>JAZQXX010000095.1:0-8174 GCA_045633085.1 Negativibacillus sp. | reverse complement strand
GCCCAACGGCCGTTGCCATCCATGATAATACCAATGTGTTTCGGAAGGCTTTTCTGTTCCATAAGCTTCCTTTCTTTCTGTTATGTTCGGATATGGAGAGACCCACTGAAAGCAGTGGGTCTCTGTTGTTCTGAAATTAGATGGAAAGAACTTCGTTTTCTTTGTCTTTGATCATTTTATCGATATTTTTGATGTAGTTATCGGTAACGTTCTGAACTTCTTTCTCGCCGTCTTTCTGTTCATCTTCGGTGATTTCGTTGTTCTTTTTCTGAGCTTTCAGGTGATCTACGAAATCGCGGCGGATGTTACGGATCGCAACTTTTGCTTCTTCGCCCATTTTGCTTACTTTTTTGCAGAGCTCTTTACGACGCTCTTCGGTTGGAGCTGGGAATACCAGACGGATAACAGAACCGTCGTCGGTTGGGTTGATACCGATATCAGAAGCCTGGATCGCTTTGGTGATCAGTTTCATTGCAGATTTATCCCATGGCTGGATCAGCAGAGTTCTTGCATCTGGAGTCTGGATTGCTGCCATCTGGTTGATTGGAGTTGGTACGCCGTAGTAGTCAGCATTGATGCGTTCCAGCAGAGCTGGGTTTGCACGGCCTGCATTGATGGAGCGGAATTCGTTATCCAGTGCAGTGATGGTTTTATCCATTTTGCTGCTAACGTCTTTGTTCAGTGCTTTGATATTCATAATCAACTCTCCGTTCTGTGGCTGAGCCACTGTATATTTTTATGTAGAACAATCAATAAAAAGCTTTCGTTATGCGCTATGGGAAACAACGGTGCCTACTTTGGTATCACCTTCAGTCACAGCAACGATGTTGTCTGGGTTTTCCAGGCTGAATACAACAACCGGAATGTTGTTGTCAGCACACATGGAGAAAGCAGTGATATCCATAACATTGAGGTGTTTTGCGATAACTTCATCGAAGGTAACAGTTTCGTAGCGTTTTGCGTCTGGATTTTTCTTAGGATCGCTGTCGTAAACGCCGTCAACCAGGGTTGCTTTCAGGATCGCATCTGCACCGATCTCAGCTGCACGCAGTGCGGAAGCAGTGTCGGTAGAGAAGAATGGGTTACCGGTACCGCAGCCAAAGATCACAATACGGCCTTTTTCCAGATGACGAACAGCTTTGTTGCGGATGTAAGGTTCAGCAACCTGCTGCATGGTGATCGCAGTCTGTACGCGTACATCGCAGCCCAGCTGTTCCAGAGAATCAGCCAGTGCCAATGCGTTCATTACGGTAGCCAGCATGCCGATATGGTCTGCACGGGTGCGTTCCATTTCGCCGCTGCTGCGGCCTCTCCAGAAGTTGCCGCCGCCCACAACGATGGCGATTTCTACGCCAAGATCATGTGCTTTTTTAATGCTCTGGCAAATTTCGGTTACTTTACTATAATCCAAACCGGTCTTTTTATCGCCTGCGAGGGCTTCGCCACTCAGTTTCAGCAAAATTCGACGGTATGCAAGACTCATAAATTACCACTCCTTGCTATTTCCTGCGTCAAAAAAGGCGCAAGTATTCTTATATTATTTTACAATAATGCTCACAATCTGTAAAGCCCCTCCGGAGCCTTTCCCTCGATTTCTTGCAGAGTTTGCAGAAATTTTACAGCTGGACTTGGGATGAATTCAACAGTTTTTCTCCGATTCCTTTGACAGTTTCAGAGAATTTTTCAAGAATGATAGTTTTTTAACATTCTTTCTCTTTTCTTTTTCCCTTTTGTGGATTATGATAGTCACATACCCACGGGGGAATTTTCAACTTAAAGGAGATTATCATTATGGCTAACCGCATTATGCTCAACCAGACCTCTTACCACGGTGCAGGCGCTATCGCTGAAATCGTGACCGAAGCAAAATCCCATGGCTTCAAAAAAGCATTCGTATGTTCCGACGCTGACCTGATCAAGTTCGGCATCACCAAAAAAGTTACCGACCTGTTGGAACAGAATGGTCTGGCTTACGCAATCTTCTCCGACATCAAACCAAACCCAACTATCGAAAACGTACAGTCTGGCGTGGAAGCTTTTAAAGCAGCTGAAGCTGACTATATCATCACCATCGGCGGCGGCTCCTCCATGGATACTGCAAAAGCCATCGGTATCATCATCGCAAACCCAGAATACGCTGACGTAAGAAGTCTGGAAGGCGTTGCTCCTACCAAAAATCCTTGCGTTCCGATCATCGCAGTTCCTACCACCGCAGGTACCGCTGCAGAGGTTACCATCAACTACGTTATCACCGATGTGGAGAAAAAACGCAAATTCGTTTGCGTAGACCCACACGATATGCCAATCGTTGCTGTTGTTGACCCTGATATGATGTCCACCATGCCAAAAGGTCTGACTGCATCTACCGGTATGGACGCTCTCACCCACGCAATCGAAGGTTATACCACCAAAGCTGCTTGGGAAATGACTGATATGTTCCATCTGAAAGCCATCGAAATCATCGCTCGTTCTCTCCGTGCAGCTTGCGAAAACGATCCAAAAGGTCGCGAAGACATGGCTCTCGGTCAGTACATCGCAGGTATGGGCTTCTCCAACGTAGGTCTGGGTATTGCTCATTCCATGGCACACACCCTCGGCGCCGTTTACGACACTCCTCACGGTGTTGCTTGTGCTATGATGCTGCCAATCGTTATGGAATACAACCAGGAATGCACCGGTGAAAAATACCGCGAAATCGCTCGCGTAATGGGTGTGAAAAATGTTGATTCCATGTCTGTGGAAGAATACCGCAAAGCCGCTGTAGACGCTGTTCAGCAGCTGTCTGTTGATGTTGGTATCCCAACCAAACTGGAAGCTCTGAAAGAAGAAGACCTCCAGTTCCTTGCAGAATCCGCTGCAGCTGACGCTTGTGCACCTGGTAATCCAAAAGCAGCTTCCGTGGAAGACTTCAAAGCTCTCTTCCGCAAACTGATGTAAGCCTTAAACGAAAAAAGCCCTCGTTCTCAGGAACAGGGGCTTTTCTTTTGCACAAAACTTCGTGGAAAACCTTCGGCAGCTTTCATTTTCGCACACAAAAAAGACCCGTGGATCTCCACGGGTCTTCTGATAGCTTGTTGAAAAAGAACCAGCTATGATGAATTATTTCATCATGCTTGCAACTTCGTCAGCGAAGTTTTCTTCTTTTTTCTCCAGACCTTCGCCTTTTTCCAAACGAACGAAGCTGATAACTTCCATTTTGCCGCCCATTTCTTTAGCTTTAGCTGCAATGTAGCCGCCAACGGACTGTTTATCATCTTTAACGAATGCCTGTTCCAGGAGGCAGTTTTCTTTGTAGTATTTGTTGATTCTGCCTGCTACCATTTTTTCAGCGATAGCTTCTGGTTTGCCTTCGTTCATAGCCTGAACTTTCAGGATTTCTTTTTCTTTTTCGATTACTTCTGCTGGAACTTCAGCTGGGCAGAGGTAAGCTGGGTTGATAGCTGCGATCTGCATAGCTACGTCATGACCAACTTCTGCGAAGCCTTCTTTGTCAGCCAGGTCGGTATCGAATTTAACCATTACGCCGATTGCGCCGCCACCGTGAACGTAGGTAGCAACGTCGCCTTCGTAACGAACGAAACGACGGATTTTCATGTTTTCGCCGATTTTCTGAATTTTTTCGGTAACCAGATCAGCAACGGTTACGTCCATGCCAGCAACGGTCATGGTGTTCAGAGCGTCAACGTCAGCTGGATTTTCGTTGATGATGGTCTGTGCAATAGCGGTAACCATATCCTGGAATTCAGCGTTTTTAGCAACGAAGTCGGTTTCAGCGTTAACTTCAACAACTACGCCAACTTTTTTCTCGGTATCAACGAGAGCTTTAACCATACCTTCAGCAGCGATACGGCCAGCTTTTTTAGCAGCGGTAGCCAGACCTTTTTCTCTGAGGATTTCGATTGCTTTTTCGCGGTCGCCGTTAGATTCGGTCAGTGCTTTTTTGCAATCCATCATACCGCAACCGGTAATTTCGCGAAGTTCTTTTACGTCCTGAGCAGTGAATGCCATGTTAAATTCCTCCAATACTTTGTTTAATAAGTTAAGTGGATCAACGACGAAAAATTATTCAGCGTCAGCAGCAGTTTCTTCTACAGCAACAGTTTCCTGCAGGCCCTGTCTGCCTTCGATGATAGCGTCAGCCATGGTAGCTGCGATCAGTTTAACAGCGCGGATAGCGTCGTCGTTACCTGGAATTACGTAGTCGATTTCGTCTGGATCGCAGTTGGTGTCAACGATAGCAACGATTGGAATACCCAGTTTTTTAGCTTCTGCTACAGCGATTCTTTCTTTTCTTGGGTCAACGATGAACAGAGCGCCTGGCAGTTTATCCATGGATTTGATACCGCCCAGGTATTTTTCGAGTTTTTCGATTTCCTGTTCCAGTTTGATAACTTCTTTTTTGGTCAGACGTTCGAAGGTGCCATCTTCCTGCATTTTGCGCAGCTGTTCCAGACGTTTGATACGTTTCTGGATGGTTTTGAAGTTGGTCATCATACCGCCCAGCCATCTAGCGTTTACGAAGTGTACGCCAGCTCTTTCAGCTTCTTCTTTAACAGAATCGCCAGCCTGTTTTTTGGTACCAACGAACAGTACGGTTTCACCGTTAGCAGCGATTTCTTTTACGAAAGCGTAAGCTTCTTCCAGTTTTTTAACGGTTTTCTGCAGATCGATGATGTAGATGCCGTTACGTTCGGTGAAGATGTAACGAGCCATTTTAGGGTTCCAGCGACGGGTCTGGTGACCAAAGTGTACGCCTGCTTCGAGAAGTTGTTTCATAGATACTACGGACATTTTAAATTTCCTCCTTAATGGTTTAAAACCTCCGCCTTATGCACTTTACGGTGCTTCCGGAGCATCAGCATCTGCCCCTCCGGCACCCGCATCCGCAATTATAAGGCGTGTGTTTTCTTTGTTGATTTTCACCTTTTGAAAATCATACGATGGTATTATATCACCACAGTTCTCGGATTGCAAGAGAAAAAATAAAAAATTTGCTTGATTTTGCAACTTTTATTCGACATCCCCTGTTTCAACTGAAAAATGGTCTACCCATTTGTTTCGTTTGTGCTTTTTTCGCAGCGGTGGAGCGATATTTACCAGTATCGTGTCCTCTCCGATGATGTGGATTTCCTCCCAGGGAACCACGATATCCGCTTCTCTTCCAAAGAAAAGCCAGCGGAATTTCCCGTGGATGACGATGGATTTCAGCTGAGCATTTTGTGTGTCGATCTCTATGTCCCCAACATAGCCCAAACGGGTCCCATCCTCCACGCAAACCACATCTTTGTAGCGAAACTCCTGAATGCGACAGATCATAAGCCTCCCTCCTTCTCCTATATCTTTATGATAAGGAAAGAAAGCTCATGCAAAAAGCAGGGTACGGAACCCTGCTTTTATGTAGCATTATTTGTTTTTGTTGAAGATGCTCAGGAAGTCGAAAGCGTCTGCGGTAGTTTCTTCTGCAGCAGCTTTTGGAGCTGCAGCTGCAGGAGCTTTTACTTCTGGAACTTCTGGAACTTCGATTGCTTCGATGTCCATATCTTCTACACCGCTGTCGAAGTCGGTAGCGATTACGGTTACGATCATTTCGTCGTTCAGAGAATCGTCGAAGCTGGAACCGAAGAACAGTTTAACGTCAGGATGTACTGCGTCACGAACCAGTTTGGAAGCTTCTTTGATTTCTTTCATACGAACGGTCTTAGGAGCAACGATGTTCAGCAGAACGCGTTTTGCGCCGTCGATGGTGGATTCCAGCAGTGGAGAGTTGATTGCTGCGATTGCAGCTTCTCTTGCTTTATCTTTACCGGTAGCACGACCAACACCCATATGAGCATTGCCAGCCAGGGACATTACGCGGCGAACGTCTTCGAAGTCTCGGTTAACCAGACCGGTTTTCAGGATCAGGTCGGATACAGCCTGTACGCCCTGATACAGAACGCGGTCAGCTTCTTTCAGAGTTTCTTCGTATTCCAGTTCTTCGTAGATTTCTTCCAGTCTTTCATTTGGGATAACCAGCAGAGAGTCTACGTGATCTTTCAGTTTTTCAATGCCTTTGATAGCCTGTGCCATACGAGCACCGCCTTCAAAGCTGAATGGTTTGGTAACAACAGCTACGGTCAGAATGCCTTTTTCTTTTGCAAGACGAGCAATTACTGGAGCTGCACCGGTACCGGTACCGCCGCCCATACCTGCTGCGATGAAGAGCATCTGTGCGCCCTGCAGAACTGCTTCGATTTCTTCGCTGTTTTCTTCTGCAGCTTTTTCACCTTTTTCTGGGTCACCGCCTGCACCGCGACCCTGGCTCAGTTTGGTACCGATCATGATTTTTTCAGAAGCTTTGGATTCACGCAGAACCTGTGCGTCAGTGTTTACTGCGATGAAATCTACGTTCTCCAGTTTTTCTTCGATCATACGGTTTACAGCGTTACCGCCGCCGCCGCCGACACCAATTACTTTTATCGTTACCTTGCTTTCATTAATTTCTTTGTCCATATCAAAGCTAACCATACCTAAAACCTCCTATTTTTATGACTACAAGTTACAAAAACTTGATGATAATCCTATATAAGCATATATTAACAGATATTCAACAGCTTTTCAATACTTTTTCCCTGGGTTTTCCCCTGAAATTCTTAAATTATTGCAAATTTATTCTGCTGTATTCTCTGTTTCACCGTCTACCGCAATATCTGCAGGAGCATCCGCTTCTGCTTCGACCTGTTCACCTTCCTGCGGTAACTCTTCGTCTTCGGCGAAGAAGGCGTCTTCTTCCTCAAAGACTGTGAAGGCCCTCGGGTCAGCGACAATATCCACTGCGATTGCACGGGTATGCAGCTGCTTACGGTCGGTGATGTCGATGGTGCCTTCAAAATTCTCATTGGTGTAACCGGAAAGCGGATGATTGTTGGCGATACCGTCGCTCAGAACTTTTTGAACGAAGGTGATCTTCTTATCCATATCGATCTCGCCGCCGAAATCGATGAGAATTCGTTCGTCGTACAGCACTTTGATCTCACTGATATCGGTGATCTCAATGTAAGTGAGCGGTTCCAGACTCTGCGCATATGCAGCTTCAACCACACGCTGGATCAGCTGTACTTTTTCGTTTAGCTCACGTCTGCCTCGATCGGCACTTCCGTAGAGGTAGCTGCCCACTGTGAGATGCTCCTCTTCCAAGCCCAAAAGAACCGGGATCTCCTGCGGAGCTTCGCTGACTTTATTCTTTAGTACCTTACCGGTGTTGGATAAGATCGCATAGCCTTCTTCTGTATAAACAGCACCCATTGGAATTTCTTCAACAACGTCCAAAACCACGGTCGATGGCAAACGTCGTTTTACCTGCACCGACTGCAAATATGGGAAGCGGTCTTCCAACATTTTTTCTGTATCTCTGATATTGATACGGAACAGTTTATCCCCTTTTTCGATACCGGAACGCATGATCAGTTCTTCCGAACTGTAGTAAGAGCAGTTTTTCACCTGGATGGAGCTGACCTTAAACAACACGTTGGTACAAATGGTGATACCTACTGCAATACAGAACAGGAACAGAAACAGGTAATGGAGGGTGTATTTCTGTTTGCGTCTGCGAGGGTTACGGCGAGCTTGAGCACTCTGTCGACTCTGCTGCGGACGCTGTGTTCTGCTCTGCTGTCTTTGCTGTGGTCGGGAAGCTTGTCTGCTTCTTTTGTTATCCATGATCGGAACCCTCCTTTTCTTTTCTCGTTTCTTATGGTATGAGGCTGCCGGGTTTCCCCGGCAACTCTTGCTTTCTTTGTTATCCTGCCTGCACTCTAATGCAGGCACCTGCCTGATTCAGTACAGCAGGCAGATTTTCATATCCGCGTTCGATGTGGCGGATCTCTTCGATGCAGCTTTCGCCTTCTGCTCCTAAGGCAGCGATGACTAAGGCTGCACCACCTCGCAAATCTGTACAGCGAACAGCAGCGTGATGTAATTTGCGGACACCTCGTACAACAGCGATCCTGCCTTCTGTACGGATATCCGCACCCATGCGGCACAGTTCCCACGCTTGTTTGTAGCGGTTTTGGAAAATGTTCTCTGTGAAAATCGTAGTTCCCCGCGCGGTACAGCTCAGCGCCATCAGCGGCGCAAGTGCGTCCGTGGGAAAACCCGGATATGGCATCGTGGTGATTTGCTTCACTGCTCGAAGC
>JAZQXX010000094.1:0-4084 GCA_045633085.1 Negativibacillus sp. | reverse complement strand
AGATCACCGTGCATGAGCAGGTCCTCCTTTGATCAGATTATGTTCTAAGTATAGCACGAATTCAAAAAATAGGAAAGGGTAAAATTATTGAAAGAATTTGCTCCGGGATGCTGCCCGTGCTATAATGGACTCAACTCAAGTGTAAAGGAGCTAAAAATATGGATTTTGTGCTGGAAACCGTCCTGCCTCAGGAATTGACGCAGTATAAAAAAGATATGCAGGAAGCCTTCCAGAAAGGCTTCGAAGATGTGTACGGACCAAGCGATCTGATCGTTCTGCCGGAAGAAGATATCGACCGTTCTCTGGACAGCGAAGGTGCTGTGGCTTACAAAGCCATGGTGGACGGCGAAATGCTTGGCGGTGCCATCGTGGTCATCGACGAAAAAACACAGCACAACCATTTGGATATCCTCTATGTAAAATACGGCACCCAGAGCAAAGGCGTCGGTTTTGCCATTTGGACTGAGATCGAAAAACGCTACCCTCTGACGAAGGTGTGGGAAACCTGCACCCCTTGCTTCGAGAAGCGGAACATCCACTTCTATGTCAACAAATGCGGCTTCCATATCGTGGAGTATCAGCGCGGCGAAGAAATGACCGACGACTTCATCGGTGACGGCGGCGATGGAATGTTCGTGTTCAAAAAATGGATGTAAGCAATTACCTCCCTTCAGCACATGCTGACGGGAGTTTTTTTGTCCATGAAATTTCCGCTGCTGTTTGCCCTATGGGTCGGAGTGTGCTATAATAATTCTGTATTCTCTGAAAGGAGATGTGCCTATGAATTATCAGATCGATTATCGGTCTTTTTCCGGCATTTTTGCCGTACCCACTCAGGTGGCTTCCCTGCTGGGTCAGTGCAGCGGCGCAGCTCTCAAAGTGCTGCTGCTGGTGCTGAGCAATCCGCAGGAACCTATCAGCTCCTCCCGTATCGCAGGACTGCTGGGCTATCCGCCTGCTGATGTGGAAGAAGCACTGGATTACTGGTGCAAACAGGGAGTTCTCAGCTCCAAACGTGGCTTCGAGGAAGAGGAAAGCGAACAGCTCAGCTTTATGCCGAAGCCAAAGATCCGCAGAGTCAGCTCCCGACGCAGCATGACCAATCAGGAGATGGACCTGCGCTGTCAGCGGGATGGCAACATCATTCAGCTGCTGCAGGAAGCGCAGTCCATGCTGGGACGTCCTCTCTCCTCTCCGGAACGGGAAACCCTTTGCTCCTTCTACTCCTACGACAATCTGCCTTGTGACTACCTGATGCTGGTGCTGATGTACTGCATCCAGCAGGAAAAAACCAACTTCCGCTACTTTGAAAAAGTGGTCAACAATATGCTGGAGAAGGACATCGACACCTACGACAAAGCCGACAGCTACCTGCGTACTTACGCCGAGCAGGAACAGAACGAAGCCCTCGTTCGCTCTGCCTTCGGCATCCACGACCGTGCGCTCAGCACCAAGGAAAAAGCGTACATCAGCGACTGGTTCGATGGCTTCGGCTACGATATTTCCGTGGTCAAGCTGGCTTACGAGCGTACCATCGACAACATCGGAAAGCCGTCCTTCCCGTACACCAACAAGATTTTGACCGCATGGCATGAGAAAGGCATCAAAGACGCCAGAGAGGCTTCTTTGGAAAGCCAGACTGCCAAAAAATCCGCTGCTTCGGGCAAAAACAACAGCGGTTTGGCTTCGTCCTTCGATATGGACGAGCTGCAGATGCTGCTGGACCGCGGCGGCAAAGCACCATTCTAATTGAAGCAAGGAGGAATCGCCTATGGGCTTCCCAAAACATATTTACCGTCAGGCTTCTTCACTGCTGACTGACCGCCGTCAAAAGGCGGAGCAGGAAGCCATCCTCCGCAAACAGGAGCTGTACGCGGCTCTGCCGGAGCTTCGTGACATCGAACGTCAGCTGTCCGACTGCGGACGCGGCGTCATTGCTGCTGTGGCTGCACGAAACGGCGATGCCCGTTTGCTGGTGGAACAGATGAAAGAGCGTTCTCTCGCTCTGCAGAAACGCCGCAGCAACATCCTCTCCGATGCGGGACTCAACGATACGTTCCTTGAGCCGAACTACCACTGCAAGCTCTGTAACGACAGCGGCTATGTGGGCACCCGACGCTGTCAGTGTTTGGAGCAGCTGCTCCGTCAGTTTGCTTCTCAGGAGCTGGGCGGCACCGGTCTGGAGAACTTTCGCTTTGAGAATTTCTCCCTGGCTTACTATGGCCAGGAACTGACCCCGGATGGCGGCTCTGCGCAGCAGCAGATGGCCGGCATCTTCACCTACTGCCAGGGTTATGCCCGTGACTTCGACCCGAAACACAGCCCGAGCCTGCTGTTCACCGGTGGTACCGGTCTTGGCAAAACTCACCTGTCCCTTGCCATTGCCAGAGAGGTCATCAACAAAGGTCACGGCGTCATCTATGCTTCCGTGCAGAACCTCATGGCTCGTCTGGAGGAAGAACGCTTCCAGAGCGGCGGCTACTACGGCGAAGAAGCAGAACAGCGCTACATGGATATGGTGCTGGAATGCGACCTGCTGATTCTGGATGACCTGGGTACCGAGTTCCTCAACCAGTTCGTCAGCAGCAGCATTTATAACCTCATCAATACCCGCCTGCTGCAGAACCGTCCGACCATCATCAGCACCAACCTGCTGCCGCCGGACATGAGCAAGCGTTACAGCGACCGCTTGGTTTCCCGCCTCTACGGCAACTACCTGCGCCTGAACTTTGTGGGCAAAGATGTCAGATTGCAGAAACTGAGATAAAAAGAAACTCCCCTGACTGTGTCGGGGGAGTTATTTTTTGCGCTGAAGCTCTGCGATCTGATGGAGGATAGCAGAAAAACCTTCGGAGTCTGATTCCAGCAGACCGTGAGTCATGTTCTCCATGAGAAACAGCTGCTTGTGCGGAGCTGTGATCTGCTCAAAATAAGTCTGTGCCTGCTGGTAGTTGGTCTGAAAGTCCCGGTCGCCGTTGATGTTGTAGTAAGGCATGGCGTATTGGGTTTTCCCTTTCAGAGAGAAGGCTTTCAGCTCCTCGGAGGCAAGGAAATCAAAGTAAACTTCCATGTCCCGGCGGAAGAAGTTCAGCCAGTCAGCCAGGGAATAGCTTGGATTGAGAAGGAGGGTCAAGGCCAAATTGTAGTCCCTGCCCTTTGCCATCATGCCATAGCCGTACTTCTCCAGCAGCTGATTGCGCTGTTGGAAATATTCCGGCGTCGGCTGCTGTGGGTCCAGTGTGTCGATGAGGCTTCGGGTTTCCCTGTCATCTTTTGCCCAGCTGGAAAACTGCTGAAGCAGGGCTTCTTCGTTTTCGGAAAAGTCCACCAGCTGTCCTGCTCCGATGAAGCAGTCGAAGTAATGGGGATATTCCTGCACCAAATTGGCTCCGTAGATACTGCCCCATGAGTGGCCTAAAATGCTGAGCTTTTCTTTGGACAGATACGCCAGCACGAACTCGGTGACTGCCTTGCCGTCTGCCAAAAACAGCTCCCTGCTCAGAGGAATACTGTTCTGTCTGCAGTCAAAGCTTTTGCCGCAGTTTCGCTGATCCCATGTGACTACGGTATAAACGTCCGCCCATTTTCGGGTAAAAGCGTAGTCCATGTGGCTGGTGGCTGCTCCGGGTCCGCCGTGAAGATACAGCAAAACCGGGTTTTTCCTGTCTTTTCCGTAAATGTTGAGCCACTGCTTCGTGCCGCTGACATCGATGACCATGGATTCGTTGATGCCGCCTTTGGGAACACGGGCGTTGTACGCCTTACCTGCCGCCCGAAGAAAAAGCACGGCAGCGAAAGCGAGAAAAATCCATTTCATTGCTGTATCCCCTTTCTTATGATCGTTTCCACTGACAGCGATAGCGGCGCACCGCTTTGCCATCGTAGGTTTCGGTGAATTCTGTGACGGTGAAAGAATTTTTGCGGTAGAAATCAACGGCGTCATCGTCTGTTTCGGCGTAAAGTGAGGTCAGTGCCAAATCCTGCACCAACTGCTTTATCAGGTAGGAACCGACGCCCTGCCGCTGTGCAGCTTCGGCGACAGCGATGCCGAGGACCTCAGCCTGTGCTGCTTCTGTTCGGAGAA
>JAZQXX010000093.1:0-3980 GCA_045633085.1 Negativibacillus sp. | reverse complement strand
ATTCAATGTTAAAGTCGGTGTTACTGGCGATGAGGATCCACCTGTTCCCATTCCGAACACAGAAGTTAAGCTCATCAGTGTCGAAAATACTTGGCGGGTGACTGCCTGGGAAGATAGAGCGATGCCGACATGTTTAGAACCCATCCGAAAGGATGGGTTCTTTTTTTGCTTTAAATTCCAATAAAAAAAGAGCATGGAATGATAATTTCCATGCTCTTTTTATTTATCCAAAAGCTTCAATCGCAGAGATCAGACGGAGTGTTTCTGGATTTACCAGCTGTTTACCATATGCATCAATAAAGCGGGAGCCGTAGCGGTCGGTTTTCAAATTGTAGTTCAGCGACCACAAAGCCCAGAAAATATCAATATGTCGATCACCAATTCCACCGTGATCTACGTCGATAAAAGCAGAAAACTTCCAGTCGTTCAGGATTATGTTCGGTAGACAGTAGTCACCGTGGATGAGAGTATCAGCCTTTAGCAAATGGTGATTCTTTTCCACGACTTCCCATGCTTTTTGTGGAGAATCGAAGCCGCGTCTTGAGTCAAAAAGACCCTTTTCATGGTTTTGTTTTGCAGTATCTAAATAGTTAGCAGTGTAGTCCGGGCGAGGGCAACCTGTGGTATCTAACTGGTGCAATTGGAAAAGAATTTCTGCCAAAGTGTCGCAAAGACGCTCTGGTTGAGCGAGATACTCTGGATGGACACAATCATTGCCGTGGATTTTTCGAGTCAAAAGCCAGTCCTTTTCTAAGCTGATGTAAGAGAGGACTTCTGTTGCTAAGCTTTTTTGATGAAAATACTGCGTCATTTCTTTTTCATGCATCAGACTACCAGCGGCAGCTGTTTTCAGAAAGTATCCATCGTCTTTTTCAATGAAATAAACCTTTGCATCTTCAGAGCTGCTGCTGTCATAGAGCTGTGCGCCGTGCAGCAAAGGATGATACTCTATAGGGAATTGGTCAAAATCGATCGAAATGGCTGTGAGCTTCATGAAATCCCTCCTTTTTCTATATTATAGCGGATGCCATTGTAAATTCAAAGTAATTGGAAAAATAAAAAAGCTCCGAGGATAAACCTCAGAGCTTTTGGTGCGGGTGACAGGACTTGAACCTGCATGCTTGTAACGGCATATGAACCTGAATCATACGTGTCTGCCAATTCCACCACACCCGCATATTCTTTTGTGGTGCGGGTAACAAGACTTGAACTTGCATGGATACATCCACTAGAGCCTAAATCTAGCGCGTCTGCCAATTCCGCCATACCCGCGTATTTGCGATTGCTTGATTATTATAACGCGCACTTTCCTATTTGTCAACACTTTTTTTGAAAAAAGCAGAAAATGTTTTTAACAAAATCCAAACGTATTCTTTAAGGTTTGGTCACAGCTTGTTCACAACAAAACAAGACAAAGTAGCTATAATAAAGATACACCACAGGAATAACGTAGCCGCAACGTTACCTGGGTGATTGCTCTACCCCTCCTCTAAAAAAACACACCTCAGGAAAACAAAGGCAAGTGCTTCGTCGCTTGCCTTTGTTCCTGTTTCGTGCTATATTGAAACCATAATTCTCCTGAAAGGCAGGGATGTATGATGACAACGGTTTATTTCGTTCGACACGCTGAACCAAACTACAACAATCACGATGACCTTACCCGTGAACTGACAGAAAAAGGCTGGGCAGACCGAAGCAAAGTCACGGAGTTTCTGAAAGATAAACAGATCACAAAGGCCTATTCCAGCCCATACAAGCGCTCGATCGATACCATTGGAGATTTTACAGAAAAGTTCCAGCTTCCAGTGGAAACAGACTATGATTTCCGTGAACGCAAAGTAGGCGATGGCTGGCTGGATGATTTTGATTCCTTTGCTAAACAGCAGTGGGCAGATTTCTCTTATAAGTTGGAGCATGGCGAATCCTTAGCTGAGGTACAGGAACGCAATATCAAAGCCTTGATGAAAGTTTTGGAAGCTTGTGACGGTGAAAATGTAGTGATTGCCACTCACGGTACCGCACTGAGCACCATCGTACATAAATATCATCCAAGCTATTGCTATGAAGATTTTTACCGCATTCAGGAAGTAATGCCATGGATCGTGATGATGAAATTTGACGGAACTCAGTTCATCGAATGGAAAGAATGTGAGCTTACGGCTCTGTAAAGAAAAACACCGCTTTTTTCGGCGGTGTTTTTTACTGTATATAGGCAGGTTTTTCCACCAATTGCAGCATAAAGAAAAAAGCAGAAGCACAGTGGTCGAAGTCGCTGATGTTAAGATCGGTGTCAGCCAAATCCAAAAGCAAAAGGAAATTTTCCTGCAATTCGGAAAGGCTGATGGAATTTGTGGAATTGATCGCATTACACAGCAATTCTTCGCAGCGTCTGGCACGAACGTGATGGTCGGCGGTTAAGAGGTAGTGCAAGCACTGTTCTGCGCTGAGTTGATGGGTGCCGGCTTCAAGAGTAACAGGAAGTCCAGAACGGGTATAAGACAGCGGCTCCTCCAGTACTGCTGAGATGGGCGCAAAAAATTCCAGCAAAGCAGCAAGCTGTCTGTCATTGACCACAAGCTGCCGCTGGATTTCAGTTTCCGTGTAGGATGAAAGCAGCGCTTTGAGAGATTTCTCTTGATGAATTTCCCAGTACTTAGAAAGCTTTACGCCGTTGATGATGGAGTCGGTGGGAAAAGAATGTATGGATACGGTACCCTTTCGGGCATTGAAAGAAAGCAGCGATACACTGTACAGCTGCTCATCTGCATGAATGGCTAAAAGATTCAGGCTGTTATCCTCATTTGGTATATTGATGTAACTTTGAATCGGTTGATCCTGGCTTCGGGAGATGGGGGTGACCCATAAAACAGCAGCCATGATCGCTAAAGAGAAACAGCAAAAAGCAGGCAGGAACCCTTGGATAAATAATTTCACAGAATGCAAGCAGATTCCCTCCTAAATTTAAGAAAAACGTTTCCTATCTCTATTTTTTGTGGTATAATACGATATATACCTCTTACGGAAGAAATCATTTTCTTTCGCTAAAGATAGTAACAGGAGGTTCTGCTTTGAGGATTTATTATTCCAACAGTGCAGAAGAAACGGAACAGATCGCAGAGGAATTTGCGAAGGAATTGCACAGCGGCGATGTGATCGCTTACCGTGGCCCAATGGGTGCAGGCAAGACAGCGTTTACCCGCGGTTTAGCTCGCGGCTTAGGTTTGGAAGATCATGTTTCCAGCCCGACTTTTGCTTTGGTGCATCAATACGGTTCCGGCTCCAATGCACTTTATCATTTTGATATGTACCGCGTGGACGGTTTTGATGACCTGTACTCTACCGGTTTCTTTGATTATTTGGACTTTGGCGGGATTCTCGCCATTGAGTGGAGCGAAAACATTGAGAACGCTCTTCCACCGGAAACCATCTTCATCACTCTGAATAAAGATGAGGAAGATCCGGACAAGCGTGAGATCATCATGGAAGGAGGACGACTGGCATGAAGATTTTAGCGATCGATACTTCTTCTCAGGCTGCATCTTGTGCGCTGCTGGAAGATGAACGTCCAATCGGTATCTTTTACATTGACGCAAAACTGACCCATAGCCAGACTATTCTGCCGATGGTAGAGAATATGCTCTCTGCCTGCCAGCAGAAACTCAGCGATGTGGATCTGTTTGCAGTCAGCAATGGCCCTGGTTCCTTTACCGGTCTGCGTATCGGCACAGCCGCTGTAAAAGGTATGGCTCATGCGTTGAACAAACCTTGCGTTGGTCTTTCTACCTTGGAAGGTTTGGCATACAACATGGTAGGTCACAGCGGCATTGTATGTGCTGTTATGGATGCCCGCTGCAATCAGGTATATACCGCACTCTTTGATTTGGATGACGGTATGCGCCGGATTACAGAAGATTTGGCGATTCCGTTGGAAGAACTCCACGAAATTTTAAAAAAACAAGAAAAAAATATAGTTTTAGTTG
>JAZQXX010000092.1:0-4103 GCA_045633085.1 Negativibacillus sp. | reverse complement strand
ACATGGCTACGATCCGACTTGGATGGCTTCTTGAAAGGACGGCACTCTTTATGAAAAACGCAAAAGGCATTAGCTGCGAAATGATCCAGAAGTTCAAAGCGAACTACAACAACGACCCAATGGCGAAGGTTCTCACCGCTGCTGTTTCCAAAGCAGACCTTGCAGAAGCTGCTTACAGCCCTGCTGACGCTGCAAAAATGGAAAACTGCTTCTCCATCGACCTGCACTGCGGCACCGCAACTTCCCAGCAGGCAAGCGGACGCTGCTGGCTCTTCGCTTCCATGAACGTTATGCGCGAGATCATCATGAAGAAGTGCAACATCGCTCACTTCGAGCTCTCCGGCAACTACTTCGCATTCTGGGATAAATTCGAGAAGATCAACTACTGTCTGGAATCCGTCATCGACACCGCGGACAAACCTCTGGACGACCGCACCGTTAACTGGATCCTGAAAAGCGCTATCGGCGACGGCGGTCAGTGGGACATGATGGTTTCTCTGGTGAAAAAATACGGCGTGGTTCCAAAATCCGTCATGCCTGAAACCTACCAGTCCTCCCACACCCGTACCCTCATGGGCAAAATCAACGGCAAACTGCGTAAATGTGCAAAAGAGCTCCGTGCTCTCGTAGCAGAAGGCAAAGACCCTCAGCCACGCAAAGAAGAAATGCTGGAAGAATTCTTCAAAGCGCTGTGCATTTGCTTCGGTATGCCTGTGGACAAATTCGACTTCCAGTACGAGGACAAAGACAAAAACTACCACGTTGACCGCGGTCTGACCCCTGTGGAATTCTTCAACAAATACGTTGGCATGGAGCTGGACAACTATGTCAGCATCATCAACGCACCAACCGAGGACAAACCATTCCACAAGACCTACACCGTGGCATACATCGGCAACGTTGTCAACGAGCCGATCTGCTATCTGAACCTGCCAATGGACGAAATGAAAGCCCTCACCGTTGCTCAGATGAAAGACGGCGAAGTGGTTTGGTTCGGTTCTGACTGCGGCAAGTTCGGCAGCCGTGCAGACGGTATCTGGGACCCGGATTCCTTCGTATTCGACCAGCTCATGGGTGGTCTGGACCTGTCCATGACCAAAGAAGAAAGCCTGGACTTCTGCAACTCCGCAATGAACCACGCAATGGTACTCAGCGGCGTAAACCTGGACGAAAACGGCCAGCCTAACCGCTGGAAGATCGAAAACAGCTGGGGCACCGAAGCCGGTCAGAAAGGCTACTTCATCGCCAGCGACAAATGGTTCGACCTGCAGACCTATCAGGTGATCATCAACAAGAAATACCTGTCCGAGGAACAGAAAAAAGCTCTCTCCGAAGAACCGATCGTCCTCAATCCATGGGACCCAATGGGTACTCTCGCATAGCGGAGTGCCTCCGCAGGCTATAACGCGTTGCAGTTTCAATAAACACCAACCTTCTGCACGCGGACGGGTAGCCAGTACATAGCACAAACCAAAATGCGAAACAGCCAGCAGGTGCAACCTGCGAAAAAAGCCTCCGAGAAATCGGAGGCTTTCTTGTTGTTTGGGCTCGGTCCGCTTATGAGAGAAGGAAAGGCAATAATTTCACCAGCGACAGCAGCTCACGGACGGCGTAGGACGGTACCAGCCAGAAGGAAGTGTTGGCGGACACGGCGTAGGAGCTGAGCTCCAGCTTCTGTGCGATGAGCCACGCACGGAACTGATGGAAGCCGTCGGAAATGATGACCAGCTGCGGGTCGAGAGCTTCCGCTTCCACAATGGCTTTGGAGAAAGTCAGGTTCTCTTTGGTGTCACGGGACTGGTCCTCACGGTAAATGCGGGATGGGTCGATGCCCTGTGCTGCGAGATAATCCCCCATAACGGAAGCTTCGCTGCGGGTCTCGTTGTCACCCTGACCTCCGCTGACGATACAGCGGGCATCGGGATTTTCCTTGAGGTAAGCAGCCGCCGTATCCAGGCGACGTTTCAGCATAAGGGAAGGCTGGTCGCCATTGACCTTGCAGCCCAGCACCACAACGGTTTCATTCTGCAGTTCCTGCGGCGGCTGACGCAGGTGAGCGAAGCCCAAAATCAGCAGAGCGTAGAGCAGGCACAGCACAAGTGCGGCAGTGATCAGCGGCATCAGACGGTCCCTCCAGTCGGTTTTGAAATGGTTGAGAAGGAGCAGCAAACTGCCGCCCAAAAGCAGCACCACGCTGCCTGCGTTGAACATCAGCGGTGCGATGGCGAAGTAAAACATCAGCAGCGCCAGTCCGTCAAGAACACGGGTTTTGGTCATAAAGTCTCTCCTTACAGCAAATCTTTCTCTTATTCTACCATAAATATTTGCTGCTGACACGATTTTTCGATGGAAAAAGAGTGAACGATGTGTTAAAATTGGTGTCATGCACTTGAATTTTTCTCAAGTTGTGATATGCTATGTTTAGCACTTCGGATAAATGAGTGCTAAAATGACGTTTCAAATTTAACTTACATATTTCGGAGGAATCAACTATGACCATCAAACCACTGGGTGACCGCGTTGTCATCAAAATGGTGCAGGCAGAAGAAACCACCAAAGGCGGCCTGATCCTTGCAGGCGCAGCAAAAGAAAAACCACAGATCGCAGAAGTTGTTGCAGTAGGCCCAGGCGGCTACATCGACGGCCACGAAGTGACCATGTATGTAAACGTTGGCGACAAAGTACTGTCCAGCAAATTCGCAGGCAACGAAGTAAAAGTTGACGGTGTGGAATACATCATTCTCCACCAGTCTGATATCCTTGCTATTGTAGAATAAATTATAAATTGGAGGCAGATCGATCATGTCCAAAGTTATTGCTTACGGCGAAGAAGCTCGTAAATCTCTGCAGGCCGGTATCGACAAACTGGCAAACACCGTAAAAATCACCCTGGGTCCAAAAGGCCGCAACGTGGTTCTCGATAAAAAATTCGGCGCACCTCTCATCACCAACGACGGTGTGACCATCGCAAAAGAAATCGAGCTGGAAGACCCATTTGAAAACATGGGCGCACAGCTGGTAAAAGAAGTTGCTGTAAAAACCAACGACGCTGCTGGTGACGGCACCACCACCGCAACCCTGCTGGCTCAGGCACTGGTTCGCGAAGGTATGAAAAACGTGACCGCAGGCGCAAACCCAATGGTTCTGAAAAAAGGTATCAACCGCGCTGTTGCTACCGCAGTAGAAGCTGTTATCGCAAACTCCAAACAGGTTAGCGGTACCGCTGACATCGAACGCGTTGCTACCGTTTCCGCAGACGACGCTTTCGTTGGTAAACTCATCGCTGATGCGATGGATAAAGTTTCCCGCGACGGCGTTATCACCATCGAAGAATCCAAAACCGCAGAAACCTACTCCGAAGTAGTAGAAGGTATGCAGTTCGACCGCGGCTACCTGTCCCCATACATGGTGACCGATACCGACAAAATGGAAGCTGTCATCGACGACGCTCTCATCCTCATCACCGACAAAAAAATCTCCTCTATTCAGGAAATCCTGCCTCTGCTGGAAGAACTGCTGCAGAGCGGTAAAAAACTGGTTATCATCGCAGAAGACGTGGAAGGCGAAGCTCTGTCCACTCTGCTGCTGAACAAACTCCGCGGCACCTTCACCTGCGTTGCAGTCAAAGCTCCTGGCTTCGGCGACCGCAGAAAAGAAATGCTCCGCGACATTGCCATCCTCACCGGCGGCGAAGTGATCACCGCTGACCTGGGTCTGGAACTGAAAGACGCAAACAGCATGATGCTGGGCCGCGCAAAACAGGTGAAGATCACCAAAGAAAGCACCATCATCGTTGACGGTCAGGGTCATCCGGAAATGATCGCAAACCGCATCCACGAGATCCGCGCACATCTGGAAGAATCCACCTCCGACTACGAATCCGAAAAACTGCAGGAACGTCTGGCTAAACTGGCAGGCGGTGTTGCTGTGATCAAAGTCGGCGCTGCTACCGAGATCGAAATGAAAGAGAAAAAACTCCGCATCGAAGACGCTCTCTCCGCAACCAAAGCAGCTGTGGAAGAAGGCATCGTTGCAGGCGGGGGTACTGGCCTCATCAATGCGATCAAGTCGGATCGGAGCCATGTCGTTCTGTGGGGCAAGGG
>JAZQXX010000091.1:0-1748 GCA_045633085.1 Negativibacillus sp. | reverse complement strand
CAGCCTTCGTATACTTTAAATTCCTGCTTTTCAAAACCGTGGAGTTCCACAGATTCTGCGTTAACAAGAGCTTCGTGGAACGCTTCATACTCTTCTTTGTTCATCGGACAGTTGATGTAGTCGTCATCACCGCGGCCGTAGCGTGCTGCGAAGAATACTTTTTCCTTGTCGATGGAATCAAATGTAACGATCGGAGCAGCAGCATCAAAGAAGGACAGGTACTGCTCACCGCAGAGTTTGCCGATTTCAGCTGCCAGATGTTCCTCGGTAAGCGGACCGCTGGCAATGATCACATAGCCCTCTTCCGGAATTTTATCAACTCGTTCGTGAATGACAGTGATGTTTGGATGATTCTCAATTTTCGCAGTGATGTAGTCGGAGAATTTCTCACGGTCTACTGCCAAAGCACCGCCGGCAGGAACTGCGGTTTCCATCGCAGCTTCCATACATAGAGAACCAAGTCGGCGCATTTCTTCTTTCATCAAACCTGCAGCAGAACCGATGCGTTTTGCTTTCAGAGAGTTGGAGCAAATCAGTTCGGCATAGCCGGTGTATTTATGGGCCGGAGAATACTGAACCGGTTTCATTTCGTAGAGAGAAACCTCCACTCCGCGCTGAGCCAAAGCCCAAGCTGCTTCTACGCCGGCCAATCCGGCACCGATTACACTAACTTTCATGTGGATTCTCCTTTCCTATTCTTTGTCTTCTTTTTCTTTCACATAACCACAGCCGTCTTTCAGACAGTGGATCTCACCGCCGCGCAGACCTTTCTTGAACAAGGAACTGCCGCACTGCGGACATTTTTCAGCCAAAGGCTTGTCCCAGGTCATGAAGCTGCAGTTTGGATTGTCTTCGCAGCCGTAGTATGCTTTACCTTTTTTGGATTTCTTCGCCAAAACACGTTTTCCACAAATCGGACAGGTCGCATTGGTGTCCTGTACGATGCGTTTGGTGTTGGCACATTCCGGATAGGCAGGGCAAGCTAAGAATTTTCCGTAGCGGCCCATTTTAACGACCATGTTTCTGCCGCATTTTTCGCAGATTACATCGGTCACTTCGTCCGGAACTTTCATGTGGACACCGTCCATCTCTTCTTCTGCTTTTTTCAGCGCAGAGTTGAAGTCGGTGTAGAACTCACGGAGCATATCATGCCAGTCAACGCTGCCTTCTTCTACGCGGTCGAGGTCAGTTTCCATCTGTGCAGTAAAGTCTACGTTAACAATGTTGTTGAAACGTTCTTCCATCAGCTGATTGGTCACTTCACCAAGTGCGGTAGGAATCAGGCTCTTACCGTCACGCTCTACATAACCGCGAGCCAATACTGTGGTCAGAGTTGGCGCATAGGTACTTGGACGGCCGATACCGTTCTCTTCCAAAGCTTTGATGATGGAAGCCTCCGTATAGCGTGCAGGGGGCTGTGTGAAGTGCTGGCTGCCTTCGAGAGCATCCAAATGAAGCACTTCACCTTCCACCAATTCTGGCAAAGGTGCAGATTTTTCTTCCGGAGTATCTTTGCTTTCTTCATAAACTGCAGTATAGCCGTCAAACAGTACAGTATAACCGCTTGCACGGAAGCCATAATCGCCACAGTTGATAACAGCAGATACGGTATTCAGCTGGCAGTTTGCCATCTGGCTTGCAATAAAACGCTCCCAAACCAGTTTATACAGTTTGAACTGGTCGGCAGTCAGGGATTCTTTCACCATGTCCGGAGTCATATCAGGCATGGTTGGACGAATCGCTTCGTG
>JAZQXX010000090.1:0-2881 GCA_045633085.1 Negativibacillus sp. | reverse complement strand
CGGAAGACGATGTTTCCGTCTTCATGATAAGCTTTATATCCCAGGAATGCTCCCTGTGACTTCAAGGCCAGTGTCAGCGTTGTATCTGACCAGGTAGCAGAACTGAACAGAGGATTTTTTGTTAAAGACTTGATGTCTTCTGTTACAGAACTGGTGTATTTGAAGTCAATGGAGAATTTTGTACTGCTGTAAGATGGAACAAATGGTACCGGCTGATCGGATTTCAAAATCACGTAGGTGTAGTTGCTGTCTGCTTTGACTGTCATACCTGTGATCTTGTTGTTCGCCACATAGGCGCTACTGTCCTGCACAGCAGTGATATCGCTGCTGTATACACGCATACCAGAAGCCAGTTTGAAGTATTTACGGACGTCGTCACCGGATTTGTAGGTTACTTCCTCACCCACTGCATAGTCCAGTGTGCCTTTTGGCAGACGGTAGTTTGATGAAGTTGGGTATGGACCGATCTCATTGGTCGGGAATACGATTGCTTGATCAGCAGTTACGCGAACAAGAACGCCATCTTCCACAATAGCCAGCTTGTTAACTGATACGCTGGCACCTTCCATGGTTTTGGTCACACCTTCCCATGTCGCACTTACCACAATATTGCCCAGATTCTGAACAGCCTTTGTTGCTTCCGGAACGATAAAGGAACCGGTGTAGCGTTTATAAGTCGTACCTCGCAGGTCTTCATCACCGCTGGTTTCATCCAGGGACATTGGATAGTTCTGTCCGTTGACAGTGAACATAACGCTGGAGTTTTCGTATGCTACTGCCGTTACAGAAACTTTCATGCCGCCATCAACTGCCATAGAACCAGTCGGATTCACTTCTTTCAGAACCTGAACCTGACGGTTGATGGTAAAGGTCATGGTTTTGGCTTTATGATGGAAAGTATATTTGTTTTCACCAGGCTGCAACTCAACTGTATAGGAGAAGAAGCCGTTTTCATCGGTTTCCAAAGCCTGTCCGTTGACAGTTACTTCTGTGTTCGGGTCAGATGCACCTTGGAAGGTGTAAGTTTTGTCGGTTGTGGACAGATTCAACTGAGTTGGTTTGGAGAAGGCCAATTCAGTCAGAATATGTTCTTTCTTAACGTTGTTGGAGAAGTAATCCATCAACAGCGTTGTACTGTTCTGCGGATTTGCCGCAAGGTTGCTGAGAGAACGGAATGCACTGCCTTCCAGCTCCGTGCACTCTTCCAATGCGATCATTTGACGGGTCAGCTGATCGTGCGGTGCCCAACCTGCAGAAATATCAGTGGTACAAGCTCTGTCCGCTGCGTGAACCATATAAATCGGTTCTTCCTGCTCAGCAGCAATGGTATTCCACCATTTTGCAATGGTGTCAAACGGCACTTCAGTATCTGCTGTTGAAGTAAAGTTCTCAACAGCTACAAAGTCGATGAGATCTTCTTCCAGGAGCTGCTTGCTGTTCAGATTTGAAAGTTTCCAGCCCTCAGTTTCTGCTGTGATCTCCACGCCTGCTTCATCCGCAGCGAGAGTAGCCCAAACAGCATCTGTCAGAAGGCCAACCTGTGTATTTGGATTATATTTCTGAGTGAGCTGACGGGCAGACGAAACCATCATCAGTGCATTATCCTGCATATAGGTGTCGTAGCTTCGGCCTGAGCCGTGCTCCATATAATCGCTGTAACTGCCGACGATATTCGGATTTTCAAAGCCATCCAAGAGGACACCGTCCATGTTATATTTCTTGATGAAATCTTTGTAGGCATCCAGTGCGAGGTTTGCAGCTTCTGTATTTTTCAGCGTGGATTCGCCAATATCGCTGCCATTTGCGTATAACGACAAATCATAAATACCGTAGATAAACAGACCCTCCGCTCTCGCTGCCTGAATTAGATAATCTAGTGCATCAAAGGTACTGCGGGACTTGATGCTGCTGACAGAAAAAACAGAACCCTCTGTATCAAGCAATGGCACGATAATGGTATTCATCTCGTAGCTCTTTGCTTTTTCAAGCATCGTGTTGATCTCTGCCTGCTGTTCTTCGTCTGTTTTGCTGCTGTCGATCAGGAAATCTACCCCCGCATTGACATAAACAGCTCGCATTTTGGAAGGTTTATTGAAGGAAATCAGTGTTTCTTCTGGAATCAGAGTTTCTGTTTCCAGTTCCTCTGTTTGTTCTCCCTCAGTAGGCTGTTCTGCTGTTGTATCTTCGTCCTGAGTCGGAAGTTCCTTCTCCCCCTCATCTTCTGACGAATCAGACGGCACTTCCAAAACAGGTGGAGTTTCTACGTCTTGCTCTTCCTTGTCTTTCAGCAAGAACGCTGCTGTGCCGGCACAGGCTGTGATAAACAGAAATGCCGCCGATAACGCCATTATCGCTGTTTTCGTCTGTTTCGCTTTTTTCTTCTTACGTTTTGGATTCGGCAAGAAACCGCCTCCTTTCTACTTTCCTATTCCAGAACCTGTTTCAGGTTCGAGATTTCTTTATTCATTTGATTTTTCACCGCTGCCGTTGGGGTGAACACGGAATCATAGCGGAACAGTACAAAGCCATCATACTGTTCTTCTCCTCTTGCACATGACACCATGCGGCTCAGCAAATCGGATTGATTCTTCCATTCGTTTTTACCAGCGCCGGCCCATGTATCTTCGACACCTACTTTATATGGTGCCAAACCGATCAACAGCTCGATGGATGGATTTTTGATCAAATCATTCCACTGAGCAACTGTTTCGGCATAAGGGCTGGTTTCATTTTCAAATCCGAAGTATACCTGCGGACAAATGTAATCGACATAGCCATCTTCAGACAACCACAGAGCCACATCGATGAACTGTTTGTTGTAGTTATTTTCCAAATTTCCCTGCGGGCTGATGCCGAATCGAACATCTGACTTGGTTTCATG
>JAZQXX010000089.1:0-6485 GCA_045633085.1 Negativibacillus sp. | reverse complement strand
ATGGAACCAGCAGGAATTTGGACAGGGAGGTTGCAAGTGCAGCACCTAATACGCCCAAATCCATGGCAAAAATGAAAATCGGGTCGAGGATAATGTTCAGTACCGCAGAAACGGAGTTGACAAATACGCCGCTCTTACTGTCACCGTTGGCCTGGTGGATAGCGTGGAACAGGGACAGCAGGAACATACCGATGAAGTCAAAGGCGATACCCTGCAAATAAGCACGGCTATCGTTGAGGATATTTTCCGGACAGTCCAGCCAGCGAAGGATCGGGTCAGTGAAGAAAAACAGGGCCGCTGTCATCAAAAAGGCAGTCATGGTGGACAGGAAGACCAGATGAGTGGCGGTTTTATTGGCTTTTTCCCGGTCACCGGCACCGATAGCCTGTGAAATCAACGCCAACGCAGCGGCGTTCAAACCGGTAGTAAATGCTACCGCACAGGAGGTGATCGGACCGACGAGAGTTACCGCACCGACCTGCAGCTCACCGATACGTCCAACAAAGAAGGTATCGACAACAGAGTACAAGGAGTTGATGAGGTTTAGGAACATCAATGGCAGAGCCATTTGGATCATGTTTTTACCGATATTTTTGTCCAATAAATTTGCATGTGCAGCCATACAGACATCGCCTCTCTTTCACAAGTCCATTGTAGCACTTTCCCGCAAAAATACAACTGCGAAAATCATAAGTTCCGGCAGGGATTCATATAGTGGGACAGAAGCCATAGTACCAAACAGAAGGAGAGAACAACATGGAACTGCAGATTCAAAAACAAAGCCTCTGCGTCAACGAATTTATTTTCGACAGCCAGACAGAACAACCCATTGAGGTGGATCTGCTGCTGCCGGATTATTGCCCGGATATTCAGCGGATCCTGCACTGCGATGTGTGCTGTCTGATTCATAGCACGAAAGCAGAGCAGCAGCGATTGACCGTCGATGGAGAGCTACGGCTGAATATTCTCTACGTCAGTGACAGCGGAAGCATCCGTGCCATCGAGCAGAAGCAGCCTTTTCTTCGTCAGTTAGACAGCAAAACAGCTTTTTCTCAGCCTCTTATCGAGGTACTGCCGAAAGTGGATTATCTGAACTGCCGTGCAGTCAGCAGCAGACGCCTGGAAGTCCGTGGCGCATTGACGCTGAAAGTCCGTGCCATCAATTGTGTGAAAACGGAAGTGCTGCAGGATTGCAGCGGTCAGGGGATGCAGCTGAAAAAGACACAGTTTTCAGTGGATGGCTGTGTCAGCGGAGGGGAAAGCCTGTTTTCTGTGCGGGAAGAGCTGGATTTGGGTCAGCATCAGCCGGTGGCACAGCTGCTGAGCAGCCACGTGGAAGTACAGCTGGTGGATCACAAACTTCTGTCCGGAAAACTGGTGGTCAAAGGGGAGCTGAAGCTGCAGCAGCTGTATCTGCCTTTGTCTGCCGACGAAAAAGAACTGCCGCAGGAGCTGGAGTACAGTCTGCCATTCAGCCAGATCATCTCTGCCGATGGTGCAGAGGAGGAAGAAGCAGTTTGTCTTGCTCTGTCGGTTGCAGGCTGGGATATTCAGCCGAAACCCGATGAAGACGGCGAGTTGAGGATTCTTGCGGTGGAAGCACAGATCCGTGCGAAAGTGAGCGTCCATCAGTCCCGGAACATCAGTGTAGTACAGGACTGTTACAGTACACTTTGTCCTATCAGTTACGAGGAAAAAACGCTGAGTTTTCTGAACTATGTGAAATGTATCAATGAAAAGCACCGAATCCGTGAAACGCTGTCTGCCGCAAACAATGTGCAGACGGTTCTGTCTGCCTGGGCAAGAGTGCGGGAGTTGCAGGTTCAGCAGACGCAGGACAGTCTGGAAATCAGCGGAAGCCTGTCTTTGATGGCACTGGTTTTGGATGGAGAAGGTGTTCCGCAGGTCTACGAGGAACAGGTGCGTCTGGAGCACAACATTCCAGTCCATGAGGAGAATGTGCGGCTCTTTGGTTTGCAGCTGCAGCCAGTCGAGGTGGAGATCAACAGAACCAACAGTGCTCAGGTGGAGATCCGCTGTCAGCTGCAGCTTGACGGTACACTCTATTCCATGGAGAAACAGAGTGCGATCCGCAGCGTTCGTATGGAAGAAGGCTGCCTGCACGTTGATGAGGAACGTTGTGCCCTGTGCATTTATTACGCTGATCCCGGTGAAAGCGTTTGGAACATCGCGAAACGATATAGCAGCGATTGGTCAGCAGTAATGGAAGAAAACGGACTGGATCAAGACATCCTTCCACAGCGAACGATGCTTCTGATCCCTCTGTGTTAAGGAAGGGAAGGAGTGAAGTTATGGAAGGCAGGATCTATCAAGATATGGCAAGACGCACAGACGGGGACATCTACATCGGTGTCGTAGGCCCTGTGCGCAGCGGCAAATCCAGTTTCATTAAGCGTTTTATGGAAACAACGGTGATTCCACGGATGGAGCACGATTTCCGACGGGACAGAGCCATCGATGAGCTGCCACAGTCAGCAGCCGGCAAGACCATCATGACCACGGAGCCGAAGTTCATCCCGGAAGAAGCCGTTCGCTTGGATATGGACGATGGTGCTCGCATGAATGTGCGGCTCATCGACTGTGTGGGGTATATTGTACCCAGCTCATTGGGATACATCGAGAATGACCAGCCGCGTATGGTCCGGACACCGTGGTTTGAAGAAGCCATTCCTTTTAACATGGCGGCAGAGTTGGGAACACAGAAGGTGATCCGGGAACATTCCACCATTGGTCTTGTTATCACCACCGACGGAAGTATCAGTGATATTCCGCGAGAGGAATATGCCGAAGCGGAACAGCGGGTCATCACCGAGCTGCAGGAGCTGGAGAAGCCTTTTGTTGTGCTGCTTAATTGCAGGGAACCTCAAAGCAAAGCAGCACAGGAGCTGGCAAAACAGCTGCAGGAAAAATATCTTGTTCCGGTCATGGCGGTAAACTGTCTTGACTTGGATGAAGGCGAGATCCGGGAGATTTTAGCACAGGTGCTCTCCGAGTTTCCCATCAAGGAAATTTGCATTGACCTGCCGCGCTGGATCGTGGTACTGCCGAAAGACCACTGGCTGAAACGCGGTATGTTCCAGTGCATCACAGAAGCAGCGCAGTCGATTCAGCGGCTGAGCTCTGTGCGTGAGCAGCTGAAGGAGCTGGAGGATTGTCCGCAAATCAAACACATCAATGTCGATTTGGTTGATTTGGGCAGCGGCAGCGTGAAGATGACGGTTACTGTGGAACCGAAGCTGTTTTACGAAGTACTGGGTGAGAGTACCGGTCTGAAAATCAACAGCGAGGAAGAACTGATTCCCTGCATGGCGGAGCTGGCGAAGATTCGCCGTGAATACGAAAAAATCAAAGGTGCCATGGAAGAAGTGCAGGCCACCGGTTACGGTATCGTGATGCCATCGCTGGAGGAGCTGCATCTAGAAGAACCGGAAATCGTAAAACAGGGTGGACGCTTCGGCGTACGGCTGAAAGCTTCGGCACCGTCTATCCATATATAGCGTATCAAACAGAAGTTATAAATTTGCAAGATGCGTAGAAAGTGTAAAACCATCGTATCTGTTTACCTACGATGTGGAGGTACTGATAGACTAATATACTTTCTGATTCAATATATGTAACTGAGCGGACAATTATGACGGAGAATGGGACAAAATATGGAGGTGCTTATGTCCCTGAAACGCTATTTTTATGGTGCAGAAGCTGAGCAGTATACGTTTTACCGTATTCCGAAAGCTCTTTTTACCAATTCGATACTGAGAAAAATCTCTTCTGATGCAAAAATACTTTATGGCCTCATGCTGGATCGCATGGGGCTTTCGCTGCGTAATCGGTGGATGGATGAAGAGAACCGAGCTTATATTTATTTCACGCTGGAAGACGCACAGGAGTATCTTTACTGCGGTCATACGAAGGGTGTGGCACTTTTTGCAGAGCTGGAAAAGGTGGGGTTAATTGAACGGAAAAAGCAAGGCTTGGGTCGTCCAGCGAAAATATATTTGCTGAAATTTTCCGAAGAAGAACAGTCAGAAGTCCAGACTTCCGCTTTTGAGAAGTCAAGACTTCCGGAAAACGGAACTCAGGACTTCACAAAAACGGAAGCTAATAATACTGAGTATAATAATACTGAGTTAAATAATTACAATCAATCTATCGATGGTAGAATGATTGATTTCGATGAAGACAGAACGATGTTGAGAGAAAACATTGAGTACGATATTTTGAAAGAGCAGTTGGGTCCAGATGAAGAAATTCTGGATGAGATTGTTGATCTGTTGGAGGATACGCTGGCTAGCAGAAAGGAAGAGGTGCGTATTGGAACAGAGCTTTTCCCAAGAGAGGTTGTGCGCAGTCGCATCTTCAAACTAAACAGCGAGCACATTAAATACGTTATAGAGTGCCTGAAAGCCAACACGGCAAGAATCTATAATATTCGGGCTTATTTGCTGACGGCTCTTTATAATGCACCAGTAACCATGAATAGTTACTACGTCGCAGAGGTGAACTACGCATTGTATGGACGAATAAATGAATAAATGGAATTCAATACTAAGGAGGTTTTGAGATAAGTCGGCACAAGAAAAGGTTAAATATGCCTTGCGTATAGATTGGAAGCTGCTACAGAGGGAATGATTGTTGAAAGACAATTACCGCAAATTGTTTTTTCGTCTGATGCTCTCGTCTGTTAAAAAGAGGTTGAAGAATATGAGGATAACGCTTGTCCTATTTTTGACGGCACTATCCATTGTAGGATGAAGGTTAAATATAGGATCAACATCACAATGATCAAGGAGAAAATTGTGCGTTATTTTAAAAGAATTTATGGAGACAATCATTTGTCTCTCGTGTAAGAACAGTGTATATGTCTTTACATGATCGAACCAACAAGGATAAGGAGTGCTAGCCTTCGGAAAATAATATAGCAAATGAATTTGAATTGTATTCGGCAACGGTGAAATGATATATGCAGGATTTAAAGGAGTGGGGTTATATCGAAACAAGTCAAAGATAGCGTGATAATGGAGGAATGATATAAACTAATATGATAGTTAAAAATAAATACAGCTCCCATCAGGAAACACTGGTTTCTTAATGGGAGCTGTGCCATAGATCAACATGAGCTATGAATATTAAAAAATCAAGAGAAAAGATTAATTCAGATAGAAATATACTTTCATGGAAAAATGTATCTTGCGACTAATAATTCACAATAAAATAATCGAAATTTTTAAAAAAATAGACGGAATAGTAAAAGGTTGGGTACAGTGTACTGATTTCTACACTTAAGCAGTGAAGGGAATTATACGAACTTTCATGAAAATTGAAAGTCAAATAGCCAGTTTCTGAATTACATTCTCTGTTGAGGTACCTAAATTAGGACAAGTAGCCTGTCAAGATGCGTCATGACGTTTTGAAAGAAAAGGGTGAACAACATCTTATTGAAAGCAGCCTGTGGTGGACTGTATTGCAATGGCTCTTACATTCCGCCCCGCTTATTGTAAACGATTGGCCCTAAGAAATCGCTTCCAACTCACGGAAGCGGAATTTAATGATAATTTGCTTGTCTTCGGTCAGCTCCACACGCTCGATGAGACTGACCAGAAGCTCTCGACTAGTGTAAGCAGAATCCAGAAACTGCTGCACCAGTTCTCTGGCTCGGTCTTCGGTACTGACCGGGCTTTCTTTTTGTGATTCCAGTTCCTTCAACTTTTCTTCCAGAGATGTTCTGTCCATTTTTACTCGCTGGTAAATGCGCTCAAAATCAGCTTCGGCAAGCAGTCCGGTCAGACGATCCATATACATCTTATCCAGGTTGGCCGTCAGGCTGTCGATCTTGCCCTGAATGGATTGGATCTCTGCTTCATGGTTTTCTGCTTTGCGGGCTTTTTCTATGGCAGTGGCAGCGATGGGCTGCAGTTTCTTGGGATCAAGATAGGCTTTGCAGACCTCTCTCACTTTCGCCAAAACCGCTTCGGTGACTACCTGCTCTTTGATGGAGTGACAGGAACAGACACCAGCTTTAGTGAAGCGCTGATAGGTTCGGCAGACAAAAAACAGCCGATCCTCACCGGATACGGGCGGACGGTTCAGCACCGCCATGGGATAGCCACACTCATGACAGAAAATCAAGCCTTTTAATAAGAAGTCGTAGGTTCTGCTTCGGGTATGCTTTCGGCTGTTGACCAACATTCTAACCTTTTGAAAGGTTTCTTTGTCAATCAGCGGCTCGTGGGTATTTTCTACCACAACCCAGTTTTCACGATCCTGCTTCAGACATTTCTTGGACTTGTAGCTGATTTTCACAGTACGCCCCTGAACCATGTTGCCCAAGTAGGTTTCGTTCTGCAGCATCTCGGAGATACGTTCGCTGGACCACAGGCCGGCGTAAGGACCCTTACGACCCATATTCCAGCCACAGTAGGTTGCGGGAGTCGAAACGCCTTCTTCATTGAGAGTCGCCGCAATCT
>JAZQXX010000088.1:0-2605 GCA_045633085.1 Negativibacillus sp. | reverse complement strand
AAAATAACGCTCCTTTCGGCTTGTCTGTTACCATGATAGCACGATTTTAGCTTTGTGACAAGACAAAACCCGACGGCGAAATGCCGTCGGGCAGACTTTAGTCGCAGGTCATGTCATTCAGTCGCGCCGGGAAGAAATCTGCCATAGGGAACTGGATCTTTCTGAACATTTCGCAGGGGTCACCGGTGGAGAATTCGCTCTCCTTGTCGGGGATGCAGAAGTCATAGGCAGGGATCATCATAGCTACCGGACGCTGCAGCTGCACGATGGTAAACAAACCAATGGTGATGTACAGCTCCCGGCTTGCCTGAACGTCCTCAAAGTCGCCGCCTAATTCGCAGCAGCAGCCACAAGTTGGGATGCAGAATCCCGGACAGCAGCTCTTTTCCGGACACTCACAGAAGCGGCTTGCAAGCACCACAGGGTCTACGGTCTGCACAATGGCTTCCGGCAAAGCAGCGGCATCTTCGCCTTTGCAGCAGCCGTTGGCACAGCTGCGGGAACTGAATTCTTTGCTGCTGGCTTCAGAGCCGTAGAGGATCACTTTCTTGTTGAAGTAAGAGATTCCGCAAACCATGACCGGTGCACCGCCGGGAGTCAGTGTTGCGGCAACTTCCACCAGGAAGTAGAAAGTCATATCCACCGAGTAGAAGCCCTTGTTGAAAGGTACCGACTCAACGTCTACGTTGACGCAGAGGATCTTCACCTTTCGTGTTTTAACATTGACCGCTTTGTTGATGATAGGCTGGGTCTGGTCGCTGAAATAAACCTGCAGGTCCTCCAGACAATCCTTATCCGAGCAGGAATCATAGATACGCCGGGCATTGATGCACACTGCTTCCTTGAAGCAGTTGAACTCCGACTGACGGTTCATCGTATTCTCTGCCATAGCTTCCTCCATTCTGCCAAAACTGGCGTGTTTTTCTCTTGTCTTTACCAGTTTATGAGGAAAGCGAAAAAATGTGCAAAATGGGTACAAAAAAGCCTCCGCAAATGCGGAGGCTTTTCATCCATTACAGTTTGGTCAGTTTTGCAAACTTGAACATGATTTTCTTGGTACCTACAGTATCGAAGAGAACTTCCAGCAGACTGTCGCCGCCCATTGGAGTCACTTTCACGATATTGCCTTCACCAAAGACAGCGTGTTTTACGCGGTCGCCAGCTTTCAGGTCACAGCTTGCTGCTGGAGCAGCTGCTTTTGCAGCAGGTTTGCTTGCAGCTACACTGCCGATACCGATGTCATTGTTGGCACGGTTTCTTGCTCTTGCAAGTGCCGGACCGGTCTGAGATGGGTCTACTACACGTTTCTGAGTGATGGTGGTGTCCTCAATGTTGCACAGACTTTCCGGAATCTCCTTCACAAAACGAGAAGGACGGTTTCTTACGGTCTGACCGAAGATCATACGCTGAGCAGCATTTGTGATGTACAGTCGCTGTTTCGCACGGGTAATGCAAACGTAAGCCAAACGGCGTTCTTCTTCGATCTGTTCCGGATTGAAGATCGCCTGCATACCTGGGAAGATACCTTCTTCCGCACCGCAGAAGAAGACATATGGGAACTCCAGACCTTTTGCGGAGTGCATGGTCATCATAACAACAGTGTCCGCATTTTCATCGTAGCTGTCGATATCTGTGTAGAGGGTCACTTCTTCCAGGAAGCCGCTGAGGTCATTTTCCGGAGATTCTTCGCCGTATTTGATCAAGTTGGATTTAAACTCGGTAACGTTTTCGATACGGGTCAGACCTTCATCGCCTAAGGTTTTCAGGTAACGGAGGTAACCGCTGCGTTCCATCAGCTCATCGAAGAGCTCTGCAAGGGTATGGTCTTCCATAAACGCAGTCAAATCATTGATCATGGAAGTAAATTCTTTGATGGTCGCTGCTTTTCTTGCGATCGGAGCAAATTCCTCTGCATGGTCGAGAACATCGAAAACGCTCTGACCGATGCTGTCCGCAATTTCCATAGCTTTGTCCACGGTGGAATCACCGATACCGCGTTTTGGTTCGTTGATGATACGCAGCAGACGGATGGTATCATTATGGTTATTGATCAGGCTCAGGTAAGACAGGACGTCTTTGATCTCCTTGCGGTCGTAGAAGCGCATACCGCCAACAACTTTATAGCTGATACCGGAACGGATCAGCGCATTTTCAATCATGTTGGACTGTGCATTCATACGGTAGAGGATCGCATGGTCGCTGAATTTGGCGCCGTTCTTCACGTTTTCCAGAATGGTTTCTGCAATGTAACGGGATTCGCCCATTTCCTCGCGGGAACGGTGGATGGTGATCGGCTCACCCTGACCGTTCTTGGTCCACAGAGTTTTGCCTTTACGCTGGGTGTTGTTGGCAATGACTTCGTTTGCAGCGTCCAGAATATTCTGGGTGCAGCGGTAGTTCTGTTCCAAACGGATAACTTTTGCATTGCTGTACTGATTTTCAAAGTTCAGAATATTTTCAATGGTAGCACCACGGAACTTGTAAATACTCTGGTCGTCATCACCTACTACGCAGATATTTTTATACTGCCGACTCAGGAGGCTGACGAGCAGGAACTGGCTGTTGTTGGTATCCTGGTACTCGTCCACCATGATGTAGCGGAAAC
>JAZQXX010000087.1:0-3891 GCA_045633085.1 Negativibacillus sp. | reverse complement strand
CCTGTGGACGGTCGCCGTATGGTTTGCGTTCGCCCTGTGGTTTATCGAATTTGCGTTCGGTCTGTGGTTTATCGCCCTGTGGCTTGTTGTTCTGTTTTGGAGTTTCTTTCACTTCTTTTGCTTCCTCCACTTTCTTATCGTCTTTCTTCTCTTCCACTTTTGCTTCGGCTTTCACTTCAGCTTTTGGAGCTGCTTCTGCTTTGCCGGAAGCGAAGTAGGAATTGAAGTTATCTACACTATTTTTCTTGGTATAGGTCTCGAAGACCAGATTCAGCTCCTCTGCGGAAAGCGCAGTGGTGCGTTTTTTCTCATTGTCGGCGCTGCTCAGCAGATCTACCAGGTCCTTGGTCGGTACGTTCAGATCTTTCGCAACGTCGCCCAATTTGTATTTATTCATAGCCATTGGATCAATCCTCCCTTACTGAAGTGCTTCTCCCTGCTGCATCAGGATCCCAGCCAGACCTTCATCGGTCACGCCGAGAACTCCGCTGCCCTTGCTGACAGCCATTTTGATCTCGTCTTTGGTAAGCGGCAGATTATACACCGGCACACCTACCTTGCTGCAGAAGAAACACACTTCTTTTTTGGATTTATCTGAGAGGTCGGCAGCTACAAAGACGCATTTCACGTCACCGGCTTCGGCGGAATCTTTCACCTGATCGAAGCCCAGCTGCAGCTTGCCGGCACGTCTGCAAAGAGATACGGTGGACTGAAGTTTGTTATTCACCTTTCTTCAGCTCCTCCCTAAGTTTTTCTACGATCTCAGCTGGAATCGCACAGGAAAATGCTCTCTCCAGTGCACGTGCTTTGATCGCCTTTTCCAGACAGGAGATGTCGTTGCACACATAGGCACCGCGACCGGATTTCTTGCCGTGGAAGTCAATGCTGATCTCACCATCCGGTGCTTTGACCACGCGGATCAGCTCTTTTTTCGGCTTATGTACCTTGCATCCGGTACACATCCTTTCAGGAACCTTTTTTACCGCTCCATTGTTTGGCATCTCTTCACTCTCCTATTCTCTATTATGCTCTTTCGAACAGAAGAATGATTATTCTTCGTCAGCAGTTTCTTCAGCAACTGCTTCTTCAGCTTCAGCAGCCAAAGCTGCTTCTCTTACGCTGCTTACAGAACCGATATCGATTTTCCAACCGGTCAGTCTTGCAGCCAGACGTACGTTCTGGCCTTTGTTACCGATTGCCAGGGACAGCTGATGGTCTGGAACGATAACATGGCAGTTTTTCTGACCTTCAGCATCAACTGCAACAGAAACAACTTCTGCTGGAGAGAGAGCTGCTGCGATCAGTTCTTCTGGAGTTTCGCTCCATTTGATAACGTCGATTTTTTCGCCGCCCAGTTCTTCTACGATAGCAGAAACACGGGAACCTTTTGGACCGATGCAAGCACCTACTGCATCAACGTTTTCGTCTTTGCTCCATACTGCGATTTTGGTTCTGGAACCAGCTTCACGGGAAACTGCTTTGATTTCAACAGTACCGTCTTTGATTTCTGGAGTGTGCATTTCGAAGAGGCGTTTGATCAGACCTGGGTGGGTACGGGAGATCATCAGTTTTGGACGTCTGCCGTTTGCCATAACGTCAGCAACGTAAACCATGATGCGCTGACCTTCTACCAGCTGTTCGTTTGGAACCTGTTCGGATTTTGGCAGGATCACTTCAGTTTTGTCGATTTCCAGAGTGATGTTGCCGTTATCTGGGTCGATTCTCATAATTGGAGCAGACATGATCTCGAATTTACGATCTTCGTATTTTTTCAGGGTCTGTTCTTTTTCAGCTTCACTGATACCCTGACGGATCACGTGTTTTGCAGACTGAGCTGCGATACGGCCGAATTCTTTGGTTTCCAGAGGAATTTCTACTTCAGAACCGATTTCAACGTTTTTGCTGTATTTAAATGCTTCGATGTAAGAAATTTCGGTTTCTGGATCCATAACTTCTTCTACAACGTTTTTACGGATCGCAACGTAGAAGCGTTTTTTCACAGGATCGATCTCAACGATGTTGTTTTCGGTACCGCCCATGTCACGTTTTACTGCAATTGCAATAGCAGAGCTGATTTTCTCGATGAGGTACTCTACGGAGATGCCTTTGTCAGCAGCCAGCAGGTTGAGAGCTTCAAAGAACTCATTGTTCATTTTCATTTCGTTTCCTACTTCCCTTCTGTTAGTTTTCGTCTAATTGTCTGGACATATCAATTTCTTCATAAAGACGGATGAAAGCACAGTCTTTTTTTACGATATTTTTTTCTTCTTCGCCAATGCGAATGGTTACGGAAGCATCATCATGACTCAGCAGTGCACCCATGAATTCACGCTGACCGTTTTCTGCACGGATCAGACGAACTTCGATATCCTGACCCATGTATTTGTCAAAGTGCCATGGACGAACCAGGTCACGACCGATACCAGGAGAAGATACTTCGTAGTAGTAAGCCTGAGTGATCGGATCTGCTTCATCGATCAGCGGATCGGTCGCACGGCTGACATTTTCACAGTCATTGATGTCTACGCCGCCTTCTTTGTCGATGAAGACGCGCAGATACCAGCCTGCACCTTCCTTCTCAAAGCGAACATCCCAGAGAGTAAGGCCCATCTCTTCGATGACCGGTTTTACGATGTCGGTAACGATCTCAACGGTGTTGCCTTTTTTGTTTCCTGCCATTTTTGATCCTTCCTTTCTAAACATAAACAAAAGAGCGAGGTCTGTGACCTCACTCTTCCATAACTTACTTATCCTAACTACATATACTTTACCATAGATCTTTGTGATTTGCAAGCCTTTTTTCCGAAGAAATAAGGAATTTTCGCTTATTCTTCCATCTGCCTTCCCAAAAATCCGGCTGCAGTTTGAATCAGTTTTTCTTCTGCTTCACTCGGTTCACTGTCGTCATCCGCTGCAAGGAACATGATGGAACCGCAAACATCGCCTGCTGCCACAATGGGATACTGCACGGAGGCACAACGTTCCACACCTTCCACCGGCTGAAAACGGCGATTACTGCCCCGTTCATGGATATAGGGTTTCCTCTGCTCGATCATTTCCTCCAGTGCAGAGGAGATACGCCGCTCCAAAATTTCTTTTTTTGGAATCCCGGATACAGCTACTACATGGTCACGGTCGCAAACTAAAACCGGTGCACCGGCTGTTTTGAACAGTACCTCCGCATACTGTCCTGCAAAATCGGACAGCTCTCCCACCGGGGAATATTTTTTAAAAATCACTTCCCCTTCTGCATCTGTGTAGATCTCCAGGGGGTCACCTTCTCGAATACGCATGGTTCTTCTGATTTCTTTTGGAATAACAACACGACCCAAATCGTCGATTCTTCTCACAATACCGGTTGCTTTCATATTTAACCTCCCAATACCTTCTATCTGTTATCTCAAGCTGAGCAAAATTTTCGTTTGGAGTTAGTATATGGGAAGACTGGACATTTATTCGAAAGCGAAAATTGGTTAATTTCGGAATAATCTTTCAACAAAAACCAGCTGTGTACTTTTCATACACAGCTGGTCGTATCAATTATTTTTTATTCCACAGATATACTCTTGCTTCATATGGACGGAAGTTCGAATCATTGGACTGCTCGTAGTTGCACAAAGCCAAGCCTGCAGATTCCATATCATGACCCTTTGGTACTTTCCATGCTTCACACTGATTGCTGAAGGAACAAACCACCAAAATCTTCTGCTGTTCATCCTCTCTCGCATAGGTATAGAATGTAGAAGACCACTTGCCATATTCTGTATAGCTGCCGTTTCTTACACAGGACAATTCTTGGCGGAGTTTGATTGCCTCACGGTAGAAATTCAAAACAGAATGCTCGTCCTTCTCCTGTGCTGCAACATTGATTTCCTTATAATTCTCATTCAC
>JAZQXX010000086.1:0-1678 GCA_045633085.1 Negativibacillus sp. | reverse complement strand
CAAGTTCATGAAAAAGATGCTGGAAAACAGCAAGAACCTGACCTTCACCGAGGCAACCGTCAAGATCTTCTCTGCTATGAATGAAAAGAACGTAGCTGAGATCGACGCACTGGTAGAAGAGCTGACCAAGTAAATTACGAGTAATGAATACAGGCACAGCGGATAAACCGCTGTGCCTGTTCTTGTTTTTGGGGATATTCCGTGTTACTATATTTTTAATAAGTAGCATCACTCAACGGAATCCTTCTGATCCACGATCAGTCGCTATGATCTGCTTGACTGATGGAATTCGATAAACCTGAATTTGAGGAATTATTATGTTCTTGGGCCGAAGTGAAGAATGGTAGTGTACTCCTACAAATCATAGATTACTTTTTGATTTTTGGAGGACAACATGAAATTAAATATGGAACAAGCCACAGTAGAGAATCGTTTCTGGAACCAAGTCTGCATTCTTGGCAAAGAAGCCTTCCCGCCAGAAGAATATCTGGCACCTGAAAAATTGCTCAAAATGGCAACGGCAGAGAACTTTGATTTTTGGATTTTAACTGATGGGGACACTTTCGCTGGCTTTATGGTGGTTCAGACCTACGGTAATCTGGCCTATCTCTTTTTTCTGGCAATAGATGCGCATTGCCGTTCCAAAGGATATGGCGGCCACGCAATAAAAGCATTAAAAACAGCCTATCCCGACAAAAAGCAAGTAGTTGACTTTGAAATGCTGGACATAGCAAGCACTAACTATGCTCAGAGAGTAAAAAGACGGGAATTTTATCTTCGCAATGGATATAAAGAAACTGGTTTGTTTTTATCCTATCTGGGTGTAGATTATGAAGTATTCTGCATGGATGATGCTTTTGATGAAGCAGAATTTAAGAGCATGATGAAAACGATCCAAATAGAGGGATTCAACCCGAAGTATTTTAGCTTATAACACAATTCCAATTTTTGAACAAAAAGCATAACCTTTCCACTTTACTATACAAAAAGAACCTGCCGGTTTGGCAGGTTCTTTTTTATTTTCTTTAAGCCTTCTTCTTGTCAACAGTCTTCCAGGCATGCATTGCCAGGGAGACAGCGATGACACCGTAGGAGAAGAACATACGGATGTACTCGGAGATAGCGGAGTCGCCGACCAGCTCGGTAGCTGCCAGAGGAGCAACCACGAACAGGGTATGGAACAGGATGACACCAATGATGGCCTGCTTGTTGGTTGCCTTCTGAACGTTGGCACCGCCGACCAGGATGGCTGCAACGGAATAAAGACCAACGTTATCCTGCTGCTGGACGGTATTGAAGGTACCCAGGTTCTGCAGGAAGATCAGCTGACCCCAGGCTGCCAGAACGGTGGAGATGCAGGTAGCGATGATACGGGTCTTGTTCACATCGATACCGGCAGAAGTAGCAACCGCACGGCTCTGACCGACAGTACGCATGTTCTGACCCAGGCGGGTATTCACCAGCCAGTTATTGAAGAATGCGAAGAAAGCGATCAGCGCATAGGTCATGGAAGGAACACGGACGGAACGGTAGACCTTGTTGATGCTGGGAATGAAGTTGGAAACCAGCAGAACTGCAGCAACAGCAGCCATGGTAACCAGCTTCGTGAAGGCCTCACTGCCTTTGGCAGGCTTCTTCACGAAGAACATGATGGCAGCGTAAACAATGACACCGATGG
>JAZQXX010000085.1:0-4256 GCA_045633085.1 Negativibacillus sp. | reverse complement strand
TAGACCGGCTGACCGCTTTCACAGTCGGTGCAGACTGCATAAAAATCCGTCGGGTTGGCTTGGAAGGCTTCGTCGTCAAAGAGGTCCAGCTTCTCCGGAACTACGTGATAGCAGAACTGAGCGCCGTACAAATCGCCGGTAAAAATCAGTGAACGGAAGCTGCAGTAGCGCCAGTCTTTGCAGAAGGTTGTGTTGTAACGCAGTACCCTTCCGATTTGTCCGGACTTGTAATTACAGCCGAAAGCAGCACCTGCGGACACGCCAACAATGCCGTCAAAAACGATTCCGTTTTCCATCAGCACGTCCATGACACCTGCTGTAAACAGACCGCGCATAGCACCGCCTTCCAGCACCAGTCCCTGCTTTTCCTTTCTCAACTCGCTTCCCATGGTCCACCGCCTTTTCTTTTTCTATACAATTTATTGTAGCACAGACTGTAAATCTATGCAAATATTCCGGTCAAATCCGCACATTCTATTGACATAAGGACCTTAACCTGTTATCATTTACTTGTATATCGGTTTTTTAAAAACTTATTATGAAGGAGTGCTTACCTTGAATAAGAAAATCATCGTAGTAACCGAAACCGGCTCCGACCTGACTCCTGCTTTGGCTGGAGAACATGGCATTTATCTGGTGCCAATGCACGTTTCCTTGGGCGGCAAAACATTGGACGATGGCACCTTCCCTGCGGAAGACGTCTGCAAATTCTATAAAGAAACCGGCGAAGCTCCTCACACCAGCGGCAGCACCCCGGAAGATTTCATGAAAGTTTTCGATGAGATCCACGAAGCGCATCCAGACGCACACATTCTGCATTTGGCTTACTCCGCCATCACCACCTGTTCCTACCACAGTGCACAGCTGGCTGCGGAAGGCAGAGATTATGTCACAAGTGTGGATACCAAACACGTTTCTGTTGGCTTGGGCCTGGTTGCGATGAAGGTGGCAGACTGGGTTCGTGAACATCCGGAAGCTTCCGTGGAAAAAGCTGCTGCAGAAGCAACACGTGTAGCAGAAAACTGCAAAATGTGCTTCATTCCGGACACTTTGGACTACCTCCGTGCAGGCGGTCGTGTCAGCAACGTCGTTGCTCTCACCGGCAATCTGCTGAGCCTCCATCCATGCATCGAGATCCTCGACGGCAAACTGATCGCAAAGAAAAAATACCGCGGCAAGTTCGATAAAGTGATCCCAAAACTCTTGGAAGAATATAGCGAAGCATACGCTCTCAAAAAAGATCAGCTGACTCTCATCGACAGCCCTTACTTTGATTCCTCTCTGAAAGCACTGGCAGAACAGTCTGCCAAAGACCTTGGTTTCCAGTCTGTGCGCTGGATCAGAACCGGCTGCGTGATCACCTGCCACGGCGGTCCTGGCGCATTCGGCATCGTCGGCTTCAGCAAATAAGAAATATCACTCATCTTTCCTTTTCTAAAAACAGGCAGTCCGCTTCGGCAGGCTGTCTGTTTTGTTTTTCCACAAAAGATTAGAAAAAAATGAAAGAATGTGTTATACTGAAAGGGATATATGAAAAAATCGAAAAGGAAGCGATTTTATGACAAAAACCTCTCACATCCGCGATTTCACCAGCGGCAACATCACTAAGCAGCTGGTCGTTTTCGCAACACCTCTGCTCCTGTCAAACCTGCTGCAGGTGGTCTACAACATGGTCGACATGATCGTTGTTGGTCAGGTGCTGGGACAGGTCGGTCTGTCGGCAGTTTCCGTCGGCGGCGACATCACACACTTCATGACCTTCGTCGGTATGGGCTTTGCAGCTGCCGGTCAGGTCATCATCAGTCAGCTCATCGGTGCCGGTGAACGGCACAAAATCGGCCGCTTTGTCAGCACCATGTTCGGGTTCCTCATGGTTTGCTCACTGTGCATCAGCGCCATCTGCATCATCTTCCGTGAACAGGCTCTGCAGTTGATGAACGTACCGACAGAAGCCTTCTCTCAGGCTCTCGGTTATGCGACCATCACCGCGTCTGGTCTTATGTTCATCTACGGCTACAACATGGTCAGCGCGGTTCTCCGAGGTATGGGCGACTCCAAGCATCCATTCGTTTTCATCAGCCTTGCTGCTGTCATGAATCTGATCCTGGACATCGTTTTCGTTGCCGGTCTGAACACCGGCGCACCGGGCGCTGCTTTAGCGACCGTCATCTCTCAGGGCACCAGCTTCCTCTGCTGCGTGGTCTTCCTGTACAAACACCGCAGCGAGTTCGAGCTGAATAACAAATTCAGAGACTTCTTCCATTGGGATAAAGTCCTTCTGTCCGACCTGGTAAAACTGGGCACACCAATGGCGATCAAATCTGCTTCCGTACAGTTCTCCAAGCTCTTCGTCAACAGCTGGATCAACTCTTACGGCGTGGCAGTATCCGCCTTCGCAGGTGTTGCCAACAAGTTCAGCAGCATCGCAAACCTGGTTTCCAACGCCATCAACAACGCAGGTTCCTCCATGGTGGGTCAGAACATCGCAGCGAAGAAATACAGCCGCGTTACCCGCATCATTCTGATCATCTTCGCCATCACCACCACCATCGCTACCCTCTTCTCCCTGGCTGTTTGGAAATGGCCGACTGAGATCTTCAGCATCTTCACACAGGACGCCAACGTACTGGCTATCGCTGTGGATTACGTTCCGATCGCAGCACTGATGTTCTTCGGTTCCGCAGCACGTTCCGGTATGAACGCACTGATCAACGGTTCCGGCAACTACAAATGCAACTTTGCTACCGCCATCTTCGATGGTATCGTTATGCGAATCGGTCTGGCAGTGCTCTTCGGCATCATTCTCAACTGGGGCTATCTGGGCTTCTGGCTGGGTGATGCGCTGGCAGGCTTCACTCCATTCGTCATCGGCTTCGTTTTCTACTTCTCCGGAAGCTGGAAAAAAGGCCGCGACGGCAAAGGAAAATAGGCAGAACAAAAGCACCCTCGAAAGAGGGTGCTTTTTCTTTGCTAATCGTTTGCTTTGAAGACATCGGCAACTTCTGTAATGGTCATAAAGGCTTTCGGGTCCAGGGTATGGACCAGATTTCTCATTCTTGCGATCTGGAAGCGGTTGACCACGAAGTAAACCACGGTTTTGTCGTTGTTGGAGTAGCCGCCGCGACCGTGCCACAGGGTGGTTCCGGTTTCGAATTCTTCCATCAGTGCTTTGCTGACTTCCTCGGCTTTCTCGCTCATGATCATGACTGCTTTGGAACGATCCAAACCTTCGACGATGAAGTCCACGGTTTTCATGCCGGCCATGTAGGTCACGATGGAGTACAGCGGCAGGATCCAGTCACCCATAGTCAATCCGCAGATGATGTAGAGGACCACGTTGTAAGCCATCACGAAGGTGCCAACCGTAACACCCAGTTTTTTCGCGAAGATGATGGCCATGATCTCCATGCCGTCGATGGAACCGCCATTGCGGATGGTCAAACCGCTGCCCACACCGGAAATCATACCGCCGAACAGTGCGCAGAGCAGCAGGTCCTGTCCTGCCAAAGGAGAAGCGAAGTTCACGTCCACCGGCAGAACATCGGTGATGAGCCAAGCGCAGACAGAATACACAACAACGGTGAAGATGGAGTAAACGGTGAAGGCTCTGCCCTGTTTCTTCAAACCGAAGAGGAACAGCGGAACATTCAGCAGAACCAAGAACAGCGAAAGGGACAGGCCTGTGATTTGGGACAAGAAGATGGATGTACCGGAAATACCGCTGTCGTAGAGGTTTACCGGAGAGATAAACATGGTAACACCGACGGCGTTGATACAACCTGCAACGGTCAGAAGCAGGAAGTTCTTCCAGTTCAGGCCGTCAAAAAGATATCTTTTTTTCATGGACAGTTCTCCTTATGTCATTTCGATACGTTAAGTATAGCACGTTTCTGATCGTTCCCGCAAGGAAGCTGTCATGGAAAAAGTCAATGCAGCGCATCTGTTTTCAGTAAATTCAAAATATAGACACAAAAACCGCCCGAAGAAACGGTCTTCAGGCGGTCGTTGTTTTTATTTATGCTTTTTTCTTTTTGCTGACGAGGAAGAACACCGCGCCAAGGACAGTCCATACCAAGAGAGCCACACGGCTTTCCGGACCCAGGTATGCCCATGGGTTTGGAACCACCAGCAGTGCTGCAAAGAACACGGAGAAGATGGTACCCAGCACCGCATTGAGCTTCATCAGCCCGTTGGCATCGCCGTTTTTACGCATCTGCACCAGTGCGGAAGCAGAGGTCAGGCCGTAGCCGATAGCT
>JAZQXX010000084.1:0-1752 GCA_045633085.1 Negativibacillus sp. | reverse complement strand
TTCAGCAAAGCAGCGGCTCCTGCGCAGTCATTTACCGCAACAATTTCTCCGCGATTCCACTGGTCGACCTTCTGCAAAGGCAGGGGATCGACTTCTACATCCGTGACCAGAAAAGCTCCTTCCGCAATCATGCGGTGGTCAGCGATATCCTCAACTTCTTTGCACTCAGCCAGGATCCAAGCGATTTGAAGGCATTCAGCCGTATTTTCTACAAGACCAATGCCTTTCTCAAGCGTTCCCTGCTGCAGGATATGGACACCTCTCCCCTTGCTTCCGGAGAAAGCTGGTTTGACCGTATCGCCGAGAAAAACAGCGAACGCGAGTACAGCAATGGTCGTGCGCATATCGTCGATCTGACCATTCGCGGACTGTATAAAATGAAGCCGCAGCGTGCCTTGGACACCATCATTGAAAGCTTAGGTTACCGCGATTACATGGAATTCAGCTTTGGCGGCGGCTTTGTCAATCAACTGCAGAAACTGACTGCTCTGCGTCATCTTGCAGGACGCTGTCAGAGCATTGAGCAGCTTTTAGAGCGTCTTGAGGAATTGGATATCCTTATCAGCGAACACAGCCAAAACAAGGCTTGCAGCCTGACTCTGACAACAGCACATGCTTCCAAAGGTTTGGAGTTCGATACAGTCATCCTGCTGGATGCTGTGGACGATATTTTCCCTGCTCACTCCGCCATCGACAAAGAAAAGCATGGCTTACGCGAGGATATGGAAGAAGAAGCAAGGCTCTTCTACGTAGCCTGTACCCGTGCAAGAAAACGGCTCATCATTCCACGCTCCAACTACTCTTCCGATCAGCCGGTGGAACCTTCCCGCTTCATTGATCGCCTGCTTCACGATCCGATCAGCGCTGTTTCAACCAACGGAACACCAAAAGGTGAGCTCTTCCCTGGTATGAAGATCCTGCATCCAAGCTTTGGAGAAGGACAGATCATGAGCCTTGACCGCGATGGAGGAAAAGCCGTTTGCTTCTTCAAAGGTGCCGGCACACGCACTCTCACCACCGATTTTCTGCTCAACGGAAAAGTACGACGTTTATAAGAGGAGGATTTCCTATGTCATATCTTACCTGCCCGGTCTGCGGCAAAAAACTGACCAAAACCGAACACAGCTGGCGCTGTGAAAAAGGACACAGCTTCGACGAAGCAGCGTCCGGTTATCTGCATCTGCTTCCATCCAATAAGATGAACTCCAAGCTGCCTGGTGACAACAAACAGATGGTCAATGCCCGCCGTGATTTTCTGCGTAAAGGCTTCTACCACGCTGTCAGCGATAATCTCAACGAAGTCATCGGTGGTTTGTTGAAAAACAAAAAATCCCCGCTCATTTTGGATGTAGGCTGTGGCGAAGGTTACTACACTTCCCGCCTGAAGGAATCCCTGCCAAAAGCAGAGATCTGCGGCATGGATATTTCCAAACTGGCTATCAACGCCGCTGCAAAAAGCTGCAAAGATGTCAGATGGGCTGTCGCAAGCTCCTTCGATCTGCCTGTTGCTGACAGCAGCTGCGACGTTCTTTTGAATATGTTCGCACCGATTTGTATGGAAGAATTCTCCCGTGTTCTGAAACCGGGCGGTGTTCTGGTCTTTGCGGTGACTTCCACCAAGCATCTTTGGGAGCTGAAGGAAGCCATCTACGATGAACCATACGAAAACAAAAAAGAAGATCATCAGTACGACGGCTTCGTCTTCGAAGCAAAACATAAGGTTCAGGATTTGATCCACCTAAGTCGGATCGT
>JAZQXX010000083.1:0-3034 GCA_045633085.1 Negativibacillus sp. | reverse complement strand
TAAGACCCGCGAAGTTGAACTGGGCCGTGCAGAAGTTCGTGAAGTGTTCAAAATCTCCGGCGTTGGCGCTGTTGCAGGCTGCTACGTTCTGGAAGGTAAGATCACCAGAAACGCTGAGATCCGTGTAGTTCGTGACGGTATCATCATTGCAGATGACCACCTGAGCTCTCTGAAACGTTTCAAAGCCGACGTAAAAGAAGCTGCAAAAGGTTACGAATGTGGTATGGCTCTGGAGAAATTCAACGACCTGAAAGTCGGCGATATCTTCGAAGCATACACTGTAGAAGAATACCGCGACTAATTTTAAGAAAAATCAGGAAAACCGGGCTGTCTTAGGGCAGTCCGGATTTCCTGCTGAATACCGATAATTTTGTAAAAGGAGGCAGATCTCATGGCTGGATTCCGCATCAACCGTACCGGTGAAGATGTAAAGCGTGAACTGACTGATATTATGCGTCAGCTGAAGGACCCAAGAATCAATTCCCTGCTGACTGTTATCAAAACCGAGCTGTCCAATGATATGTCCCATTGCAAGGTATACATCAGCTCGATGGAAGGCATCGAAAAAGCGAAAGAAGCTTGCAAAGGTCTGAACAGCGCTGCAGGCTATATTCGCCGTGAAATGAACGGCCGCATCAAAATGCGCCGTACCCCAGAGTTCCACTTCATTCCAGACGATTCCACTGAATACAGCGCAGGTATTGCACGTATTCTGAATGACCTGGAACGCGAAGGTGGCCTTGGCTCCAACGAAACCGAGGAAGAAGCATGGGAAGAAGAGTAAGCATCAAGGAAGCAGCACAGCTGCTTCTTGCTCACGATAACATTCTGATCCTCTGCCACCGCAGCCCGGACGGGGATACCCTCGGTTCAGGCTACGGTTTGCTTCACGCACTGACTGCTGCCGGCAAAACTGCCCGTGTGGACTGTGCAGATATGATTGCAGAGCGTTATTCCTTTATGTTCCCACAGAAAGTTGCTGAATTTGAGCCGGAATATGTGGTTGCTGTCGATGTGGCTGACCCAAGACTGTTGGGTGCCAATGAGGAGCTTTGGGGCAACAAAGTAGACCTTTGCATCGACCATCACGGTTCCAATCGCGACTACGCGGCTGATCTCCTTTTGGAAGAAGACTCCGCAGCAGCTTGCGAGGTACTCTATTTGGTGGCAAAAGAGCTTGGCGTGACCATCACACCACAGATGGCGGATTGCTTCTACACCGGCATCGCAACCGATACTGGCTGCTTCCGCTATTCCAATACCACTGTCCGCACCCATTGTCTTGCAGCGGAATTGATGGAATTGGGCTGTCAGAGTGCGAAGATCAACCAGCTGATGTTTGAAACCAAACGTCGCAGCCAGCTTTCTGTGGAAGCAGAATCCATGGCAACATTGGAATATCACTTTGATGACCGCTGTGCTATGATTACTTTGACCCGTGATATGGTGGAGAACAACGGAGCTTCCGATGATGAATTGGAAGGTCTTGCAGCTCTGCCTCGTCAGATCGAAGGCGTATGCATTGGCGTTACCATGAAGGAAATGAAGGACCGCACTGGCTTCAAATACTCTCTGCGCACCACAGAAGGGGCAGATGCCTCTGCCATTGCAGCAAAACTCAATGGCGGCGGACATGCCAGAGCAGCAGGCTGCAGCGTGAAAGGTGACTGGAACACTGCACGACAGGCGATCCTCAGTGCGATCACTGAGGTCATGGGCTGGGAAGAGTAGGTGAATGCATGGACGGTATTCTGATTATCGACAAACCGGAGGGTTTTACCTCCTTTGATGTGGTAGCAAAAATGCGCGGCATGCTCCGCACCCGCAAGGTCGGACATGCAGGTACTCTCGACCCGATGGCAACCGGCGTGCTGCCGATTCTGGTGGAACGCGGCACCAAATGCTGCGATATTCTGCCATGTCAGGACAAACGCTATACCGCTACTCTGAAGCTGGGTGTGCTGACTGATACACTGGACAGCACCGGTACTGTACTGGAAACCCGTCCGGTATCCGTAAGTAAAGAGCAGGTGGAGGAAGTGCTGAAAGATTTCGTCGGCGAGATCATGCAGGTGCCACCGATGTACTCTGCCATTCAGATCAACGGTCAGCGACTGTATGACTTGGCTCGTCAGGGCATTGAGGTGGAGCGCGAAGCTCGTGCTATCACCATTTACCACTGCAATTTACTGGGCGAAGGTCCGGAAGAAAACGAATATATCATTGATGTAGCCTGCAGCAAAGGTACCTATATCCGTACTCTCTGCGGTGATATCGGTGAAAAACTGGGCTGCGGTGCATGCATGACGGCACTGCGCCGTACGGAAGCAGCTGGCTTCAGTCTTAGCGAAAGCATCACACTGGAAGAGGCTTCCCGTCTTGCACAGGAAGGTGCTCTGCAGGAGAAGATCCTGCCTGTGGAACAGGTGTTCCGCAGTTTGCCGGCTGTGAAGCTCAGCGAAAAACAGAGTAAAATGTATCGCAACGGCGTCCGTCTGGACTGCGCAAGAGTTCATGGTGCAGTGGCAGGTACTGACCTGCGTGTCTTTGGCCATGATAATACTTTCCTCGGCGTAGCTTATGTCAACGAGGAAAACGGACTTTGCAGCAGACAGCTGTTTGCGATCAATAAATAGTTTGAGTAAGAGATTACAGGAATGGGGGTGAGAATTTGAACGTTTATAACTACCTGGACGAGGTACATCCCTCCGAGATGCGTGCGGTGGCAATGGGCTTCTTTGATGGAGTTCATAAAGGTCATCAGGCTGTTATTCAGGAAGCTTTGAGCTTCGCCGGACAGCAGCTGCGTCCGACCGTGTTTACCTACCGCATCAGCGATAATGTTCCGGAACGCAAAAGCAACTTCATGTGGATCAACAGCGAAGAAGACCGTATCCGTATGATGGAACGTATGGGTGTTCAGGACTTGATCCAGCCGACTTTTGAGGATTTCCGCGACATGCCGCCGGAGGAATTCGTAGAAGAATTTCTGATCAAACGTGTCCGTGCAAAGGTCGTTGTCTGCGGTGAAGAT
>JAZQXX010000082.1:0-1867 GCA_045633085.1 Negativibacillus sp. | reverse complement strand
ATCACCATTATCGACGGAAAGACCTATGCCATCGACACAAGCGGTGTGAAGTACCGCCTGAAGCAGCGTTTATACGAGCTGGAAAAGATACTTCCGGCCTGCTTCATGCGTATTAACAAGTCAGCTTTGGCCAACGAGAATCGACTGGAGCGTTTCTCGGCGACATTCAGCGGAGCCGTGGATGCAGTGTTTAAGTCCGGTTACAAAGAGTATGTTTCCAGACGTTGTTTTGCAGTTATAAAAAGGAGGTTTGAAGTACAATGAAAAAACATGTGTCGGATTTTGTTCAGCGCGGCTTGATGGTTGCTGCCGGCGGACCGGTGATTCTAGCTATCATTTACGGAACCCTTGGTGCAGTCGGTGTTGTGGATAGTCTGACTCCTGCAGAGGTGTGCAAGGGCATCCTTACCATTACGTTGATGGCCTTTATCGCGGCCGGTATCACAGTGGTGTACACCATCGAGAGTCTGCCGCTGATTTCTGCCATTCTGCTTCATGGCGGTGTGTTATATCTGGATTATCTGATGATTTATCTAGTGAACGATTGGCTGGCTCGCGATTGGATGGCATTTGGTATTTTTACCGCGATTTTTGTCGTCGGGTTTGCCGCCATTTGGCTGTTCATCTACTTCTACACGAAAGCCAAGACCGACAAGCTCAATCAGAAGCTTCGCCTAGAAAAATAGAAAGTGAGTTTTGTTTCCAGAAAATTAGAAAAAGTTTTAAATCTTAAACAAAGAACAGAATATATAACATTTTTCAGTAATGAATTCTGTGAATGAATAAAACCTCTTCCGACGATGTGACGGAAGAGGTTTTGTTCATTTCGCAGATATTGACAACACGAAATAACTGCGCTATGCTATGGGCGAAATCGGTCGAAAGGGGGATTTTTGTGGACCTTGTTCTGGAGCAAAAGCAAATACAGAAACTTTCGCCTCAGATGATTCAATCCATGGAGATCCTCCAGATGAGTACGCTGGAGCTGCATGAATACGTAGAAGAGCAGCTGCTGGAAAACCCGGTTTTGGAGCGCGAAGAGAGCTATGAGCAGGAGGAAGGATCTCAGCTGCTTCACAAGCTGGAGTGGCTGGCGGCAAACAGCAGGCGCAGCCCGTCCACCTATCGGGAAGACACCAGAAACCTTACCGACGCAGTGGCTGACGCTGCGCAGGAGAGTCTATACGATCATTTGGGCGCGCAGATTCCATGGAAGTATCTTTCTCCTGCTGTATGCAGGGGCGTGGAGTGTGTATTGACCGGACTGAATGACAACGGCTGGCTGGAGGAGAGCACGGAAGAGCTGGCGCTGCGCGGCGGTGTCAGTTGTGAGGTGATCGCAGGCGCTGAGCTGATCGTACAGAACATGGAGCCGGCAGGGGTAGGTGCCCGCACACTGTCGCAGTGTTTGGAACTTCAGCTGCAGCGGCTGGGAGAAACCGGACTGGCTCTGACGATCGTACGTAATCACTTGGAAGATATGGCGAAAGATCACTATCATCAGATTTCTCGCATGACAGGAGCAAGCAGGGAAGAGGTTCAGCAGGCCTGCCGCCTGATCCGTTCCTTGAATCCTCGACCGGGTGCCTCATTTACAAGTTCAAATCTGCCGGCCTACATTGTTCCGGATATTCTGGTGAAAGAGGAAGAAGGCCGGTTTGTTATCTTGGCTTCCGGTCAGGACCTTCCACAGCTGAAGCTCAGTACTTATTATCAGCAGCTGATGCGTGATTGTGAAGAAGACCAGGTCAGACAGTATTTAACGCAGAAGATCCGGCAGGCTGACTGGGTGATCAGGAACGTCCAGCAGCGAAAAAGCACGATGCTGCGGTGTGCCTGCTGCATCGTGGAGCAGCAGGTGGAATTT
>JAZQXX010000081.1:0-4849 GCA_045633085.1 Negativibacillus sp. | reverse complement strand
CTCTTTCTGCGTTGGTGGCTTCCACAAATTCGCCGCGGCTTGCCATTGCTGCCAGCTCCGTGGAATCGAAGAGAGTCAGGTTCATGGTAACGATCTTGTTGCTCTTGAACTGGGTGACCATGGCCGCTGTCTTTTTACCGTGTTCCACGCAGTTCCCCTTCCCTGCCAGACCGTACATGACGATGGTGTTGAATGGGATATGAGCTTCGTTGAGTTTCTTCGCAGCCGCCAGAGCCATGTCCACGGTGTGACCTTTGCGCATGAATTTCAGCACTTCGTCATCGCCGCTTTCAAAGCCGATGTACAGCAGACGCAGACCCAGATCGTGGAGCTTGTTCAGTTCTTCCACGCTGTATTTGCTGTAAATGGTGCGCACTGCCGCATAGCAAGCAACGCAGGCACAACGAGGCAGACGTTTCTGGATCAGTTTCAGGATCTTTTCCATTTTCGCAAAGCCGATGTGCAGAGGGTCTGCACCGGTGAGGAAGACTCTTTCGGTGTATTCGTTGCCGTACTGCAGCTCGTAGTCGATGTCGTTGATGGAAACCTCGCTGTATGTGCAGCTTTCGTACATATAACAAAAGGCACATTTGTTGTGGGCACAGCCGACGGTGACCGGGATCAACTGAGTGTGGATCTCACTGACAGGATAATAGGTTCGTTCGTCTTTATACATAAGCTCTCCTCCTTGGCATTGTTTGCTGCTTCTATTATAGCACTTTAATTATAGGAAGAAAAGTTTCTTTTTGTTTTCTCCTTGCAGCATCTGCTGCGAGGTCTTCGGTCAAATCGCAGATGGTGTCACCTTTGGACTGAATGTAGGCGGCAGTCCAAGGTTCTCCGCTGCCGGATGCCGGATACAGACCGGTGGTGTGGTCGATGAAGTAGGCTGCGAAGTCACTGTTCTTGATCTGCTCTTCGCTGAGGTTGCGGGTCAGCTGATGGATGATGGCACAAACCATCTCCATATGAGCAAGTTCCTCCGTTCCGATGTCAGTGAGGGTGGCCTTTACCTCATCGTAAGGCGTGGAGTAACGCTGGGAAAGATAACGCTGAGAAGCACCCAACTCACCGTCGGGACCGCCAAACTGGCTGATGATCAGCTTCGCAAGAGTGGGATTGGGACGCTGGATTTTTACGGGGTACTGCAGTTTCTTCTCATAAGTCCACATGATCTACACCTCCAATTCCCATGGCCATGGACCTTTGACCCATTCCCATGTGTTGCCGGACACCTGATACTCGCTCAGCGAGATAGGTCCGAAGCGTCTGCTGTACTCGCCGCAAAGCTCCTGCTTCTTCTGATTGTAGCGGTTGAAATACGCCATCGCCGCCGCATCGGTCGGGTGCGTGTCAAGAAAAAGCTGGGCTTCTTTGACCGCGAAGGCTGCCATCTGAATGCCGCGGAGCAGTTCCTGACGGGAGAGTGCTGTAACGTTGTTAGCGTTCATTGGTCATCACCGCATCCTTTCCGAGAAATGGTTTATCCAGCTCCGAGAAGATGGTTCCCCTCTCCAAAGCCAGATCGGGTTCGTAGATGTTCTGCCAGCGCTGCATGGGCACATAAGCCATAGCCAGCGCAATGGGCTGGCTGCTTAGTTCCTCACAGCAGCTGCCGTTCTGTCGGATGGTTTCCATGTGCAGGACTCCTTTCGTGTTAGGCTCGCTTTACCTTATGTGGAAAACCTTCCTGTGGTGCGGCGCTGCTTTGGCAGAAAGTACTGCTTTTCCCCCGTTTCTGCCCAAAAGACAGAAAAAAGCCGACAGGAATCTCTCCCATCGGCTTTGAAAATTTTTATTTGTTATTTTTTGCAGCCCTTCAGTCCGAAGATACTCAGCAGCAGACCTGTAAGAGATACCACTGTGCCGATGATACCGAGGATCATGCCGGAAATGCTTAAACCTTTCATGGCTCTGCCTCCTTTCTGTGAAAAATTACAGCACTCTTTCCCGTATTTTCGCAGGGAACGGCGCATACAATAGACGAGAGGTGATCTCGTTATGGTGGATTTGAAGAAAAAACGTTGGAAAAGTTTGGCTCTCTTCCTTGCCATTCCACTGGCGGTCGGTGGATTGGCGGCGTTTCTGACCCGAACTTCCATGGATATTTACAAGAGCATTCGTCTGCCGCCATTGGCGCCGCCGGGCTGGCTTTTCCCGGTCATGTGGACGATTTTGTATGCTCTTATGGGTTACAGCAGCTGGCTTTGCCGTCTGGCAGCGCCGAAACAGCGGACTCCTGCCTTCCTTTTATATGCTGTCCAGCTTGCCCTCAATTTTGTGTGGCCGCTGATTTTTTTCAATGGGCAGGCGTGGCTTTTGGCTCTGCTGGTGCTGACTGCTCTGCTGGGTACTGTGCTGGTCATGGTACTGGCCTTTCACAGCATCAATCGAACTGCAGCTCTTCTGCAGATACCTTACTGCCTGTGGCTCAGCTTTGCCCTCTATCTTAATTTCATGATCTGGCTGCGGAACTGATCGGAGCTTCCTTCCCGCTGTGTCAGTCGGTGAGTTGCGGCTTCATAATCGAAGAAGCGTCCGTCCGGCAGGCAGAGGGTCAGTTTCTGGGGATAACACTGGTACTCAGCCAGCTTCTGCAGCAGCTCCTCACATTTCTCCACCGTCGGTTCGGCGGAGTACAGCACGGTTTTGGCGATGTAATCCTTGTTCCCTACCCGCAGATGAGTGTGTCCGTCGTCCAGCAGAATGGTCACGTCGGTGTCCAAAAGCAGACGGCCCAAAGCTTCGGAGTAGCCTTCGATCATGGCGGGAGTGACACGCAGGATACGCTGCAGCAGTTTCGCAAAAGGCTCCTGTTGGTGGTTCAGCCACAGAGAACCGTGGCGGTCTAAGCGGCGGAGGATCTCTTCCCTCTGCCGCACGATTTCCAAAATATCCGGTCCCGACAGCTCCGGCAGAGCTTCGATAGCGGCGTCCAATTTCTGCTGGATCAGCAGGCGGCGTTTTTGATAGCACTGCAGCGGAGAAAGCGGCGGCTGTGCTTTGATGTCAACGCAGAGTTCTTCGTCCTGGAAGATCATCCGCAGGAAATAATATTTCGGTATCATGAGCCGCCTTCCTTCCATAAATTTGACAAATGAGGTGAAATGATGAATTTACAGCGAAATCCCGATGTGGCGGAATTTCTGACCAGTCTGCGGAACAATCCGCAGCAGCCTCCCTCCTGCCCCATCTGCGGTGCAGCCATGGAGCTGCGTCCCGACGGAGGTCGGATCTGTGCGCTGTGCAGCGGCTGCGATTTTCATGCCGCTGTGCCAAAACAGAGTTAAGAAAAGCCGGAAGCAAATCTTCCGGCTTTGTGTTTTAGATGGTGCCGAAGAAGTGAACGATGTTCATGTCCTCGATCTGCTTGCTGCCGTGCTGTCCGGTGCCACCGATGACAGGGTGCTGTCCGTGGTCCGGAGAGTAGGTCAGCAGGATCTTGTGCTGGCCTCTGTACTGTTCCAGTGCCTCAGCCAGACGGTGGAAGCCTTCTGCTTCCAGATTCACAGCGTTAAGCGCCTGTTTGGATTCCGGTCCGTAAGCATGAGCTGCATCGTCGTAGTCGAAGGTGTGGATGCTGATGACGTCGTATTCATTGGAAGCGATCAGCTCCAGTGCTTTTTCCTGCACGCCCACTGCGTTTGGGGCTTCGAAGTAGTCCAGTTCTTTGCCTGCGAAAATGTGCAGGAAGGTGGAGTCGTTCTGTGCCACGATGGCAACCTTTTTGCCGGCTTTCAGCAGGACATCAAAGAGGGTTTCACACTCCAGTTTTGGACGGGTGTAGGTCAAGATGCCGTGGCCTTCCGGGTCAAGACCGGTATACATGGTAGCGTGTGCCACCGGAGTCACGGATTCCACGGTGCTGAGGAATGGCACGGACAGAGAGGTGTGCTGGTACACCGGTGCAAAGAGGTTGGTGTATTTCTGCCAGATGTGGTGGCCAACAGCGTCAGCATGGTAGAGAACCACGCGGTCTGCGGTGCCGCCGAGGCGTTCTTTCAGCAGCTGGGACAGCCATGGAATGCTTGGTGCAAAGGTTTCCGGCAGCGGAAGATCCATACAGTCGGCAACGATGCCGGCGAAATGTTTCAGCGAGTAGTGATTGTAATGGTCAGCCATAGGTACTCTCCTTTATCTTTTTCTCAGGTTCATTATAGCACAAGCCTGCCGGAATTGTTCGCCAAAAAAGAGTCGAAAATTTGTACAAATAGAAAAGCTCCCCAAATGGGGAGCTTTTGTTTTAGCCTTTCAGATATGCCAGTGGGTTGGTGTGGTTGCCGCCTTCACGAACCTCGAAGTGGAGGTGTGGGCCGGTGGACCAACCGGTGGAACCAACTTTTGCGATCGGAGTGCCTTTCACAACGGTCTGACCCTCGCTGACAAGGACTGCAGAACAGTGACCGTAGAGAGATACACAGCCGCCGCCGTGGTCGATGATGACATAGATGCCGTAGCCTTTGCCCGGAACGTAGGAGGTGTTGACCTTCGCTACTCTACCGGAGTTTGCTGCCACGATGGTGGCACCGTTGACACCGGAACCGGTGATGTCGATACCGGTATGGTAGTCGGTTTTGTTCCAACGCCAGCCGTAGTAAGAGGAAATGGTGCTGAAGCCCGGTACCGGCCAGGTCATAACACCGCCGACATATTCGCCGACAGAGTTGATCTGCGCGAAGATCTCATTCATTTCCGCCTGCAGTTCCTGGCTCATTTTCTGGTTTGCAGCCAGGTCAGCGGTGAATTCTTTCTCCATTTTGGAGAAGTTTTCGATCTCTACGTTAGCTGCAGCCAGGTCAGTTTCCAGGGAAGCTTTTTCTTCTTCCAGCTGAGTGATGGAATCTTCCAG
>JAZQXX010000080.1:0-8719 GCA_045633085.1 Negativibacillus sp. | reverse complement strand
CACCAAAGTAGCTAACGAACTGATCAATGACTTCGAAAAACAGCCTGCAAAAGCTAAATAGTAGAAACTTTTATCAAAGAGATCTTCTAGATAAAATACTCTTCTTACTCACAAAGGAAAACGGCTCCCGCAAGGGAGTCGTTTTCCTTTGTCATTTTTTCCGACTGTCCATCATAAAGCTTTAAAAACGAGCGGAAAGGTGGAGCTTTATGTTTGGAAGAACTCCGTTGCTGCCTGTAGATGGGCAGCTTTTTTTGAAGTTGGAAGGCTGCAATTCCAGCGGTTCCCTGCGTGACCGTGCGGTATTCCCTATGATTCAAGCAGGAGAGCAGCAGGAAAAAACGCTTCTATTGGCTGATTGGGGACCATTTGCTTTATCTGCAGCATGGGCGTCAGCTTTGCTGAAACGAAATCTAGAGCTTTGGCTTCCAGAAGATGCACCGCAGGAAATCATAGTTCAGCTACAACGCTATCCCTTGCAGCTGCACCAAGTCAAACTGCCTTTACCCGAACTGCAGCAGCAAATCCGACAGTTGGCCGAGCTTCGCTCGGAGCAGTACCAGCTGCTGGACCCCTCTTTGGATCCTGAACATCCCATGGCATACTGCGAAAGTCTTGCGGAAGAAATATGGCTGCAGACGAATGGTGACTTATCAGCCATCGTGTCCGGCACAGACAGCTGTGCCTGTTTGATGGGCTGTTCCACCGGATTAAAACAGAAGAGTCCGGATATTTTAGCTATTGCTGCACCGATTTCTCAGGACTTTTATGGAAACAGCGATCCTCTCGGCAGCACAGACCCGGAATTCTATGTGCCGCAGCTCTGTGATCTGCTGTCATACTGCTCTCTCAGCGACGCTCAACAGGCACAAAATGACTTATTCCAGCGAACAGGTATTTCTTGCGGCATCATCGGCGGTGCAGCATATCACGCTGCAAAATCCCTTCAAAAAGAAATCGACGGCAAAATCGTTGCGATCCTGCCGTCGAGGTATGACTGTTTTTGATTTTGTGGTATACTGTCTTCGTAAGGAGATGATACCATGAAAGTAAAAATCTTAGTGTTGCTGTTGGCATTGTTTTGCGCCTGCAGTACCCGCGAAGTAACTCCGCCTGCTTCCGAATCTCCTGTGGAAGCTCCTGTCATTTCAGAATCCAAAGAACCTGCACCGACTCTTGAACCGCTCAATGAGCCAGATGTCAAAGATGTTCTGACCATTGCAGGAAGCACTGCTACCATTACACTGAGCAGCAAGCGTAGCTTCGACTCGGTCTGCCTGCAAGGGCTGCAGGGCAGCGGTGAATTGACCGTGAGTATCGATGATAATAAAATATACCAACAGGAAAATGCGTCGACCGAACGTTGGTGCTGGCTCGGTACACAAGACACCGACACCTTATCAATCACTTTTCCCGGTGATGAAATTTCTGAGGTATTTAAGATCTCAGAGCCTGACAAAGGCCCTAAAAAGCTACTTTCTGCTTATCTGCCACACTCTTACTACACAGAAAATCTGCTGTCGAACGGCTCCATAGCTGCCTTAGATGAGATAACTATCCATACAGGTTGTTATTGGCTGGCTGATGGTTCTTTGGAAGTTAAACAAACCCTTCCAAGCATTATCGAGGCTATTCAAACGGCATATCCCGATTTGACCATCTACTGCACCATCAATCCGAAAAAAGGCGGTGCTGCTGCCATCATGACAGCAGAAAAACGCCAGATTCTGATTCAGTCTATGTTGGACTTCTGCGATGAGTACGGCATCGACGGTGTCGATATCGATTGGGAGTTTCCCGCGGAAGATCAGTGGGACGAATTCAGCGACTTGATCGTGGAGCTTTCAGAAGCTTTACACAGCACGGACAGAAGCCTCTCTCTGGCCTTTTACCCTGAAGATATCAACCTGTCTGCCGAGGCTGTAAAAGCCATCCACAAGGTCAATGTGATGGCCTACGATCTATTTGATGAGAACGGCTATCACTCTACCTATGAATCTGCCGTGAGATCCATCGATTATTTCTGTTCCATCGGATTTGAAACATCGCAGTTATCTTTGGGTATCCCTGCCTACGGTCGTCCTCTTAGCGGAGATGCTGTTTGGCCATATTACCTCGACTATGCTGAGCAGCTTGCTGACGGCAGCAACCTGTTAAATGAAAACTATTTCAATTCTCCGCAGTTGGCACAGGATAAGACCCTATTGGCCCGTGAGGAAAACTTACAGGGCGTCTTTCTTTATCACTTAGCTTCTGATGCAGAAGGTGAACTCTCCCTGATTTCCGCCTGCGCCGAAGTATTGAAATAAGACAAAACAAAAAGAGCCTCCCGCTAATGCGGGAGACTCTTTTTTCTTTATGTGCAGATTAGAAAAGGCTGTAGTTGATGAATACGGAAGCAAATACCAGAGCTACCATAGACAGCAGTTTGATCAGAATGTTGATCGCTGGACCGGAGGTATCTTTGAATGGGTCACCTACGGTGTCGCCTACAACAGCAGCTTTATGGTTGTCGGAACCTTTGCCGCCGAAGTTACCAGCTTCAATGTGTTTCTTAGCGTTATCCCATGCACCACCAGCGTTGGACATCATTGCAGCCAGTACGAAACCGGAAGCAGTTGCGCCAGCCAGCATACCAGCAACGCCAGATACGCCGAGGATTACGCCTACAGCGATTGGAACTGCGATAGCCAGAACAGCTGGGATGATCATTTCGTGCAGAGCGGATTTGGTGCAGAGGTCTACACAGGATTTGTAGTCAGGTTCGCCGGTACCTTCCATCAGGCCAGGGATATTTTTGAACTGACGACGTACTTCAACTACGATGGACTGAGCAGCACGGCCTACAGATTCCATAGTGAATGCGGAGAACAGGAATGGCAGCATAGCACCAACCATAACACCGATCAGAACTGGAGGGTTCATGATGGACAGGTCGAAGTCGAAGTCTGGAGCGATCAGGTTTACCTGGTCGATGAAGGAAGCGATCAGAGCCAGTGCAGTCAGAGCTGCGGAACCCAGAGCGAAACCTTTACCGGTAGCAGCAGTGGTGTTACCCAGGGAGTCCAGAGCGTCAGTTCTCTTACGAACTTCTGCACCCAAACCGGACATTTCAGCGATACCACCAGCGTTGTCAGCTACTGGACCGTAAGCGTCGGTTGCCAGGGTGATACCCAGAGTAGACAGCATACCAACAGCTGCCATAGCAACGCCGTACAGACCCATTGCAACGTTTGCGGTACCACCGCAAACCAGGAATGCGATCATAACAGCGATAGCAACGATGATTACTGGCAGAGCGGTGGATTTCATACCCAGAGCCAGACCGGAGATCATCAGAGTAGCGGAACCGGTTTCAGAAGAGCCAGCCAGTTCGCAGGTTGGTTTGTAGGAGTCAGAGGTGTAGTATTCGGTAGCATGACCGATGAGAATACCAGCCAGCAGACCAGCAACGATAGCTACGAACAGGGTCATTGGCAGACCAGTTACCAGAATCAGAGCCAGAGTAGCGATTACTACCAGGATAGAAGCGATGTTGGTACCTTTATGCAGGGAGTGCAGCAGGTCTTTCTGGGAAGCGCCTTCTTTGGTTTTTACGAAGAAGGAACCGATGATGGAAGCGAAGATACCGATAGCGCAGAGAGCCAATGGCAGCATCATACCTTCGAAGCCCAGACCAGCAGATACGCCCAGTGCCATTGCGGACAGACGAGCACCGCCGTAGGATTCGAACAGGTCAGCACCCATACCAGCAACGTCACCTACGTTGTCGCCTACGTTGTCAGCGATAACTGCAGGGTTACGTGGGTCATCTTCTGGGATACCAGCTTCTACTTTACCAACCAGGTCAGCGCCTACGTCAGCAGCTTTGGTGAAGATACCGCCGCCTACACGAGCGAACAGAGCCATGGTGGAAGCACCCATACCGAAGGTTACCATTGCAGAAGCGATAGCCTGAGCATCAGTGCCGTATACAGCTTTCAGGATGTAGTACCAGATGGAAGTATCCAGCAGACCGAGACCTACTACTACGAAGCCCATTACAGAACCAGCAGAGAAAGCAACTTTCAGACCGCTGTTCAGGCTTTCTTTTGCAGCCCAAGCAGTTCTTGCGTTAGCTGCAGTAGCAATTTTCATACCGAAGTAACCAGACAGAGCAGAGAATACACCGCCGGTTACGAAAGCAACTGGTACGAACCAGTTAACCTGACCGAGAGCTGCCAGTGCAACGAACACTACAATCAGTGCAGCGAATACAACTGCAACAGTTTTGTACTGACGAGTCAGGTAAGCGTTAGCGCCCTCTCTGATAGAGCGGGACAGTTTTTTCATGGTGTCGGTACCCTCATCGCAAGCCATAACCTTTTTGGTCAGGTACAGTGCGTAAACGAGAGCCGCAACCGCTCCAATAGGAGCCAAGATGGTAAGATCCATGGTTGTCACATTCCTTCCTTTGATTAAAAAGTTTGTGTTTTACTCAACTCCGCTCAAAAATCTGCACAGTTCGGGCAGGAGTTGATAATAATATGTTAATATTTTATTTTCAAAATGTCAAAGCTTTCATTTTTGGTCTTTTTGGTCATTTTACATAATTTTTTAAGATAGTTGCATTTTGCACGCAAAAGATGAACTATTTTTCATTGAGATAAAAGAATGAATTGTTTGTTTGGTTTTTGTCAAAGTCTGCATTTCAAAAGGCTTTTTTCCACCATGGATTTCATTTTTTCTGTGATTTTAAGCGGTATTTCAGCGGTATTTCAGAGTGTTTTTTCTTCAATATAAACGCCCTTTTCTACCTTGAACCATATGGAGATGACAACCCTTTCCGTCTTACTTTCCTCCTCTTTTTTTGTGAAAAACAGAGATAATCTCATTTTATTTATAATGATTTATCACGAAATATTTCCTCTTGATTTCCGCTTCTTTTTTGTGCAGTTTTACCTGTTGCTTGGCTTATCGCGATCATTGTGATATAATAAAATCATCATACAGGCATGAGAGAAAGGATTGATGTTATGAACAAACTGACCCCAACCCCCCACAACCAAGCTGTTTTTGGCGAAATCGCTAAGACTGTTCTGATGCCGGGCGATCCGCTGCGTGCCAAACTGCTGGCAGAAACCTATTTGGAAAATCCAGTACAGTACAACACTGTCCGCGGCATGTATGGCTATACCGGTACTTATAAAGGAAAACCGGTTTCTGTACAGGGTAGTGGTATGGGCTGCCCATCCATTGGTATTTACTCTTACGAACTGTTTAACTTCTACGACGTTGACCGTATCATCCGCATCGGTTCCGCCGGTGCCATCGACCCAGATCTGCACATTGGCGATATCGTCATCGGTATGGGTTCCTGTACCAATTCCAACTACGCTTCGCAGTACGCTCTGCCGGGCAATTTTGCGCCAATCGCATCCTATCACTTAGTAAAAGGCGCTCAAGAAACCGCCACAGCTCTTGGTCTTCCTTATAAAGTTGGTAATCTGTTCTGCAGCGATACTTTCTACGACGACCGAGAAGGCAGCCTGCTCCCATGGCAGAAGATGGGTGTTCTTGCTGTTGAAATGGAGTCTGCCGCTCTTTACCTCAACGCTGCAAGAGCTGGCAAAGAAGCTCTTTGCATCTGCACCATCTCCGACTGTCCATTTACCGGTGAAGCAACTACTGCTGAGGAACGTCAGAATAAATTTACTCAGATGATGGAAGTTGCTTTGCAGTTGATTTAGGAGGGAATTCTATGACAGCTCAGGAATTGCTTCAAAAAGCTGTAGAAGCTCGTCGTCAGTCTTATTCTCCTTACTCCCACTATCAGGTCGGCGCTTGCCTGCTCTGTGCAGACGGAACATTATACTGTGGCTGTAATATTGAAAACGCCGCATTTGGTCCAACCGTCTGTGCCGAACGTACTGCTCTTTTCAAAGCAGTTTCAGAAGGACAGCGTGACTTTGTTGCAATCGCCATTGTCGGCGGTCCGGAAGGCAGCGATGAATCACAGCTGAAACCGGCATATCCTTGCGGTGTCTGCCGTCAAGTGATGGCCGAATTCTGCAAACCGGATTTCTTGATCTACTGCGGCACCCCAGAACAGCCAGAAGAGTTTACTTTAGCTGATCTCCTTCCAAAAAGCTTTGGATTATAGCACTTTACAAACATAAAAAAATCCCCTTGATGCAGTCATTTTCTACATCAAGGGGATTCCTGTTTCACTGAATATTTAATTCTTGCTATTGTTTCTTCTGTTTTTCCTGCATTCGAATAATTTGTGCAATAACAAAATCGACACCAAAGCCTTTGATCAGCAAGCCGATACAGGAACTGAACAAAATCATAGGTCCCAGCAAAAGACCACCGCAGATCATGATCAGAATATCAGTCAGCAGAAGAGCTTTGCCAATGTGGATCTTACGGTATTTCTGTACGATCAATGCGATAATGTCGGTACCACCGGAACTTGCGTTACAATAGAACATAATGCCACTTGCCAATGCAATAATCGCTGCACCAATAGCTGCAGAGATGTAAGGCAAATCAATCACAGGTCCATCCAATTTAAAAAGAATCTCGCAGCCGGTGATAGCAATTGTTGTCAGTGTAGAACCGACAAAAGAACGAATCGCCATATCTTTGCCCAACAGGAAAATCGCCATAATAATAAGGAGAACATTCAACACAGAAATAATAGTACCTGGAGATTGTTCTAAGAAAGAAGTAAGAATAACAGAAATACCACTGGTGCCACCCAATGTAATATTGCTTGGGAAGATGAAAGCACTGGTACCGATACCATAAAGAATCGATGCAGCAAAAATCCAAAGATAGCTTTTGATTTCTTCTTTCAGTTTGCTGCCTGTAAGCTGTGGCATATTATCATCCTTTCTGATTAAAACAAATTTTTGCTTATGGATCAAAATTGTAAAAAAAGACCCGAACATTTTCATGTTCAGGTCTTTTGGTGGGCGAGGGTGGATTCGGACCACCGAAGTCGTTGACAACAGATTTACAGTCTGCCCCCTTTGGCCGCTCGGGAACTCGCCCATATTATTAAAAGGATTGGAGCTGGTGGACGGACTCGAACCCCCGACCTGCTGATTACAAATCAGCTGCACTACCAACTGTGCTACACCAGCAGATACATCCTTTATTTTTAAAAGTGGTCGAGGCGACAGGACTTGAACCTGCGGCATCTTGGTCCCAAACCAAGCACTCTACCAAACTGAGCTACGCCTCGATTTCGTTTCGTTGTCGTCGTTTGTTCCTGACGACGTTTGTTATTATAGCACCTCTTTTCGAATATGTCAACACTTTTTTCAAACTTTTTTCAAAAAACTTTTAATTCCGATTTTTTGGCTTAGTTATGCGAAAAATCAACTATTCCTTCTTGTCATTTCGCAAAAAATAAAAAAACTTTTTCAAACTTTATTCCGAAAATATTGAGGGCACTCCGTTAAAACCTTGACTTATTTCCTTATAATGTTTACAATGAATCCATTGGATATTTCCTATATATTATAGCAATATTATTTTATTATCATATTGTTTGGTTTTGAGGAGGAACTTTCTATGAATCACACTGACAAAACGATGGATAAAGTTGTTGCCCTGTGCAAAGGCCGCGGCTTTGTCTATGCAGGCTCCGAAATTTACGGCGGTCTGTCCAACACTTGGGACTACGGTCCTTTGGGCGTTGAGCTGAAAAATAACGTTAAAAAGGCTTGGTGGAAATCTTTCGTACAGGAAAGCCCAATGAACGTTGGTCTTGACGCTGCGATCCTGATGAACCCACAGGTATGGGTAGCTTCCGGTCATGTAGGCGGCTTCTCTGACCCTCTGATGGACTGCAAAGACTGCAAAACCCGTCACCGTGCAGACAAACTGATCGAAGAATTCACCGGCGAATCCGCTGACGGCTGGACCAACGAACAGATGATGACCTTCATCAAAGAGAACGGCATCAAATGTCCAGACTGCGGCAGCACCAACTTCACCGACATCCGTAAATTCAACCTGATGTTCAAAACTTATCAGGGTGTTACCGAAGATGCGAAAAACGAAGTATATCTCCGTCCTGAAACTGCTCAGGGTATCTTCACCAACTTCCAGAATGTACAGCGTACCACCCGTAAGAAAGTACCATTCGGTATCTGCCAGATCGGTAAATCCTTCCGTAACGAAATCACCCCAGGTAACTTCACCTTCCGTACCCGTGAATTCGAACAGATGGAAATGGAATTCTTCTGCAAACCTGACACCGACCTGGAATGGTTCGCATACTGGAAAGATTTCTGCCACAAATGGCTGCTGAATCTGGGTATGAACGACGAACATCTGCGTCTGCGTGACCACTCTCCAGAAGAACTGTCCTTCTACTCCAAAGCAACCACCGACTTCGAATTCCTCTTCCCATTCGGTTGGGGCGAACTGTGGGGCATTGCTGACCGTACTGACTACGACCTGGGTCGTCATCAGGAAGTTTCCGGCAAAGATCTGACCTACTTCGACCAGGAAGAAAACAAACGCTACATTCCTTACGTTGTTGAACCTTCTCTGGGTGCTGACCGTGTAACTCTGGCATTCCTGTGCGAAGCTTATGATGAAGAGCAGGTTGGTGAGAATGATGTACGTACCGTACTGCATTTCCATCCCGCTCTGGCTCCCTTCAAGGCTGCTGTCCTGCCTCTGAGCAAGAAGCTGAGCCCCAAGGCCGAGGAGATCTACA
>JAZQXX010000079.1:0-5452 GCA_045633085.1 Negativibacillus sp. | reverse complement strand
TTCCTCTTTTTCAAATTCCCAAACCCAGAACCATTTCTTAACGATCTTACGCTCCATTATACTTCCTCCTTCAAAATGCTTTCTCCGTTTTCCACCAGCTGTCGCAGACGCTGCAGTTCATTTTTCAGAACTGCGAGTCCTTTGTCGGTCAGCTGGTATTCTTTTTTACGGCTATCTGTGCTGACTGGGAGAGGAATGATCCAACCCTTATCACACAGAGAGTTCAGTGCGCCGTAGAGCGTGCCAGCTGCTAAGCGGATGCGACCGCCGGAAAGCTGTTCCGTCAGCTGCATGATACCGTAGCCATGATTGGCTTGATATAAGGATAATAGAATATAGTATGTAGACTCTGTTAATGCAACATGTTCGTTCAGAGTAATCCCTCCTTCGCCGATATATCGATAACCGATATATCGCAATTCAATTATATCGCGACTCGATATAATTGTCAAGGGTCAGGGTGCATAATTTGTAAAATCCTGCGTAAGACGTTCCATATGCAGGACTTTCATGGTACAATAGGAGCGTAACCCCGAAAGGAGGGGACATATGAGCAAGAAAAAAGTGATCGTATCTCTGCTGCTGTGCGGAGCACTGTTCATTGGTGCTATGCCGGTTTCTGCAGAGGGACGTATCTATGATGATAAAGAAGAGATCGTCAACACAGGTATCGATCTCAGTGCTCCCATGGAGCTGAAAATCGCCAAACCTTTGCAGACTGTGACAACGACTGCAAGCAGTTACTATATCACCGGTTCATCCGACCCATCGAAGAACTTGACAGTCAACGGAACTGCAGTGGAGCTTCGCGGTGAGTTGGGAAGCTGGGGAGTCAAGGTGGATTTGGCACTGGGCAAGAACGTCTTCAAAATCAACAATGGCGGCACTGTGGAAACAGTTACCATTACCCGAGAGCAAGGAAGTGACGTCACAAAAACGACAAAACTGACTTCTGCAAAACCAACAGCCAACGACTATGCTTTTGCCGGCGAATATACATTGACTTGTACAGCACCGTCCGGAGCTTCCGTCAGTGCAGCAGTAGGAGATCAAATGGTTCAGCTGGAGCAGGTTGCGGCAACCGCAGAAGACGGTGTGCCAGCTACCTATAAAGCTACTGTTCAGTTGGAAGAGGGTAGCTATGATTCCATCGTCTATACATTGAACTTTGACGGACAAGTCAGCACCGTAGAATCGGTAGGTTCTATTTTGGTGTTTGCAGCTGGCTCACAGCCAACTGTCAAAATCAATCAGAACTCCACGACGATTTACGAAACTGATGATACTTCCAGCAACTTCGTAGCTATGCTCAACGAAGGCGCAACCGATAAAGTTGAGGAATTCAGTGATAATCTGGCAAAACTCTCTCTGGGTGGCTGGGTAAAAAAAGAATTCATCGACGTTGTGGAAAACAATCCTTCCATCGAGAATCACATCAGCAAAGTCAGCTGGGAAATCGGTGAAGGCGGCGAGTATCTGACTCTTCACGGCAGTGTAGCTTCCACCTTCAAGTCCTATATGAACAGTGAAAAAGTGTACCTGCGTTTTTATAATATGAAAGGCGTCAATAACTTTTCTGTTGCGCAGTCAAACCTGTTTGAACGTGTGCAAGTCAGCAGTGACAGCCGTTCCACGACCTTGGAGCTGTTCTGCAATGAGCGGGATGCTCTCATAGGCTACGATGTACGCTACAATGAAGATGGCAGCATTACTGTCTTTTTCAATGCGAAACCAAAACTCGGCTCCGATGAAGCACCATTGGAAGGTGTGACCGTTGTAGTGGATGCAGGTCATGGCGGTATGGACCCGGGAGCATTGGGTGTTCTCAATGCAGCCTTTGGCCCAACGGAAGATGACATTACCATGGCACACGCACTTGCGGTGCAGAAACGTCTGGAATCACTCGGTGCTACGGTGGTCATGAGTGTACCGAAGGACCTGCCGCAGGACACAAAAGTGGTGCTTCACGAAAGAGTGCAGATCACCCGTGAGGCAGAAGCAGATTTCTTCGTATCTCTCCATTGCAACTCTTTGGGCGGCAGTGCCAACGATTTAAAAGCGGAAGGTAGCGAAGTTTACTATTACGAGAATGTGACCCGCAGCTTTGCGAAAGACGTCGTAACAGCATTAGTAGAGCAAACCGGCCGCAATCTGCGCGGTACCTATTACAGCAACTATTTTGTTAACCGAAATACCACTTGTCCAGGATTCCTGCTGGAAATGGCTTTTGTCAGCAATCCCAAGGAATACGATATGCTCCGCAGTGATGACAGCTTGTTCGTAACAGCCAATGCTGTTGCGGACGGTATCATAAACTATCTGAAAATAATAAAGAGAAAGCCCCTGACATATGTTGGGGGCTTTCTTTGTATACTGAAGGGTGAAAGATGAATGAGGGTATAATTTGTTTAAAAATGCACTCGATGAAAGAGATTTTATAGAAACTTTACGCTGCCTTAAAACTTTCCTTTGAAGTTCCTGTTGTTTCTCGCAAATTTTATGGTATAATATTGTCATAGAACGCCCTCGGGGCGATTCCTATGGTACATCAAAGGAGGAAGCTCTTATGAATATTGAACAGAACCAGCCAAACGGCAGCCTGAAAATCTCTCAGGACGTTATTGCAGCCATCGCTAAATATGCAGTTGACGAGATCGACGGTATTTATTCTCTGACCGCATCCCGTCTTCCAATCAAAAATATCAACAAAAACAACATCAGAAAAATCAGCACCAAACCGGTTCTGATCAACATGAGCGATGACGCAGCGATCATTGATATCAGCGTTATCGTAAAATCCGGCAGCAAGATCCGCGTTGTTGCGGAAGCACTGCAGAAAGCAGTAAAAGACGCAGTACAGACCATGTGTGGTATTACCGTATCTAAAGTGAATGTTCACGTTGAAGGTATCCATTTCGAAGGCGAAAAAGCACTGGCTGAATAAGCGAAGCAACTTGAAAAAAGAACAGTCCTTGTCCCGCATTGTTGAGGGATAAACTACGTTTTTTCAGCCTCGCTGTTTCTATGGATCAGCGGGGCTTTTTTATGCATAAAATCGTTGCATATTCCGTATATACTGTGGTATACTGAATATGCTATGATTATTCATTAAAACTAAAATGATATAAATTTTGACAATCAATTTACGGAGGTTAAGACCATGACAAGACATGAATCCCGACAGGAAGCATTCTGCCTGCTGTTTGAACGTATTTTCAGCGACGCAACTCTGGAAGAAGTAATGGAAAACGCAGTAGAAGGCCGCGATGCGACCCTCAGTGCATATGCAGTGCAGCTGGCTAAAACTGCTGATGAACATCAGGATGAGCTGGATGCTATCATCGAACCAAAACTGAAAAAATGGAAACTGAACCGTATTTCCAAAGTATCTCTGGCAGCTCTGCGTCTGGCAGTTAGCGAACTGCATTACGAAGAAAATATTCCAGTCAGCGTTGTTATCAGCGAAGCAGTAGAACTGACCAAACGCTTCTCCGGTGAAGAAGATGCTTCCTTCGTAAACGGCGTTTTGGCAAACGTAGCGAAAGATCTGGAGAACAAATAATGGCAGTATTTGCAGGACTTGATACCAGCAATTACACAACATCCGTTGCCTTCTTTGACACTGAAACAGGGAAGGTGACTCACCGCAAGAAACTGCTTCCGGTAAAACAGGGTTCTCTCGGTTTGAAGCAGAGCGACGCTGTTTTTGCTCACGTAAAGCAGCTGCCGGAGCTGGTTCGTGACCTCTTTTCAGAGCTTGATCAGCCATTGGCAGGTGTCGGCGTATCCACACAGCCGCGCAGTATGGAAGGCTCCTACATGCCATGTTTCCTTGTAGGTGAACTGGCAGCAGAAGTTGCTTGCGGTGTTGCGAAAGCACCAAAATATAATTTCTCCCATCAGCAGGGTCATGTTGCGGCAGCTTTGTATTCCTGCGGAAAACTTGATTTGCTGAAACAGGAGTTTATCGCGTTCCACTTCAGTGGAGGTACCACCGAATGTGTGCTGGTGCGTCCGGATGAAGAAAAGCTGATCTCCACTGAGATCATCGCAGAATCTCTTGACCTCAAATGCGGACAGGTCATCGACCGTGTAGGCGGCATGCTGAATATGCCATTCCCATCCGGCAAATACTTGGATGAATTGGCTCAGACTTCCACCAAAACCTTTAAGGTAAAGCCGACCTTCAAGGACAATAATGTCTGTGTTTCCGGCGTGGAAAACCAGTGCAAGAAACGCTTGGAACAGGGTGAAGCACCGGAAGATGTGGCGAAATTCTGCTTGGAATCCGTTTGTGCCATCGTAGAAACCATGATCCAGCACAATCTGGAACAGTATCCGGGACTTCCGCTGATCTTCTCCGGCGGTGTTATGTCCAACAGTTTGATCCGTGCCCGCGTGACTAAGAAGTTTGGAGGTTCCTTTGCCGAACCGGAATTCTCTTCCGACAATGCAGCCGGAATCGCGGTACTTGCTGCCGCAAAAGCGGGAAAGCTTGAAATTTAAACATGAGGAGGTGATCTCGCCATGGCATCTGTTTTGACAGTCGCACAGTTGAATCGATACGTGAAATCATTGCTGGAAGGCGACTTCCGTCTGCGTGATACGTTGGTTCGCGGCGAGATCTCCAACTTTACTGACCACTACAAAAGCGGTCATTGGTATTTCACTTTAAAAGAGGGTGACTGCGCCATCAAAGCAGTCATGTTTGCCTCTTACGCAAAAAATGTTCCTTTCCGTCCGCAAAACGGTATGGCGGTCATTGTGAGGGCTTCGGTTTCTCTCTATGAGCGTGACGGCACATACCAGCTTTATGTCTATGATATGCAGCCGGAAGGAAAGGGTAGTTTGCAGCTTGCCTATGAGCAGCTGCTGAATAAACTGAAAAACGAAGGCTTGTTTGATGAAGAGCGAAAACGTCTGCTGCCTCGTTATCCGCAGCGCATCGGTTTGATCACATCGGACACCGGTGCGGCGCTTCATGATATGCTCAATATCATCACAAGGCGTTACCCGCCGGCTCAGTTGATTTTATATCCTGCCTTGGTGCAGGGTAAATCTGCTCCTGCTTCTCTGATAAAAGGCCTGAATTACTTCAACCGAAACCAAAGCTGCGACGTTATCATCATCGGACGCGGCGGTGGTTCGTTGGAAGACCTTTGGGCTTTCAATGATGAAGCACTGGTACGAGCAGTTGCAGCCTCGAAGATTCCTGTCATTTCCGCAGTAGGTCATGAAACAGACGTGACCCTCTGCGACTTTGCCGCAGATTTACGTGCACCGACCCCTTCAGCAGCGGCAGAGTTGGTCGTTCCAGACGCAGCCGAATTGCTTCAGCGATTGGAACGAAAGAAAAAGGAACTGCAGAATCTCATTCAATATAAACTCTTCTCAGCAAGGCAGTATTTTGACTCTGTTTTGCAGAGGGAGAACCTGAAAAACAGCAAAATCT
>JAZQXX010000078.1:0-22861 GCA_045633085.1 Negativibacillus sp. | reverse complement strand
AGCGACTTCTTCAATCGCTTTAATGTGACGGTAACACAGTACACCAATCGCTATGTTTATGTTATTTTAGGCGGCGATACCAACGGTAGTCTGTCCACTATTTTGAACACACTGCTGACCGCAATGCTCTTAGGTCTTTGGTTTGGTATCCGCATGAATTACGTACTTTGGGGCTGTTATTTTGCTGTTTTCATGCTGCTGGAACGCTGGCTCATTTTAAAAGCCTTAGTCCATCTTCCGGTGCTGTTTACCCGAATCTATACATTTGCCATGGTTCTGTTATCCTTCACGATCTTTGCGTCGGACTCTCTGAGTCAGACTTGCTTCTGGCTGAAGAATATGTTCGGTTTCGGAACCAGTCAGTGGATCGACGGCTATGCAAGCTATATTCTTTCCGGTAATATAGTAGTTCTTATTCTGAGCTTCCTGTTCTTGACAAGCGTCAGCTCACAGCTGCTGCGTGGCTTGAAGAAACGCTCCCATTTGCTCCATGACTGTGTCGTAGTAACATACAATGTCGGCTTGCTGGCACTTTCCGTGTCGCTGCTGTTGTAAAGGAGGGGAGAGCATGACATCAAGACGAATTGCTGCACTGATCCTGCTGTTCCTCATGTTTGGAACCCTGCTGGCCATTACTGTAAACAGTAAGATCAGCGGAAACGCCTTTCCAAAGTATAACCGTTTCTACTACATGGCAGAGTACATGACGGATATTGAAAACTTTGTAAAAGAGAATTTCCCTTTCCGAGAGGAGATGGAAAACAGTTCTATCAAACTGCAGCTCCTTTTGGGAAAACAAGAACATGACGATCTGTTTATCGGCGATAATATCCTGATTGAGGATATCGGTCAGCCAGATGAAACGGTTTTGCGGAAAAACCTCAAAGAGATCCAAAACTTTGTTGAAATGGAAAGTTCTACACCGATTTCCGTGATGTATCTCCCGACAAAATATGCCATCAAACAGCAGGAATTGCCGGACAACGCGGAATACTTTGCATTCAACCAAAAGAATTTCATTGACGAGAGCTATGCAGCTCTTGCCGGTAAGGCAACAACGGTGGATGCTTATTCCACTCTGTTTGCAAACAACGACAACTATCTGTATTACCGTACAGATCCGAATCTGACCGGTTTGGGTGCATACTATGCGTACACTGCTCTGCTGCCAAAGATGGGCTTGACCCCGTTGGAACAGGATGAGTTTGAACAGCAGCACATCAGCCATGATTTTTACGGTGAAACCTTTGCTGCATCTTCCTATAAAGACATCAGTCCGGACATCATCACGCTGTATCATCCGACCAATCAATCCTCGGTGACAGTGACTCATCACAGCGATTACAGTTACACCTATAATGAACTGTACCCGGAACATCTGAAAGAGCTTTCCGGTGACTTCAGCGTGATTTTAGGCGGAAACTCCGGCGATATCACCATTCGTTCCGGTCTGAAACGTCAGCGCAGTTTGCTGGTCTTCGGAGATGAACGCATCCTGCCGATCTTACCGCTGTTGTCCGCTCATTACAGTGAGATCCGTTTCATCGATTTTGAGCATTGGAATGACACGGTGCTGCAGGAACTGGATTTGGAGAACACAGACCGAATCCTTATTGCATACTCTGTGGAAACTCTGATCCATGACACGGATCCGGCTCAGCTGAAACAAGTGAGAGAATGGCAGGAGAACCTGCCAAACACATAAAAAAAGAGGCCTTCGGGCCTCTTTTTTCTTTCCTTAACAAATCATTCAACATTTTGCTTGAAAATGTGATATAATGAAGAAAACGACAAAAAGGAGGATTCTTATGGGAATCATTCGTGTAATAAAAGATACGATCAGCGGAGCACTTTCTGATCAGTGGCTTGAGGTCATTCGTGCGGATGAAATGGGTGCAAACACTGTTATGTGCATGGGTCAGATCTTTGACCGCAAAGGCAGAAACAAAGGCTATGCAGATTTGATCTCCAATGGCTCCATTGTTCACGTTCAGGAGAATCAGTTCATGATCCTCGTGGATGGCGGTAAAATCGTGGACTACACCGCAGAACCGGGCTACTTCAAAGTAGATTCTTCTGCGACTCCATCTCTGTTTAACGGCGAATTTGGCCAGGTACTGAAAGATACCTTCGAACGCTTCAGATTCCAGGGTGGTACTCCATACCATCAGTGCGTGTACTTTATCAACACACAGGAAATCAAAGACATTGCCTTCGGTACAAGCAATCCAGTCAATTACTTTGACAATTTCTACAATGCAGAACTGTTCCTGCGTGCTTTCGGTTACTTCTCCATTCGTGTTACCGATCCGCTGAAATTCTATGCGGAAGCTCTTCCAAGAAATGCGAAGAAAGTGGAGATCGGTGACATTCAGGAGCTGTATCTGGCAGAATTCCTCACTGCATTCCAGGCAGCCATCAATCAGATGAGCATCGACGGTATCCGTATCTCTCATGTAACAGCCAAAACAATGGAAGTGGCAAAATACATGGCAGATGTTCTGGATACAGACTGGAATCAGCGCCGCGGTATGCAGATCGACTCCGTGGGTATCAAGAGCATTTCCTACGATGAAAAATCCAAAAAGCTTATTGAAATGCGCAATCAGGGTGCAATGCTCTCCGATGCGTCCATTCGTGAAGGCTATGTTCAGGGTGCCATTGCGCACGGTTTGGAAGCAGCAGGCAGTAACGCAAACGGCGCTGCAGCAGGCTTTATGGGCATGAACATGGGTCTTGGCAGTGCAGGCTCTGTGGTATCCGCAGCATCTGCATCCAATCAGGCACAGATGGCTCAGTCTGCAAATCAGTGGACCTGCAGCTGCGGTGCAAAAAATGAGGGCAAATTCTGTGGTAACTGCGGTAAAGCAAAAGCTCCGGAAGCAAGCGGCTGGACCTGTTCCTGCGGTGCTGTCAACAGCGGCAACTTCTGCAGCAACTGCGGTAAACCAAAAGTGCAGCAGAAATTCTGCAGCAACTGCGGCGCAAAATGTGACGGCAACTTCTGCCCAAACTGCGGTCAGAAGCTGTAAACAGTTATCCTCAAAAGTGAGGTGAGAAGATGGAGGTTTTGACCTATCAATGCCCCAACTGCAGTGCACCGCTGACCTTCAGCAGTGAAACACAGCGTTGGGACTGTGAATTCTGCAGAAGCTCATTTACATTGGCGGATTTGCAGGAATATGAGAAAAAAGCAGAAGAAAGCCAAAAAGAAGATACAACACAGCCGACAGAAGAAGCTTCTGCTGAACAGCATGCACGAAGCTACTCCTGTCCAAGCTGCGGCGCGGAAATGATCACAGAAGAGGGTACAGTAGCGACGTTCTGTGCCTTCTGCGGTAATCCAACGATTTTCCCGAAAGAACTGGCAGGGAACTTCCAGCCGGAGAAAATCATCCCATTCCGCTATACCAAACAGGAAGCAGTTGCTGCTTTGGAGGCTCTTTGCAAAAAGAAACCTCTCCTACCAAAGGACTTTTCAAAACAGCAGCACATCGAAAGCGTGACAGGCATCTACGTTCCGTTTTGGCTGTTTGACTGCAGCATGAACGTACAGATGACTGCCTCTGCGCAGCGCGTCCAAACGTGGAGTGACAGCCGCTACCGCTATACCAAAACAGACCACTATCGCTTGGAGCGAGAAGGTGTTTTGCAGGTAGAGGGTGTGCCGACCGATGGTTTGCAGCGAATGAGCGATGATATGATGGACGCTTTGGAGCCGTTCGATTACAGCACCATGACCGATTTCCAGTTCAGTTATTTGTCCGGCTACTTCGCAGAGCGTTATGATGTGGACAAAGAAGCGAGCTGGCCACGTGCAGAAAGCCGAATCGAACAGGCAGCTCGTACATTGACTGAGCGAACCATGCAGGGCTATGTCAGCCGTCAGATTTCCAATTTCAGCACGCAGGTGCAGGACAAAGAAACCCGCTATGCAATGCTTCCTGTGTGGCTTCTGTCCACAAACTATAAAGGCAAGACCTATCTGCTTGCCGTGAATGGTCAGACCGGTAAAATGGTGGGAAACCTTCCGCTGAGTTACGGTCAGATGGCGAAGTGGTTTGGCATTTGCGCCGGTGCAGCCTTTGCACTTAGCATGATTGGAGGGCTGCTCTTATGAAGAAGATTCTTTGTATGACACTGGCCTTGCTTCTTTGCTTTGGCCTAACCGTAACAGCCTATGCGATCCCACAGGCAGATCCGTCAGAGAAACTGTATGACTATGCTGATTTGATCGATGCTGCAGATGAACCGTGGTTAAGCGACGCATTGAAGCAGCTGTCAGAAACATCCGGCATGGACGTGGCGGCTGTCATCATAGACGACAATGAGGGATACTCTTCTGATGTCTATGCCGATGATTTCTACGACTACAACGGATTCTCCGATGACGGCATTTTAATGCTGATCAATATGGATGACAGGGAAGTGTACCTCACCACTTGCGGTGAAGCAATCAGATACTTCACAGACGGAATTATTGATGAAATGACCTACGAACTGGTCGATCCGCTGGCTGACGGCGATTATGCCGGTGCCGTGACGATGTTTGTTATGTTGGCGGAACAGGTGCTGCAGGCTCCTCCACAAGGGGAAAGCAGCTCCGTCAGCACAACACCACCGCCAATTTACGATGCTCCTGTGGAACAGCGAGGAACTGCCTGGTCACAGCTGCTGGGTACTGCAGCGATGATTGCAGCAGCCTTTGGCGGAATCGTGGTGGCAGTTATGGCGCTTCTGCATAACAAACTTCCAAGTAAAGCAGAAGCTACCTTCCACTATGTTGCAGGAGGGGATATTCGTCTGACCAAGAATCGGGACATTTTCCTGACCAGTAACATCAGAAAGACGAAGATCCAGCAGGACAGCGGAACACGCAGCGGTGGAGGTGGCGGTCGCAGTCACAGCCACAGCACGATACATCGTGCTTCCAGCGGACGTATGCATGGCGGCGGTGGACGTAAATTTTAAAATTAGGAGGATGAGGTGTGAAAAAGAACGATTTACTCTGCGTTATGGCAGTTGTACTTTGTTTGACAGCAGCTTTGCTTTTCAGCATGCTGCTGAAGCCGAAACAGGCAGCACCTCAGACTCTGTTATCGGAATCGCAGCAGGAAGATCTGCTGCGATTTCCAAAATCATTGTACGATGCAACGGAAGAGGATCTGCTGATGATGGATGGGATCGGTCGAGAGAAGGCAGCGGAGATCTTAGCTTATGTGCAGACCTATGAGATCCATTCCATGGAGCAGCTTTTGGAGATAGAGGGTATCGGAACAGATACCTTGGAAACTCTGAAAAAATATTTTTATCTTTTTTGAAAAAGGTGTTGACAAATCCAATCAACTGCGTTATAATAACAAACGTCGTCAGGAGCTGATCGAAAGAAAGCGACTGAGAGATGTGGGAGTTTAGCTCAGCTGGGAGAGCATCTGCCTTACAAGCAGAGGGTCACAGGTTCGAGCCCTGTAACTCCCACCATATTTGGCCCGGTAGTTCAGTTGGTTAGAACGCCAGCCTGTCACGTTGGAGGTCGAGGGTTCGAACCCCTTCCGGGTCGCCAAATATGCCTTTGTAGCTCAGTTGGTAGAGCAGTGGACTGAAAATCCACGTGTCGTTGGTTCGATTCCGACCGAAGGCACCAAATATGCGGGTTTAGCTCATCTGGTAGAGCGCCACCTTGCCAAGGTGGAGGTAGCGAGTTCGAGCCTCGTAACCCGCTCCATATGGTGACATGGCCAAGTGGTAAGGCAAAGGTCTGCAAAACCTTTATTCCCCGGTTCAAATCCGGGTGTCACCTCCAGAAATCCTTCGGACGAAAGTCCGGAGGATTTTTTTCTTTTCTAATGTAAAAAAGCTCCCGAAAGGGAGCTTTTGTTTTACTTGGATTCCAAACTGAAAGAAGAGCACTCAGTTTCGGAAAAAGTGCGGGCGCCGGCGCCGTTGATGTGGATGCCTTCTGCTTTGCAGTCACCGTCGTGATTGTAAATGCAGTTTTTGGCAGTGCATTTTACTTCCAAAGAAGTATTGCCATTGTCAAAATGGGTTGCATTGGAAATCTCACCGGAACTTTTTTCAGAAAAACTCTGACAACGGGTGTCGCAAGGCATTTTCGCCTGCTGGCCCTGCACCTTAATAGCAGGCCGACAGCAGAGATTGTTTTTGTTGCTTGCGCAGTTAGTCGCATTGCAAGATAGACGAGTCATAGAAAAACCTTCTTTCCATCAATGTATTTTCATGGAGAGATGCATCAGCATCTGAGTTTAGTATGACTCAAAACAGTAGAATCATGCGTATTTTTTTCAAAATCTTATTCAATTTATGAGAAAAATATGCTATGATACTTATGATAACCTTTTTATCGAAAAAACCACGTTTGGGGGTTCTTATGAAACGAATTCTTTCCATGTTGATGGCTTTTTCTCTTAGTGTCAGCTTATCGCTGCCTGCTTTTGCAGATGAAACAGCCATTCAGAATACAGTACCAAGCACCGTATCTTCTTCCTATGTTGTAATGAATACGGAAACAAGCCAGATTCTCATTGAGAAAAATATGGATGAGAAGAATTATCCGGCCAGCATCACAAAGGTTTTGACCGCTGCTATTGCCTTGGAAGTCGGTGATCCGAAAGATGAGTATGAGATCACAGCAGATGACGTTTTCAGCTATAGCTTCCCAGGAACGACCTATGTTGCTCTGACTCACGATGAAATCGTAACCGTAGGGCAGCTGCTGTATGGTACCTTGATGGCTTCTGCCAATGACGCAGCGAACTGTTTGGGTTCCTACGTTGCTACCAAGCTGAACCGCACAGCACTCAATGACAAAGGTGAAGAAAGCTATGTTTCCGGTTTTGTTGATATCATGAATGAAAAACTGGAAGAGTTGGGTTGTACCAATACCCATTTCACCAATGCGCACGGCTTGCACAATGAAGAACACTACACCACAGCAGCAGATATGGCAAAGATTCTGCAGTATGCACTGTCTGTAGACGGCTTCCGTGATTATTTCGGTGCAGTGAGTTACACCATGCAGCCAACCAATATGCAGCCTCAGCAGCGTTCTTGGGGCACACAGTCCGGTTTGTTCGTGGAATCCAACAAGTACTACTATGAAGGTGCTACCGGTGCGAAATTGGGTTACACCGATAACGCAGGACATACCATGGTTTCCGTTGCAGAACGTGACGGCGTAGAACTTCTTTGTGTTGTACTGGACTGCAAACAGGGCAACTGGGCAGACCATCGAGATACAGCTATTCTGTATGACTACTGCTTCAACAATTTTGATACAGTAACCTTTACCATTGACGATTTGAAACAGAGAGCAGTACCGATCTACAGGGAAAGCGTTCCTTATGAAAAGGCACAGATCACTGCTTACGAAGATTACAGCATTCAGCTCCATAAGCTGCTGAAAAAATCGGATGTTCGCTTTGCATCCAATGTACCTGGACGCTACCTCTACGGTGAGGATATGAATGCAACTCTGAGCTTCGCACTGACGAAGTCTGCGGCAAAGGAAGTCGGTGAAGCAATGTACACATCTCTTGGTTCGATTCCGATGAAAGTATCTGTTGTACCGCTTACGGAAGAAAAGCCAAGCATCATGAGTCAGATCGGAAACATTCTATTATCCATTCTGAAGGTTTTGGCAGTACTGTTTGCTGTGCTGGTAGTACTTATTCTGCTGCTTCGTGCGTACAATATCCGTCGATATAAGAAAATCCGTGAAAAACGCCGTCAGCGTCAGCTGCAGCGACAGAAAGAAATGAATCAAAAATAATTCCAACAGCCGGAGAGAAATACTCCGGCTGTTTTTTATTGCGAATCATGGCTTCTTGTGTTATGCTTTACAGTAGAGAAAGAAAATTAGGAGAAGTGAGTATGAAACACTGGAAACAGAAAGTTTTGAGCCTGTTACTTTGTGTAGCGTTGACAGCTTGTCAAAGCGGTCCAAGTGCGCAGGAAGTGGCGGAGGCTTTATGCAAGCTGTATGTTCGTGCAGATACAAAGGTCTCTTCGATTTTGAAAGATTGGGATACCGCACAGATCAAAGACACCATCGAGAGCAATTTGTCCGAGCAGCTTCGTGTCAATTTGGAAGCAGTGGGCGTGGAGCAAGTGGATGAAGCGGTCTTGGATGCAGTGACCGATTCCATTATGGAAGCAAGAGAGAAGATCCCTCTGCAGGTCGATGTTCTGGAAACAACAGAAGAAACCGTGACGTTGAAAATCACCGTAGGTTCTTTGGATATCAGCGGAATCGACAGAGCAGCTGCAGAAGAAGCTCTGAGTGAATTAGACGGTTTGAGCGAACTTAGCACAGACGATTTGGAACGCTTCGTAGAAGCCTACACAGAGGCACTGCAGAGCGGTTTTGCAGAAGCAGATCCATCTGCGGAGCAGCAATCCTTTGAGGTTGATTTCGTGGAGAATGATGGTCTGTGGCTGCCGGAAGATCTGAACGGCTTTATCGAATTGCTGGGGCAGCATATTCGCAGATAGCTTGTGAAAGAGTTGAAATCGTGATACAATAAATTAGAACATAGAAACGTGAAAGGAAGAGCGACCATGAGCGTAAATATCAAATGCACCAAATCTCCTGAACTGAATGCAGAGGAACTGGCTCTGCTGAAAGAAATCAACGACAGCAAACGTTATGCTGTTGCAAATTTTGAACTGCGCAGCTCCGGCGATGATTCTATCTATACCGGTGCCATGGAAAATGTTCACCTGTTGGACAAAGACGAAGAAATGACCCCAGTCGTTGAACGCGGCGAATTACTGGAAACCCTGAAAGAAAAGGGACTGATCGTGCTGAACTACGAGTTGGGTGTTTACGTAAAAAGCGATTATATCATCTTCAAAGACAGCAAACTGTGGAAAGAGCTGGAAGATGCTGTAGCAGAAGCCAAAGAGCAGGGCTTCACCTTCGACCTGCTCCACATGACAAAAGGCTGTGCAGAACTGACTGTAAAAGGCAAATACGCACTGTCTAAATAAGAAAATTGAGCCGTTCCTGAGGCAAATCTGTCCTCGGGTGCGGCTTTTTGACTTTTTCACCGATGATATCAATGGAACATAGCATGAATAAAGGAGGAAACAGAATGATCTTTCGTAACATTTTAGAAGCAATGGGTAACACTCCACTGATCCAGCTGCAGCGTATGGTAGATGAGGACAGCGCCAGAGTACTGGTTAAATTTGAGGGTATGAATGTTGGCGGTTCCACAAAAACAAGAACAGCTTGTGCCATGATCGAAGAAGCAGAACGTCTGGGTCTGTTGAACCCGGAATCCATTATTGTGGAACCAACAAGCGGTAATCAGGGTATTGGTCTGGCTCTTGTTGGTGCAGTAAAAGGCTACAAGACCCGCATCATTATGCCGGACTCCGTCAGTGAAGAACGCCGCAAACTGGTAAAAATGTATGGCGCAGAGCTTGTGCTGATCCACGACAAAGGCAACATCGGTGATGCCATTGAAGAATGTCTGCTTACTTCTCAGCGTATGGCTGCCGAAGATCCAAATGTATTCCTGCCACAGCAGTTTGACAATCCAGCCAATCCAATGGCTCACCGCAACGGAACCGCAAAAGAAATCTTAGAGCAGGTCGACGGCCCGATCGATGGCTTCTGTTCCGGTTTTGGCACCGGCGGTACCATTTCCGGTATTGGCGGACCACTGAAAGAAGCAAATCCAAACTGTCAGGTTTGGGTATTGGAACCGGAACATGCTGCGATCCTTTCCAATAAACCGATCGGTTCTCATCTGCAGATGGGTATCGGTGATGGTGTTATTCCAAAGAATCTGGACACCAATGTCTATGATGAGATCCTCATCGTTACCGACGAAGAAGCCATCGCAACTGCCCGTGAATTGGCAGCAAAAGAGGGTATCATGTGCGGTATCACCAGTGGTACAAACGTTGCCGGTGCTTTGAAGCTGGCGAAAAAACTGGGCAAAGGCAAAACAGTCGTTACCTTGCTTCCGGATACCGCAGAACGCTACTTCAGCACCCCACTCTTTGAAGATTAGGACTTTATTCTGATAAATTTTTGTAGTATAATCAAAAAGGTATGTTAAACATTCAAGGAGGGATCTCTTATGATTTGTAAAGCCATTACAGAATGGAATGAATATAATGCTCTGGTTATCCCGGTAGAAGAGGGAAAAGGCATTGTTGCTGAACTGCCTGTAGCCGTGAAAGAAGCGGTTGCTTTGGCAGCAGAAGGCTTTGTGGGTAAAAAATCTGAAATCAAGACTTTGACCATGCCGATCGACGGTAAACTGGTTTCTGTTATTTTGCTTGGTTTGGGCGATGGCAGCGGTCATCCAAAGAATCGCTTTACCGCTTTTGCAGCTGCAATGCAGGAATGTAAAAAAGTAAAAGCAGAAAAAGTGACTGTCCTCATGGACAATGCGCCTAATCTGACCAAATGTCCTAACGTAAAAATGAAAGCTGTGGAAGCTTTCCACTTGGCGAATTACAGCTTCAACGAATTCAAATCCAAACCGGTGGAAAGCCCTGTGAAAGAGGTTTCTTTCCTGTCTGCAGATGAAGCGATGGCTCATGCTGTGTGGGAAGGCAGCATCTGTGCAGAAGGTACAATGAAAGCCCGTGATGTTGTGAACACTCCATCTATGGCGATGACTCCGGAAGATATGGCAAAAGAAGCACGCAAAGCCGGTGCAGCTTGCGGCTTCAATGTTCGAGTGCTGGAAAAAGAAGAGATCCTTGCACATAAAATGGGTGCATTTTGGGCAGTTGGCAAAGGTTCTGCCCATGAACCTCGCCTCATTGTAATGGAATATCACGGCGCTGACCCAGACGAAGCTGCGATTGCTTTGGTTGGTAAAGGTGTTATGTACGACAGCGGCGGCTACAATCTGAAGAGCAGTCTGACCTACCTGTACACTGATATGGCAGGTGCAGGTGCTGTTCTCGGCGCAATGATCGCCATTGCAAAAGCAAAACTGAAAGTGAACGTTTACGGCGTGATCCCAGCTTGCGAAAACATTCTTTCCCGAGATGCATATCTGCCGGGTGACGTTGTTACCGCAATGAATGGCAAAACCGTGGAAGTTGACAATACCGACGCAGAAGGCCGCATGGTTCTGGCTGATGCGCTGACCTATGCGTTCCGTGAACTGAAAGTTGTGAAAGCCATCGACGCAGCAACCTTGACCGGTGCTGTTACTGTAGCTCTCGGTACCCGTACCGCAGGTTACATGACCAATGACGATGAGCTTCGTCAGCTGATCAATACCGCTTCCAGACGTTCCTGCGAAAAAATGTGGGAACTGCCTTTGGATGAAGAACTTCGTCCATCTCTCAACTCTCACATCGCTGACATCAAAAACAGCGTAGGTTCCAGCAACATGGGCGGCGGCTCTATCGTGGGCGGTCTGTTCCTGCAGGAATTTGTAGACGGTAAACCATGGGCACATTTGGACATCGCAGCAGTTAACCGCGACCTCAGCGGTAGCCAGCCTCATGCAGCAAAAGGCGGCAGTGGCTTCGGCGCAAGCTTGATGTACCATATTGTAAAGCAGATGCAGAAATAGTATGAAACATATTTTTATTATCAATCCCGTTAGCGGAAAGAAAAATGTATCCGTTGCTTTGCGTGCACAGATCCGCAAGGCAGCACAGCACATAGAGGCTGATGTGGAGGTTATCAACTCCAAATACAAAGGAAACTGCACAGAGGTGACCCGTCAGTGGGCTGCATGGGCTGAACAGAACGAGGAGATCGTTCGTGTTTATGCCTGCGGTGGTGACGGTACACTGAACGAAGTCTTTGAAGGTGCAAAAAACTGCCCTTACATTGAGGTCGGCTGCGTTCCATGCGGAAGCGGCAACGACTTTATCCGAAACTATGGTTGCAATGATGACTTCCTTGACTTAGTGTCCTTGATGCAGGGCAAAGCTGAGAAAATCGATATGATCCAAAGCAATGCAGGTTGGGCAGCATCCATCTGCGCAGCAGGTTTGGATGCTAAGGTGGCTTATAATATTCCGAAGTACCGCCGTATTCCATTGTGCGGAGGTGCAATGGCGTACTATATGTCCATCGTGGAGCAGCTCTGCGGTAAAATGGGTCATAAACTTGCCATCGAAATTGACGGTGAGCAGTTTGAAGGCGAGTATCTGCTTCTTGCCATTTGCAACGGCAGATATTACGGCAGCGGTTTCTACGCAGCACCGGAAGCTTATTTGGACGACGGTCTGCTGGATGTTATCCTTGTCAAAAAAATCAGCCGTCTGCGTATTGCTAAGGTGCTGGACATCTATAAAAAAGGCACCCATCTGCTGAACGGACAGATCCGTGACGATGTGGCGGATATTGTCGAGTTCCGCAGAGGACGAAATGTCAGCATCCGTGTGCTGGACAGTGAACCGATTATCGCAACTGTCGACGGCGAATGCAGTCCGCACACTGAGCTTCATGCGTCTGTTGTGGAACAGTGCGTGAAATTTATTGTTCCACAGAAACTGGTGAATCAGAAGCAGGATTTCAACTACACCGAATAGAAGAAAAACTACAAAATCCCACTGGCAACAGTGGGATTTTTTGTGCTTTTATGCTATACTGTGGTAGAAAGGGGAGTAAAGAATGAGAATCAAACGAGAATTTTACTTCAAAACAGAAGAAAAACCAAGACCGCTGCACATCTGGCTGCCGGATGATTATGAGGAAAGTGATGAACGCTACCCTGTGATGTACTTCTTTGACGGACACAACCTGTTCTATAACGAAGACGCCACTTACGGCAAGTCTTGGGGCTTTAAAGAGTTTTTGGAACAGTGGGGCAAAAAGTTGATCATCGTGGGTATTGAGTGCGGCCATGGTCCTGATGAACGCCTCAGTGAGTATCTGCCATATCAGGCAGTGGGACGTTTTGATTATATCAAACCGACCGGTGACGCCACCATGCAGTGGATCGTTGAAGACCTGAAACCGATCATTGATGCAGATTACCGCACCATTCCTTTCCGTGAGTGTACCGCTATCGGCGGCAGCAGTATGGGCGGTTTGATGGCAGTATATGCTGCGGTGTATTATAATCAGTGGTTCTCCAAAGCTGCCTGTGTATCCAGCTCCATCGGATTCTGCATGGACGCTCTTATGAAGGATATGGAGCAGCAGGAAATGAGTGCCGATACTCGTTTGTATCTCTCCTGGGGGACCAAAGAAGCCCACAATATCGCTGATAAATGGAAAGAGGATACCAACAGCGATACCTATAAATGGAACAAGCAGGTGGCTGACAAAGCAGAATCCTGCGGAGCAACAGCGTTGCTGGACTGTCAGGTTGGCGGCGGACACTGCGAAGCTGACTGGGAAAAGTTGGTTCCAACCTTTATGAATTTCCTGTGGATGAAATAAAAAAAGAAACTCCCACTGAAAAGTGGGAGTTTTGTTTGTTTAGTCTTCTTTTTTCAGGTTACCGAATTCGGACAGACGCAGCTCTTTGTTGTGTTCCAAAGCCCAGTCGATGTTCCACTGGCTGGTGAAGAGCAGCAGCTTGTTGCCACGCATATCTTCAACACGACGGGTGTCGCTGGTGAGGTTCAGTTTCTTCACGTCGATGTCATCGTTGGTGATCCAACGCAGGTGCTGATAGTTCAGACCTTCCTGACGGATCGCAACATTGTATTCGTTTTTCAGACGGTACTCCAGTACCTCCAGCTGCAGAACACCTACAACGCCGACGATAACTTCTTCCATACCGCCGCCAATTTCACGGAAGATCTGGATCGCACCTTCCTGTGCAATCTGTTCCATACCTTTGACGAACTGTTTACGTTTCATGGTGTCTACCTGAGTAACACGAGCGAAGTGTTCCGGAGCGAAGGTAGGAATGCCTTCATACTGGATTTTTTCTTTGCCGGTGCAGAGGGTATCACCGATGGAGAAGATGCCCGGATCAAACAGACCGACGATGTCGCCTGCATAAGCTTCTTCCACAGTTTCGCGGTCCTGAGCCATCATCTGGGTGGACTGAGCCAGTTTGATCTTCTTGCCGCCCTGAACATGGTTTACTTCCATACCGCGGGTGAATTTACCGGAGCAGATACGCATGAAAGCGATACGGTCACGGTGAGCCTTATTCATGTTTGCCTGGATTTTGAAAATGAAGCCGGAGAAGTTTTCCTGCTGTGGTTCCACAGGGCCGTTGATAGAGTTTCTTGGCAGTGGTGGTGGGGACAGACGCAGGAAGTCAGCCAGGAATGGTTCAACGCCGAAGTTGGTCAGCGCGGAACCGAAGAATACAGGGCTCAGACGGCCGGTCTGTACTTTCTCGATATCGAATTCATAGCTTGCACCGTCCAGCAGCTCGATGTCGTCCATCAGAGTCTGATGAAGGGTAGGGGTCAGCAATTCGTCCAGACCAGGATCACCAGGTTTTGCTTTGATGCTGTCTACCTGTTTGGTACCGGATTTTCTGCCTTCATACTGGAAGGCCATGATCTCCTGTTTGTTACGGTCGTAAACACCTTTGAAGTCCTGACCGCAGCCGATCGGCCAGTTCATTGGGTAGGTCTGAATGCCGAGGATCTGTTCGATCTCTTCCATCAGATCAAATGGATTGCGAGCTTCGCGGTCCATTTTGTTTACGAAGGTGAAAATTGGAATGTGGCGCAGGGTACAAACTTTGAAGAGCTTAATGGTCTGCGCCTCAACGCCTTTTGCGGCGTCGATAACCATGACAGCAGCGTCAGCTGCCATCAGAGTACGGTAGGTATCTTCAGAGAAGTCCTGATGGCCAGGGGTATCCAGAATGTTGATGCATTTATCCTGATAATGGAACTGCATTACGGAAGAGGTAACAGAAATACCGCGCTGTTTTTCGATTTCCATCCAGTCGCTGACTGCATGACGGGAATTCTGTTTACCTTTTACACTACCTGCCTGCTGAATAGCACCACCGTACAGCAGCAGTTTTTCGGTAAGCGTAGTTTTACCAGCGTCAGGGTGGCTGATGATGGCAAAGGTTCGACGCTTATTGATCTGTTCTAACAGTTCTTTCACGAAACGTACCTCCAATTAGAATGATGTTTTACGTTTATTTTCATACAAAACCAAAGTTTTGTGATTGATTCACATCTATTAAGTATAACTGTTTTTTCTATAAAAGGCAAGGTTTTTTCATTAAATCAAAGCTGCAGCAAGCGAGATTCTCTCATAGATACGCAGTCATTTTCTGAAACAATGATGTGGTCCATCAGGTCGATGCCAAGAGAGTCCAAAACTCGCATAACCTCTCTTGTGGTTATGATGTCATCGTCGGATGGGATCGCAAATCCGCGGGGATGGTTGTGGGACAGAATGATTCGGCTTGCACCTACACGCAGAGCTACTTCAACAACCGTACGGGCAGACAGTGTCGACAGGTCTACCGTACCTTCGTTGATAAAATCTCCATACAGAATACGGCCGCTGTTATCCAAACAGAGCAGATAAACACACTCGTTGGTCACGCCGATAAATTGAGGCAGAAGATAATCTCGTGCCTCACGGGTGGAGGTCAGCTGCCTCTTGAAACGGCACAAGTCAGTCAAGTAATAATTGGACATGGCGGAAAGCATCTTCAGATAGGTAGCGGAAGAATCGCCCATTCCGTCGACCTTTTTCAGTTCTTCCAAAGGAGCCTCCAGTACCGCGGAGAAACTGCCGAACCGTTGGATCAGCGCACGAGCGATGGGAGAAGTATCTTTGCGGGGAATGGCATAGAAAAGCAGTAGTTCCAAAGCCTGATAGTCTTCAAAATTGCGAAGACCTTCGTTGAGGAAGCGGCGTTTCAGCCGTTCACGGTGTCCTTCTGCCACAAGCAGTCCTCCTTTCTTTAAGGTTTGTACCAAGTCGGTACGGGATTTTTCATATTGTCATACCAAGTCAAAATTTGTTTGGCCTGTGCTCGCATGGTATCGATCTCCTGCTGACCGAAGGGAATTGCCCACGGCAGAGAGGAGAGGGTATTGCTTGCAATATAAACAGCCAGCAGCTGCCAGAATTCCATCGGAACAGAGCCATCAAAATATCCGTCAACAATGCCGCAAGCGAATGCAGGAGCAGCCTGCACACTCCAGACAATGCGGTTGAATTCTTCCCAAGGGTCACCGAAATCACTGCGGTTAAAGTCAATGATCTGCAGCTGTCCATTTTGGTCGAGCATCATGTTTCCGATGTGGAAGTCGCCGTGCTGCCAGCACTGAGGACGATCGTTGAGCAAGTGGCGATGTGTGTTCAGATAGTCCATGAGAATTTCGCCGCCATGATCCTCATAAGACAGTGGGCAGTCCAAATAAAGCTTGATTTTTCGGTCAATCTTGCGATTAAATCTGCATTCCCAATCTTCCAAATCAGCAGGAGCAGGAATGCGATGGATCCGCTTTAAAGCAGCTCCGGCTTTCATGCCATAACGATATTGTTCGTCGACGGAAAGTGTAGGGATGATGTCTTCAGCATCTTGACCGTCGATCCAGCTTTGCAGAAGGTAAGTACCTTCGTCGCAGAGTCCAAAATCCAAAGGTTTGCACATAGGAACACCCAAAGCAGCGGCACGTTTCATGTTGTCGAATTCCAGCTGCTTCTTTTCAAACAGCTCTGCGGAGCAGAAACGCAGCAGATATGCAATGCCGGATTCATCGACAACACGATATTTGCGATCACCGGACCAACCTTTTTCCACCGCTTCTCGGTGGACGAAGTGCAGACTTTTCATTGGATTCATCTCCCGCCATAGATATAATTCAGTATAGCATATTTTGCGAAATTATGCTACAATATCAGTAATTCCAACAGAATTTCGGAGGCTCTATGAAAGCATTTACCATTGGAAAAAATGACGCAGGTCAGAGGGTGAACAAGTTTATTGAAAAAGCTGTTCCGGCTCTGCCAAAGTCTTTGATGTATAAATATATTCGCACCAAACATATCAAACTCAATCGCAAACGCTGCCAGCCTGAGGATAAACTGCAGGAAGGTGACGTTTTGGAGTTGTGGATCAACGATGAATTCTTCGGAGAAGGTGAGCAGGAGCTGCTCTTCCTGAAAGTTCCGACCAAATTGAATATCGTCTACGAAGATGAAAATATTTTGCTGGTTGATAAGAAACCGGGCTTAGTGGTTCACGAAGATGAAAGAGGCGAAGCGGATACGCTGATCAACCGAATCTTGCACTATCTCTATGAGAAAGGCGAATACGATCCAAAGCAGGAAAATAGCTTCATTCCGGCGCTGTGCAACCGAATCGACCGCAACACCGGCGGTATCGTTATTGCTGCGAAAAATGCAGAAGCTCTGCGTATCCTCAATCAGAAAGTCAAGGATCGCGAGCTGAAGAAGCTTTATCTTTGCTTGATCCATGGAGAAATGGAACCAAAAGCTGCGACCCTAAGAGATTATTTGCTGAAAGACAGCAGTCAGAACATGGTTAAAGTGTTCCGTAAACAGGTGGGCGACAGTAAGACCATCATCACCAAGTATAAAACTCTCCGCAGTAATGGAAAATATTCCTTGCTGGAAGTGGATCTGAAAACCGGTCGTACCCATCAGATCCGTGCACACATGGCATTTTACGGACATCCGTTGGCAGGTGACACCAAATACGGCAGAAACCGCGACAACAAGGACAATCCATTCCCATATCAGGCACTGTACTCCTACAAATTAAGCTTTGAATTCACTACCGACGGCGGAGTCTTGGACTATCTTAACGGCAAGACCTTCCAGGTGGAGAAAGTAGATTTCGAGGATTATATCAAATAAAAAAGCCGCTCACTGAGCGGCTTTTTTCTATTCTTCGCTTTCGTTTTCTTCAGAGAGCTGTGCTTCCAGTTCTTTCAGCAGACGTTTCGCTTTTTTGGTATATTCCTGTTTTGGATCATCATCCTGTTTGATAGCCAGCTGACACAGCTCCATTGCCTGAAGTGGGTCAGTTTTTTTGCAGTGTTTTGCCAAACGATAACTTGCACCGCAGTAGCCCATTTCAGAAGCTTTTGCAAAGTAACGCATAGCCAGGGGGATATTCTTCGGCATGCCATGACCTTTTTCCGCACACTCGCCGAGATTTTCCCAACCGAGAGCTTCACCCTGGTCAGCAGCTTTCTGATACAGCTGAATAGCTCGTTCGCAGTCTTTTTCTACACCCCAGCCAAAGCGCAGACATTCGCCGAGATTGATGGTAGCGCCCATATGACCCTGTTGCTCTGCTTTGCCATACCAAAATGCAGCCAGCGGCAGATTGATCTCGGTACCGATGCCGTAGTGGTGGATGATGCCAAGCTGATACATTGCGATAGCATCCTGGTTGGCAGCTGCTTTGCGATACCAATACAAAGATTTTGCTTTGTCAACGTCGCAGCCGCGTCCGATGCGGTAGCACCAGCCAAGTTTGCACTGAGCAGAAGGGTAGTTCTGTTCTGCGGATTTTACAAAGAGAGGGAAGGCGTTGTCATAGCTCTGTTCCACTCCCCAACCACTGTAATAACACATACCTAAATTGAACTGAGAGAGTGCGTGACCGTTTTCTGCGGCTTTTTTATACCAATGAACTGCTTTTTTCAGGTTCTTTTTCGCACCATGACCGCTGTAATATGCCCAAGCAGTACAAGCCTGTGCAGGAACATTGCCCATCTCAGCAGCTTTGGAGTAGTAACGGAATGCAGCTTTTACGTCTTTTTCGACGCCTTTGCCGTTGTAATAGCACCAGCCGACATCGCTGATGGCTGCAGCGTAGCCCAAATCAGCAGCACGAGCCAACAGAAGGAACAGCTCCCGTTCGCTTTTTTCTACGCCGTCGCCGTGGTAATGGCACCAAGCCAAGCGGTGCATTGCTTCCGGGCACTGTTTTTCCGCTGCGATACGCAGGAACTGGATGCCACGTTCTGCATCAACATCTGTGCCGACGCCATTCAGATAGCAGTTGGACAAATGGAACGCTGCCATAGCATGTCCATGCATAAAGGCGCGTACATAAAGTTTAAAGGCTAAATCCGGATTGGCTTCGCAGCCGGTACCGTTTTCGTAGCAAACAGCCAAATCGTCCATAGAGCGGATATGTCCGCCTTCTGCTGCTTTGGTAAACCAGAAAACAGCCTTAGGCAGATCTTTTTCCACACCTTTTCCTTCGAAATAGCAGGAAGCAAGAGCTGCAGCTCCGTTCGGATTTCCTTTGTCAGCGGATAAAGCGTAGTAGGAAACAGCCTGGGTCATATTTTTGCGAACACCAAGTCCGTGTTCAAAGCAGCAGCCCAAAGCATAGGCACTGTATGCATCGCCCAACTCTACAGCACGCTGCAAGTAAGGAAGCCCGATCTCGTAGTTCGCGTCATCTACCATAATGAAAGACTGCCACAGCTGCAGCAGTTCTTCTAAAGTCAAAGATTCCATTGGATTCACAATACCACCTCCGTGGTTTTTCAGTCATACTATCAAAATCATATCACAAGTGAAGATTTTCGACAAGGTATTTTGCAGAATTGCGCAGAAGTGCAAAGCGTGATAGAATAAGAACAGACACTACATCCTCAAAAAGGAGTTATGATATGAAGATTTTGATTTTTAACGGTGCGATCCGTAAAAATGGTGATACAGCACAGATGATCGAAACGCTGACCCGTCAGCTGCCGGAGCATGATATTCACATTGCACATTGCGACGATCCAAGCATTTCTCCATGTGTGGACTGCCGCTATTGCTGGAAAAATCCGGGCTGTGCACTGAAAGATGGAATGCAGGACGTGTACAAGCGAATCGATGAAGCCGATTGGATCATTTTAGCTTCTCCAGTGCATTTTGATGAGATCAGCGGTTCTTTGATGCAGCAGCTGAGCCGACTGCAGATGTACTGCATGGCTCGCATGATGCGTAAGGAAGAGCTGATGCAGGATCGAGTGCGTAAAGGTGCGGCTCTGTTGGCGGCAGGAGGTCCAGGTAAAGCGGAGCCTGCTCACCGCATGATGAAAGTTCTGCTTCACTGTATGCATGCAACGGATGAATGTATTATCCACTGCAAAGGTACCGACCGAAAAGCAGTAAAAGACAATGAAGCTGTCATGGAGCAGATCAGCCAGCTTGCGAAGCAGATCAACGGGGAGGAATAGGGAATGAAATGCCCATTTTGCGGTCGCAATATGCAGGAAGGTGTTGTTCAGAGCGGACGAAAGGTTTATTTTACAGAGAAGCCACATCAGTTTTTCTTCAACGCAGATGCGGATGAAGTGACCTTGACGACCCACAACTGGACCGCACCTACAGTGAAGGCATGGAACTGCGGAAACTGTATGAAGGTGATCGTAGATTACGAAGAAACATGGTGTAAGGAGAATCACTGATGACAGAAGCACAGTGGGACAGTAAACTGAAGATTCAAACCTGCGGCAGAGATGCAGCAAGGGCAGATGCCTATCGCTATCCGTACGAGCCGACGCCATACTCTGTGTTGGAGCGTTTGGCAGACAGCGGTTTCCTTGATGAGGAAAATTCTGTGATCGATTACGGCTGCGGAAAGGGAAGAGTCGGTTTCTTCCTCAATCACAAGTTGGGCTGTTCCTGCAGCGGCATCGAGTACGATGAACGTATTTACGTGCAGGCTGTGGATAATCAAAAGACATTCGACGGAGAAGGCGTAAGTTTCCATTGCACCCACGCGGAAGAATTTACGGTAGAAGCTGCCGATGCATTCTATTTCTTCAATCCGTTTTCTGTGGAGATTCTGCGGGCAGTTCTGGGAAAAATACTGGAATCCTACTATGAAGATCCGCGGGAAATGCGGCTTTTCTTCTACTACCCAAGCGATGAGTATGTTGCCTATCTTATGACCAATCCCTTCCTGATGTTTGTGGACGAGATCGACTGCAGCGATTTGTTTGACAGCAATCCGGAACAGGAACGAATCTTGATTTTTGAGCTTTGCTAAAATAAAAAGGACACCCATTAGTCGGGTGGTCGCAAAACAGTTAAAGCCAAGCTGCAGATGCAGCTTGGCTTTTATCATTATTCGCACTACATGGCAGAATGCGATGTATAGAAGTGCGCCCTTTATCCGTTCGACAAATTGGAATTGGGCAAATAGATGGGTTAAAGATTCTTTTCGTAACAAATCTCTATCGGCTCAATATTCGGTTTCGTCTTCCCACTAGTTGTAAATCCATGCACTTCATAAAACCGTCTTGCTCTTGTGTTATCTTCAAAAACCCAAAGCATGACCTTTGAATATCCTGTAGCAGCAATATCATGCAGTACAGCATCCATCATCTTGCTACCATAACCTTTTCTCCATTGGTTCTGCAGACTGTGGATGCAAATAAGTTCGGCATAGCCAGGCATATCCTTTTCACGGGTAGCATCCCACCATGCAATACAATGTGGGTTACCCTCAACCTTCAATAAATATCCATTTCCGATATTCTGCTCCAACAAGCGGCGATACATGGCGGTTGCTTTATCAATTTGGGTGCATCGCAGCAAAGTGTCAGGATTTAGAATATCCTTAAATCCCGCTTTCCAACTTTCTGTCTGAATATACGCCAATGTTGCTTCATCACCAAGTTTAACTCGTTCAATTGTATATTCCATTGTTCTCTCACCTCGTCAAATTCAAGTTTATCTATATGCGTTATTTTATCGTGTGGCAGCTATATATACAAGAACAGTCCCGGCAGAATTACCTGCCGGGACTGAAACTGTTTTACGGACACTCGCCATTGGGTGTCCTTTTTTACGTTACAGTACTTTTTTCAGATAATGGCCGGTGTGGGAATTTGGATTTGCTGCGATTTCTTCCGGTGTACCGGTTGCAACGATGGTACCGCCGCGGTCGCCGCCTTCCGGACCGAGGTCAACGATGTAGTCAGCAGTTTTGATGACATCGAGGTTGTGTTCGATAACGATGACGGTATTGCCTTCGTCTACAAGTCGCTGCAGTACACCGATGAGCTGATGAACGTCAGCAGTATGCAGACCGGTGGTCGGTTCATCCAAAATGTAAATGGTTTTGCCGGTGGCTTTGCGGGAGAGTTCAGCAGCCAGCTTGACACGCTGTGCTTCACCGCCGGACAGGGTGGTACCGGACTGTCCGAGCTTCACATAGCCCAAACCAACGTCGTACAGGGTTTGGATCTTGCGGCGAAGCTTTGGCAGGTGTTCGAAGAAGTTCAGCGCATCTTCCACGGTCATTTCAAGAACATCATGAATGTTCTTGTCTTTGTATTTTACTTCCAAAGTTTCTCGGTTGTAACGGCGTCCTTTGCAGACTTCACAAGGAACGAAAATATCCGGCAGGAAGTGCATTTCGATCTGCAGGATACCTGCACCTTCGCAGGATTCACAGCGACCGCCTTTTACGTTAAAGGAGAAACGTCCCGGTCCGTAACCGCGTTTTTTTGCTTCTGGAGTTTCAGCGAAAATACTGCGAATGTCAGTAAAGATACCGGTATAGGTAGCTGGATTGGAACGTGGAGTGCGGCCAATCGGGGACTGGTCGATCTCAATGACCTTGTCAAGATATTCCATGCCGCGGATTTCCTGGTATTTGCCCGGACGGGCTTTGGCGCCGTTCAGCTCGCGAGCCAAGCCTTTGTAAAGGATCTCATTGATGAGGGAAGATTTACCGGAACCGGAAACACCGGTGACAGCACAGAACGTACCGAGAGGGAATTTAACATCCACATTTTGCAGATTGTTTTCGGCAGCACCGACTACTTCCAGCCAATTTCCGTTGCCGCAGCGGCGTTCACTTGGAACAGTGATTTTCTTTTTGCCGCTGAGGTACTGGCCGGTAATGGATTGTTCGCAGGCTTCGATGACTTCACAAGGACCGCTGACAACGATCTCACCGCCGTG